>NZ_JAOAUU010000136.1 GCF_030157465.1 Zoogloea sp.
CCGCGCCGCCGTAGCCGGCCGGGTGTGCAAACCCGGCCGTGGGAAACCCCCGGCCGATGTGACGCCAAACACGGGAAAGCCCGCTGGGCTTGGAGAACCTGACCTGTCGCGGGGAAAACGCTTTCCACACTTAACGCGAACATAGCCAAGTCATTCGCCCTAGGCGCATTGAATCATCCACATGCCTTCGATCCGAGTCCGTGGGCGACTGAAGTCGCCCCAGGCTGCCTTTCGACACGCTTGGAGCTATTCAAGGGCCGGGTTAAGCCGGGTTAAAGGGCGACGCCCCGAAGTTCAGCAGCGCCCCTTCTTGGCCTGACCCGGCGGACAGTGGCCTTCGGAGCCGCCGTCGCCCCCGCGCCGGGGTTCGCAGCGACCGCGGAAATTCTTGCGGCCTTCGTAGCGGTGGCAGTTGTCGCGCCACCAGTTTTCTTCGCGCCAGCGGTCGCCATCCCAGTAGCGGCCGTCGCGGTTGCGGTCGCCGATGTAGAGCGACATTCCGGGCACCTGGATCGAAAGGTCCAGGTCCACCGCGGCCACCGGCGTTGCCGTGGCAAAAGTGGCCAGGGCCAGGGAAACGAACAGCATGTTGCGCATGGCAAGTCTCCGGCTAAGTTAAGGTTGCCGACTATAAACCCCCTCCACCGGCCCGGCATGGCGACAATAGCCTCGCAGGCCGGTCTGCCCGCTGAATCCCATCGTCGTTACAATGTGTCGAAGACGACACACCGGCACCGGGCCGGTGCGCACAAGGAGGCAGCATGGCCGTCATTTTTGCCAAGACCCGCAAGGGCCACGCGGAGATCGAAACCCGCGCCGGCGGTCTCAACCCGCGGGTGCGTCGCGTTCTGATCTTCGTGGACGGCAAGCGGCCGGTCGAAGAGCTGCGCGGCATGCTGCAGTCGGACGATCTGCAGCACACCCTGGGCATGCTGGAAGAGGAAGGCTTCATCGAGATGACCGGCGTGGCCGGCCCCGCGGGCGCGCAGCCTGTCGATGCCGCTCTGCCGCCGCTGGTGGCTTTCCGCCTGCATCCGCCCGGCGACGACCCGGTGCGCCTGCAGCAGGCGCGCAACTTCATGCTCAACACCCTCAACGCCTTTGTCGGCGCGCTGGGCACCAGTTCGCTCCAGGACCGCATCGAGGCGGCCCGCAACCAGGCCGATCTGCGCAGCCTCTTCGACGAGTGGTATCACGCCATCGTCAGCTCCCGCAACGGCCGGCGCGAGGCCGAGCACCTGCGGGGCAAGCTGCTTGAGGTGATCTGACGGGGCGGCTTCGTCTGTCCGGCTTGCCGCGGGTCAAGTACCTGCCGGCGGCGGTGAACTAATCTCCGCTTCCGTGAATCAATTTTGCAGGGGCTCGTGTCCTTTGGGCACGGGCCTGTCCGCTCCTTGCATTCACCTGCCGGTCAATTGCCATGGACGACGCCAGTCTCGATTTCGACATTCCCGGCCGCGAGCTCGCCGTCGCTGCCGAGGCGCTGTATCTCGCCAATCTCATGATCGTGCCGGGGCTGGGCTTTGTCGCGCTGCTGGTGCTGTGGCTGCGTGAGCGCCGCCGGGCGCCGGAGCTGGCCCGCGGCCACCTGCGCCAGACCCTCGCCGCCAGCCTGTGGGCCGGCGCGCTGCTGGTCGTGGCCAACGTGGCCATCATCCTGGCCGGCGGCTACGACGCCGCCTCCACGTGGATCATCGTGATCCTCTACTTCACGTGCTGCCACTCCACGCTGATCTTCTGCGGCGCCATCGGCCTGTCGAAGGCGCTGGCGGGCAAGCCTTTCCGCTTTCCGCTGATCGGGCCACGCTGATGGCCGGGCAACGCATCATTCCGATCAAACCCGTCGGCACGCCGGCCGACGGTGGCCGCCAGCGCTGGCGGCGCTGGGCGCAGGCGGGCTTCTTCGTGCTGTTCATCCTCGCGCCGGTTTTCAATCTGCTGCGCTTCGATCTCGTGGCCGGCCACGCCTGGCTGCTGGGTTTTGAATGGCATGCCGGGCTGGAGGATTTTTCCGCCGGGCGCATCGACGCGCTGGGTGCCGTCGGGCGGGTGATCGGCCGCGTGCTGCTGCCCATCCTCGCCACCGGCGCGGTGCTGATCTGGGTGTCGTGGAAGTGGGGGCGGCTGTACTGTGGCTGGTTGTGCCCGCATTTTTCGGTGGTTGAAACCATCAACGGCTTCATGCGCCGGGCCATTGGCCGGCCCAGCCTGTGGGAATCACGCCCGCTGCCGCCCCGCGAGCCCGACGGCACGCCGGTGGTGTACGACCGCCTGTGGTGGCTGGTGACCGTGCCGCTGGCGGTGGGCTTTGCCTTCGTGTGGGCGGTGGTGCTGCTCACCTACCTGTTGCCGCCCTTCCAGGTGTATAGCCATCTGCTGGCCGGGGCGCCAACCCGCAGCGAGTTCATCTTCATCACGGCCGGCACGGTGGTGCTGTCGGCCGAATTTCTCTTCGCGCGTCACTTGTTCTGTCGCTACGCCTGCGCTGTGGGCATGTTCCAGAGCCTGGCCTGGATGGGCAACCGGACGGCGATGGTGGTGGGTTTCGAGCGCGACCGGGCGGCCGACTGCGCCAGTTGCTACAGCGCCTGTGACCACGTCTGCCCGATGCGCCTCAAGCCGCGCAACATCAAGCGCACGATGTTTACCTGCACCCAGTGCGCCCAGTGCATCAGCGCCTGTGCAACCACCCAGGCCGACAACCCCAACGGCCCGCTGCTGCAATGGGTGAGCGGCGAGGCGGCGCGTCACAACGAAGCGGCGTTTGCCGCGCCCAGACCGACCCCGAACTCCGAGAGGAAAACCCAGTGACCGGCTTCAACGATTTTGCCATCGCCCGCGCGATCCACGTTCTGGCGGTGCTGATCTGGATCGGCGGTGTGGCCTTCGTGACGATGGTGATGATTCCCGCCTGCCGCGCCATGGCCGAACCACAGGCACAGCTTGAGCTTTTCGAGCGCCTCGAACACCGCTTCGCCGCCATCGCCCGCTGGAGCGTGCTACTCGCGGGCGCCTCGGGCCTGTGGCTCACAGGGCTGCTGGGCGCGTGGGATCGCTTCGCCGATCCGGCCGCCTGGTGGTGGATGCACGGCATGGTGGCGGTGTGGACGATCTTCGCGGTGATGCTCTTCATCCTCGAGCCCTTCGTGCTGCAAAAGCTCTTCGCGAAACTCGCCCGGCGTGACCCGGTGGGCACGATGGCGCGCATCCAGCGCGTACACGTGGTGCTGCTGACGGTGAGCCTGGTGGTGGTGGCGGGGGCCGTGGCCGGCAGCCACGGGGGCTGGCGCTTCGGATGATTCAGAGCTTGTCCGTAAATAGCCCGGCCTCGGCCTCTTATTCACGGACAAGCTCTTAATGCTGGCGCAGCCAGCGGATGACCGTCGCGTAGAGGAGGTCCGGGTCGACCGGCTTGCTCAGGAAATCGTTCATGCCGGCCGCCTGGCAGCGCTGGCGGTCTTCGGCAAAGGCGTTGGCGGTCATGGCGATGATCGGTACGTCGGCGCCCGCCGGCAAGGCGCGGATGCATCGCGTGGCGTCCAGCCCGTCCATCAGCGGCATCTGCATGTCCATCAGGATCAGCCCGTAGCGGGCCGCACCGGCCATGGCCACGGCTTCGGCGCCGTTGTTGGCGACATGCACGATGAGCCCCAGTTCTTCCAGCAAGTCGCGGGCGATTTCCTGATTGACCGGCTCGTCTTCGGCCAGCAGGATCTGTGCGCCGTGCAGGCCGCCGACGAGGATGGCTTCGTGGTTGTCGGTTTCGCGTTCCGGCGCCGCCGCCTCGAGCTGCGCCGTTGCCCTTTGCAGGCGGGCGGTAAACCAGAAGCGGCTGCCGATATCCTTGCGTGACTCGGCGCCGGCCTGTCCGCCCATCAGTTCGGCCAGCCGCCGGGTGATGACCAGGCCCAGGCCGGTGCCACCGTATTTCCGGGTGGTCGAATTGTCGCCCTGCTCGAAGGCCGTGAAGAGCTGCGCCAGCGCCTCGGGCGCGATGCCGATGCCGGTATCCTCGACCTCGAAGCGGAGCAGCACGTCGTCGGTGCTTTCGGAGGCGAGCTGCATGCGCAGTGTGACCCGGCCGGTGTCGGTGAACTTGATGGCGTTGGTGGCGAGGTTGAGCAGCGCCTGGCGCAATCGCGTGGGGTCGCCCAGCAGCCGGACTTCGCGCGGCGGTGTTTCGACGACGATCTGCACGCCTTTTTCAAGGGCGCGTTCTTCGATGAGGGCGGCCACTTCCGGCAGAAGTTCGGCGGATTCCAGCTCGATTGTTTCGAGTTCGAGTTTTCCGGCCTCGATCTTGGAAATGTCGAGGATGTCGTTGATGACCTGCAGCAGGTGTCGGCCTGCTGTGTCTATCCTGGCCAGCTGCCCGGTCTGACGTTCGGTCAGCTCGGTGCGGCGCAGGAGGTGGGTCATGCCGATGATGGCATTCAGCGGGGTGCGGATTTCATGGCTCATGTTGGCCAGGAAGGCGCTTTTGGCGCGGCTGGCCGCTTCGGCTTCATCGGCGCGCCGTTGCAGTTCCGAGTGCAGCGCGGCGATCTGTGCTTCTTTTGCCTTGCGCTCCCGGTTGTCGCTCATCGTCGTGCTGCTGTAGAGAAAGCCGCCGTCGGCAGCCCTGATCAGTTCGGAGTTGACGAGCACCGGAATGCTTGTGCCGTCCTTGCGCAGCACGTCGTATTCGAGATTCAAAATACGCCCCTGGCGCGTGAATTCGGCGAAGAGCCCTTCAAAACGGGGCCGATCGTGGGGCGCCATGATGTCGCGGATGTTCAGTTTTCCGACCACCTCGTCCCGCGTGTAGCCGAGCATCTGCAGCTCGGTGTCGTTGATCGCGATGATCTGCCCGGCCGGATCGAGGGAGTGGTAGCCACAGGGCGCGCGGTTGTAGAGGTTGTTCAGCTCGGCGGTGCGCTGGGCGACGAGTTCCTCGAGGTGTTCGCGGTGCTGGCGCAGCTCGTCGTCCGCGCGCTTGCGCTCGGAAATGTCGGTGTGGGTGCCGGCCATGATCAGCGGCGAGCCGTCGGTGCTCCATTCGACGACGCGGCCTCGGGTCAGGATCCACTTCCATTCGCCGTTTTTCATGCGGCAGCGGATCTCGGCTTTGTGAAAGGGGCTGGCGCCGCTCAGGTGCTGGCGGATGGACGAAATGGCCACTTCGAGGTCGTCCGGGTGAACGTGCCTGGGCCATTCTTCGGGTGCAAGACTCCGCTCGCCGACGGCGTAGCCCAGCATCGATTCGTAGCGGGCGCTGACGGTGAACTGCCCGGTCTTGAGGTTCCAGTCCCAGAAACCCTGGTTGCTGCCTTCCAGGACGCGGGCGTAGCGGGCTTCGTTTTCCCGCAGCTGGGTAACGTTGCTGAAGGCGATGCAGACCCACTGCGTGCCGTTTTCGTCGGCAAAGGCGGTGGCCTTGAATTCGGCCAGGAAGGCCCGCCCGTCGTCCTGAGCGCAGCACTCTCCCGAAAGGGTCGTCTCTTCGGCGTCGCCGGCCGGGCTCAAACCGGCGAGGACGTTGGAGTCGAAGAGATCGGCCCGGTTCAGCCGGGTCAGCGCTGCGTGCGAATAGCCCAACAGCCGGCACGCGGCCTTGTTGGCCGCGGCCACCGCGCCATCCTGCGTGCAGCAGATGATGGCTTCCGGGCTATGAACGAACAGGGCCGACTCGATGAAGGGGGGTGTGTGGTGAGACATACCTCGGACTACTCGGATATTCGACTGCAGGACTACGGCAGGGCGCGCCGGGCCTTGAGTTCAGCTCGAACAGCTCACCGCCAGCCCCGCAGCCCAGTCGGGTGGCGGGGCGGCGTAGCGCTCGTTGTGGGGCTGATCGTCGAAGGGGCTGGCGAGGCAGGCCAGTACTTTGTCCACCTCGCTGAAATTGCCGCCCTGGGCGGCACGGATGGCGGATTCGGCGATCCAGTTGCGCAGCACGTACTTGGGATTGACGCCCATCATCGCGGCCTGGCGTTCGGCGTCGGGCCGGCCTTCGGCGGCCAGGCGGGCACGCCACAGGGCGAGCCAGGCGTCGAGGCCGTCCCGGTCGATGGCCAGGTCGCGCAGCGGGGCGTCGGTGGTTGTCCGTGTGGTTTCGTCGACCTTCGCGGGGAGCGTGCCGAGGCGGCGGAAGAACTGCGTGTAATCCGGGTGCTGCTGCTGGAGCATGCCGAAGGTGTCGCCGATGAAATCCTCGTCGCCGGGCAGGGCGCGGGCGAGGCCGAGCTTGGCGCGCATGAGATCCATGAAGTGGCCTTCGAAGGCCGGGGCGTAGCTGGTTTCGATGGCGGCCTGCACGTCTTCCGGCTCGCCGATCAGCGGGGCCAGCGCGCTGCCGAGCGCGTAGAGGTTCCAGTGGCCGATCTGCGGTTGCGACTTGTAGCTGTAGCGGCCGCGGTCGTCGGAGTGGTTGCAGATGTGGTGGGGGTCGAAGGCGTCCATGAAGCCGAACGGGCCGTAATCGAGGGTGAGGCCGAGGATCGACATGTTGTCGGTGTTCATCACGCCGTGCATGAAGCCCACGGCCTGCCACCTGGCGATGAGTTCGCCGGTGCGCCGGCCCACGTCCGCGAGCAGCGCGCCGTAAGGGTTGGCGGCGTCGCGGCATTCGGGGCGAAAGCGCTCGATGACGTAGTCGGCGAGCTGGCGCAGCTCGGTGGTCTTGCCCTTGGCGGCCCAGTGCTCGAAGGAGCCGAAGCGGATGAAGCTCGGCGCCAGCCGGGCGACGACGGCGGCGGTTTCCATGGTTTCGCGGCGCACCGGGGCGTGGGAACCGACCACGCTGAGGGCGCGGGTGGTGGGAATGCCGAGGGCGGCCATGGCTTCGGAGCAGAGGAATTCGCGGATGGATGAGCGCAGCACGGCGCGGCCGTCGGCAAAGCGCGAATAGGGCGTCTGGCCGGCGCCCTTGAGCTGGATCTCCCAGCCCGTGCCGGTGCCGGCGACTTCGCCCAGCAAATGGGCGCGTCCGTCGCCCAGCTGGCCGGCCCATACGCCGAACTGGTGGCCGGAATACACGGCGGCCAGCGGCTCGCTGCCCGGCAGCAGGCGATTGCCGGAAAACACCTGGGCAAACTCCGGGCGCGCGAGTTCGGCGGCATCCAGCCCGATCAGCGCGGCGGCGGCCGGGCTGGCGGCGACGAGGTAGGGGTCGGGCAGCGGCTGGGGCGGCAGGCGGGTGAAGAATGCGTCCGGCAGGCGCGCGAAGGCGTTGTCGAAGGAGAGCGTTTCGAGGGTGGGCATGGGGCAGCGGAAACTCGGTTGGGGAAGGCTTGCGCCGGCCGAAGCGGTGCCTCGGACGTGCGCGCGTGCCCGCTATGCTGCGGGTTGCTGCTTATTATCCGACTAAAACAGTCTGGTATGGTTCCCGCGCACTTCGTCGACGCTCAGGCCGCGTCCGGGGGCTGCCGCGGTACGCAGATTTCGAAAACTGCGCCGCCTTCGGGGTGGTTGCGGGCGGCGAGGGTGCCGTTGTGGCCGCGCACGATTTCGAGGGTGATGGCGAGGCCGAGCCCGGTGCCGCCGGCGCCGGTCTTGGTGGCGCTGCTTTGCACGAACTTGTCGAAGATGCGCTCCTCTTCACCGGGCGGAATGCCGATGCCCTGGTCGCGCACGGTCAGGGCCAGGGCTTCGCGGCGGCCGATCATCGCGTCGCTGAAGCCGACGGTGATGGTGCCGCCGTTCGGCGAGAACTTGATGGCGTTGGCCAGCAGGTTCTGGATGGCATGGTGGAACTGCTGGGTGTCGATCAGGGCCACGGTGCTGGTGGTGCGGGTGTCGACGGCCAGCGTGATGTGGCGCTGGGCGAGTAGCGCGGCGAGGTCGGATTGCACGCGGCTCACGAGCACGGCCATGTCGGCCCGGTGCAGCGCGAAATCCACGCGCCGCGATTCGAGCTTGGCGAGGTCGAGCAGGTCATTGACGAGATCGGCCATGCGGCTGCCGCTCTGGTGGATGCGCTCGAAGTAATTGATGATCTTTTCGCTTGGAGTCTTGCCGGTGCGGGTTTCGCCGAGCCGCGCGTAGGACAGGATGCCGTGCAGCGGCGTGCGGAACTCGTGGGACATATTGGCCAGAAACTCGCTTTGCAGCTGGTTGGCCCGCTCGGCGGCTTCCTTGGCGCGGACCAGGTCGGTGGTCTGGGCGGCGACGAGTTCGGAGAGATGGTCGCGGTGATGCAGCAGCTCGGCCTCGATGGCCTTGCGTGCCGTGATGTCCTTGGAGGTGCCGCGGTAGCCGAGAAATTCTCCGTCGCTGCCAAAGTGGGGCGTGCCGGACGTGCTGTACCAGGTTGGACGGATGTTGATGGAATGGGCTTGGTATTCGAAGTCGCGGAAGGCCTGGCGGCGGGCGATGGTGTTGAGATAGGTGGCCCACTTGGCGGTGTTCTGGCGCTCGTCGGGGCTGGCGAATTCTTCGCGGCGTTTGCCGCGCACGATGTCGATCAGGTTCTGGCCGGAGATGTCCGGCCCCGCGTAAACGGTAAAACGCATCTCGGCGTCGGTTTCCCAGAACCAGTCTGACGATACCGTCGAGAAATCGCGAAAGCGCTGCTCGCTGGCTTTCAGGGCCTGCTCGCGGGCGCGGAGTTCGCTGATGTCGGTGCCGACGATGACGGCGCCGGCGAGCTTGCCGTTGTGTTCGTAGAGAGGCGTGGCGCGGAGCATGAAATGGCAGGCGCCGGCGCCGGGCAGGTGGCTGCGGAGGCAGGTTTCCATCTCCAGGCCGCCCTGTTTCAGGATGGTGCGGAACAGTACCGTGCCGGGCGCAAAGCTGGGCGAGGCGGCGTGCAGCGGAGCCAGGGTGTCGTCGGTAAGCAGGCTGTCGGGCGAGGTGCCGATCAGGCTGGCCGGGTCGAGGCCGAGATTGCGCCGGGTTGCGGCATTGGCCTGGCTGATGCGCCCGAAGCGGTCGACGACCAGCAGCAGGCTGTCCATGGTGTTCATCACGTTGCTGACGAAGCTGCTCATCCGGGCCTGCTCGGCGTTGCGCAGTTCGAGCTGGCGGGATTTGGCGCTCACTTCGTCCACCATCGCGTCCATCATGCCGGTGACGGCCGTGATCTGTTGTTCGAGGGTGGCGTTGGCTTCGCGCAGGGCTTCGAGTTCGGCGCGCAGGCGCGTGGTTTCGTCGGTCTGCTTGCTCATGGTGGTGCCCACCGGGCGATGATGTGCGCGGCGGCCTTGTCGACCGCGGCGGCAACCGCGGCCGAGAGACCGGGTGAAAAGGCCTGGATGTGGCCGGCTTCGACGCCGACGAGGCGGATTGCCGGCACTTGATCGAGAGCTGCCGGCAGCAGTTGCAGCAGGCTGCCTACGCCGGCGCCGTGAAAGCCGGCGCGGGCTTCGTTGCCGGCGGCGTCGGCGGCAATGGCGCTGGCGTCCAGATCATGCAGCGAGCCCGGCGGGCCGAAGCCCTGGACGGCATCCACGATGATGGCCTGCGCGCAGCCTTCGAAGCAGGCGATGGCGGCCAGCCCGGCCAGATCGGCGCGCATCAGGCGTACGCCGGCGGGCAGCGCTGCGGCGGCCAGGCGCGCATGCACGGCGGGGCCGAAGCCGTCGTCGCCGTGGAGTTCGTTGCCAAAGCAGATGACGTGGAGGGCGGTGCGAGCTTCAGACGCCATAGCGGTGTTTTTCGCTGCGTCCGACGAAATGCACGGTGCACACCAGGCACGGGTCGTGGGCACGCACGATGTGGCCGATCTCGATGGGGTCGGACGGGTCGGCCAGTTCGAGGCCGATGACGCTCTGTTCCCAGTGGCCGTGGCGGCCGGCGCTGTCTTTGGGCGAGGCGTTCCAGGCGGTGGGGGTGACGATCTGGTAGCGGCTGATGCGCCCGTCTTCGACCTGTATCCAGTGGCCGAGGCTGCCGCGGGCGGCCTGCACGAAGCCGTAGCCCTCGCCGTTGTCGAAGGCATCGGCCGGCGGGGGCAGATAGTGGGGCGTGCCGAGCTGGCCGGCGAGATCAGCGAGATGCTGCTTCATGTGGTGCAGGGTGTGGCCGGTGCGGCGCAGGCGGGCAAACTGGCGCAGCCAGGTGTTGGGGCCCTCGCTGGCGAGGAGGCTGCGAATCAGCGTGTCGCCGCCGGTGAGCAGTTCGGCCAGCGGGCCGGCTTCGACGACGAGTTCGCCGTAGCGCGGGGCCTTGGCCCAGGTGTAGCGGTCGGTGTCGGGTTGATAGTCGGGCACGGTTTCGCCGGCAAAGGGATGGAGGCCGCCGGGATAGGGGCGGTACCAGGCGTG
This sequence comes from Zoogloea sp., assembly GCF_030157465.1. Lineage (GTDB taxonomy): Bacteria > Pseudomonadota > Gammaproteobacteria > Burkholderiales > Rhodocyclaceae > Zoogloea. Next base: position 10,245 of record NZ_JAOAUU010000136.1, read on the forward strand.
GCGCACGTGCTCGTTGATCAGGGCCGGGTCGAAGGGGTCGAGCTGGCCGGTGTCTGCGTGGTAGATGCCGGCGCCGGGCAGGCTGGCGGGCGCCGGCCCGTGCTGCGGGTCGTGCCAGGCGCCGGCGCTGAGAAAGTGGCGGGCGCCGATGCCGGTTTTTTGCAGGCCGATGCGGCGGGCGAAGCGGGTGAGGAGGCCGATGGCGCTGGCGGCGTGGGGGGCTGCGTCGAGCCAGCTGAAAAAGGCGTCGGCGTCATCAAGGGCGAGCCAGTTGTCGAGGCTGTCGCCGATCACTTCGTCTTCGTAGTAGCGGATGACCTGGTCGACGATGTCCTGGCAGTCGATCAGCTCGCGGGCCGTGGCGCCGCGGGTGATCCCGCCGGGCAGCATGTAGGAGGAGTGGGGCCACTGGCCGCCGAATATGGCCACCAGCTCGACCACCTTGCGCGAGGCGGCGAGGGTGGCGCGCACGACGCGGCCCTTCAGCGGCGCGAAGGCGGCTTCGATGTCGGCAAAGAGCGGCAGGCCGGCGTAGCGGGCGTGCACGAAGTCGGGCGTGAAGAACAGGAAGCTCTGGCGCAGGTCGGACTGCACGTTTTCGGCCATCAGGCACAGGTTGCGCACCAGGGTGGCGCGGGGCGTGGACCGGCAGCCGGGCGAGCCGTTCCAGGGCGAGCGCGGCGGTGTAGAGATGGGCGGTGCCGCAGATGCCGCACACGCGCGGCGTGATGACGAGGCCGTCCTTGGGGGCGCGGCCGATCAGGAGTTGCTCGAAGCCGCGGAACAGGGTGCCGACGCAGCGGGCGTCGACGATGCGATTGCCTTCGAGGTCGACCTGGAATTCCAGGTCGCCTTCGACGCGGTTGAGATCGATGTTGAGGGTGGTGCGGGCCATGATCGGGCTCTCAGGGCTCCATGTCCCGGTTCTTGATGCGCAGCGGCATGGCCGCCTGGGCGAGGTTCTTGTAGGCGATGTAGTGGGCGCGCGAGACGCCCAGCGGCAGGGCCACCGGCACGGCGCCGATCTTCTCGGTGCGGAACAGGTCGCCATCCTTGGGGAAGCCCGGCGAGGTGCAGCCGAAGCAGGGTACGCCGGCGCGGGGTTTGCTGCTGCGCCCGTTCCACAGCTCGCTGTTGCAGTTGGCGAGGGTGTTGGGGCCCTGGCAGCCGAGGTTGAAAAACAGGCAGCCGCGCCCGCCGAGCTGGGTCTCTTCGAGGTTGTAGTCGTGGTATTCGTTGCGGGTGCAGCCCTGGTGCACGGTGCTGCCGTAAAAGGCCCGCGGACGGTTGAGTCCGTCGAGTTCCAGCGGCAGGCCCTGGGCGATCATGGCCAGGCTGCGGGTGATGGTGGTGGGGTGGGTCGGGCAGCCGGCCAGGTTGATCACCGGCAGGCCGGCCCCGGAGCGCCAGTCGGGGGGCAGCAGTCCGCCGGGCGTTTCACGGTCGAACTGCAGGCCGGTGCAGTCGGTGGGGTTGGGCGGGGCGGCGGGAATGCCGCCGAAGGCTGCGCAGGTGCCCACTGCCACCACGTGGCGGGCGCGCCGGGCCAGGGCTTCGGCGATCTGGATCTTGGGCCGTCCGCGGTAGCTGTCGAACATGCCGGTGCCCAGAGGGCCGGTGATCAGGCTGCCTTCGATGCACAGGATGTCGAGCGGCCGGGTGCCGGCCTCGATCTCGGCGATCAAGCCGCCGAGCCCGCCGGGCCGGGCCTCGGTCAGGGACGGGTGCCACAGGATGTCGAGGGTGCCGTTACGTACCAGCGTCTCGATGGAGGGGCTGTCGGCGGTGAGCAGCGACATGGTGTCACCACTGCAGGAGCCGGTTTGAAGCCAGAGCAGGGTTGCCATGAACGGAGTCTCCACCGGGGGCAGGTTGTGGACGAACAGCATCGAGACCAGGACAGCACTCGTCCGGTTCCCTAGCTTTTTACGTCAATCCGGTGACCGGGTTGAGGTGGCCTCTGTGAAAAGTTATGGGGCTCCGTGCGTTTTGTCGCTGGAGATCGGTGCCAGCTCGGCGATTTCGGCGTCGCTGAAAAGCCGCGAGCGGGTGACGAAGGCACGCCCCTTGCCGCAGTCGAGGGAGAAATCTCCACCGCCGCCGGGCTGCACGTCGAGGGTGAGTTGCGAGCTGGCGTAGTAAGTGTATTCCTGATGGCCGAGGTAGAAGGGCGCGCCGCCGACTTCGCCGAGCAGCAGCATGGTCGGGCCGGGCAGGATTTCGCCCTGCTTGTAGCAGTTGGGCACGCTGCCGTCGCAGCAGCCGCCGGAGAGCAGGAACATCAGCGGGCCGAATTCGGCGGCCAGCTCGTCGATGAAGGCGAGGGCGGTGTCGGTGGCGACGATGCGTTGGGTCATGACGGGCTCCATGGTAAAAAAAAACGGGGCGGGAAAAATCCCGCCCCGCAACACCTTGCCTTACAGGTGCGACACGAACATCAGAAGAAGCCCAGTGCGTTCGGGCTGTAGCTGACCAGCAGGTTCTTGGTCTGCTGGTAGTGGTCGAGCATCATCTTGTGGGTTTCGCGGCCGATGCCGGATTCCTTGTAGCCGCCGAAGGTCGCACCGGCCGGGTAGGCGTGGTAGCAGTTGGTCCAGACGCGGCCGGCCTTGATGCCACGGCCCATGCGGTAGGCGCGGCTGCCATCACGGCTCCACACGCCAGCGCCGAGGCCGTACGGGGTGTCGTTGGCGATGGCGAGGGCTTCGGCTTCGTCCTTGAAGGTGGTCACGGCCAGCACCGGTCCGAAGATCTCTTCCTGGAAGATGCGCATCTTGTTGTGGCCCTTGAAGAGGGTCGGCTGGATGTAATAGCCGCCTTCAAGTTCGCCGCCCAGCATGGCACGTTCGCCGCCGGTCAGACACTCGGCGCCATCCTGCCGGCCGACTTCCATGTAGGACATGATCTTGCTGAGCTGATCCTGGGAAGCCTGGGCGCCCATCATGCTGTCGGTGTCGAGCGGGCTGAGCTGCTTGATGGCCTTGACGCGGGCCATGACCTTTTCCATGAAGCGGTCGTAGATCGATTCCTGGATCAGCGCGCGGGACGGGCAGGTGCACACTTCGCCCTGGTTGAAGGCGAACAGCACCATGCCTTCGACAGCCTTGTCGAGGAAGGCGTCGTCGGCGGCCATGATGTCTTCGAAGAAGATGTTGGGCGACTTGCCGCCGAGTTCCAGCGTGGCGGGGATCAGGCTGGTGGCTGCGGCCTGGGCGATGACGCGGCCGGTGGCGGTGGAGCCGGTGAAGGCGATCTTGGCGATGCGGCGGCTGGTGGCCAGCGGCATGCCGGCTTCGCGGCCGTAGCCATTGACGACGTTGAGCACGCCCGGCGGCAGCAGGTCGGCGATCAGTTCGACCAGGATCAGGATCGAGATCGGGGTGGATTCAGCGGGCTTGAGCACCACGCAGTTGCCGGCGCCGATGGCGGGGGCCAGCTTCCAGGCGGCCATCAGGATCGGGAAGTTCCAGGGGATGATCTGGCCGACCACGCCGAGGGGCTCGTGGAAGTGGTAGGCGACGGTGTTTTCGTCGATCTCGGAGATGCCGCCTTCCTGGGCGCGCAGGCAGCCTGCAAAGTAGCGGAAGTGGTCGACGGTCAGCGGGATGTCGGCGTTGAGGGTTTCGCGGATGGCCTTGCCGTTATCGACGGTTTCGGCGTAGGCGAGCTTCTCGATGTTGGCTTCCAGGCGGTCGGCGATCTTCAGCAGCAGGCCGGCGCGCTCGCCGGCCGAGGTGCGGCCCCACTTGTCGGCTGCGGCGTGGGCGGCGTCGAGGGCCAGTTCCACGTCTTCTGCGCCGGAGCGGGCGGCCTTGGTGTAAGCCTTGCCGGTGATCGGGGTGATGACGTCGAAGTATTCACCCTTGACCGGGGCAACCCACTTGCCGCCGATGAAGTTTTCGTACTGGGACTTGTATTGGACTTTGGCTTCGGGGGTGCCGGGCAGTGCGTAGATCATGAAGGTCTCCTCCTGGATTTTGGTCGAAAACGCTTTTTGCAGCGTTGTCCTTTATCAGCAGGGGGCGTGCCAGGGGAGGGATCAGCCTCGCTTATGGAGATAGTTTCTTTTTTTATCAGTCCCTTGGGTGGACTGTCGCGAAATGCTGCGCCGCATCCATCGTCATGGAGGGTGCTTCGAAATGGAACAGGTGCTCCATGCAATGTGCACGATGGAGCACCTGTCATTTCGGGGTGTGCAGGTCAGGCGATGCGGAAGCGGCCGGAAAGGCTTTCCAGGGTCCGGGCCAGGTCTTCCAGCTCACTGGCCGCGTGGGTGATGCGCGCGGCACTGGACGCATTGGATTCGGAAGCCCCGGCGATCTGCTCGACCCGCTGGGCGATGTCACGGGCCGCGGAGGATTGCTCGTTCAGGCCGTGGGTGATGCCTTGCACCGAGTCGAGTACCTGGCGGCTGCTGTCATGGAGTGACTGGATGGCGCTTCCGGCCTGGTCGGCGAGGCCCACCCCGCGGCTCACCCGATCGACGCCGCCCTCCATGTCGTCGGCGGCGCTGCGGGTGGCGGCCTGGATGCGGTCGATCATGGAGGTGATCTCGGCGGTGGAGTTTGCCGTGCGTTCGGCCAGCTTGCGCACTTCGTCGGCCACCACCGCGAAACCCCGTCCCGACTCACCGGCCCGCGCGGCCTCGATGGCGGCATTGAGGGCGAGCAGGTTGGTCTGGTCGGCGATCTCCCGGATCACGCCGACGATCATCGAGATTTCGCCGGACAGGCCTTCCAGGTTGCGCACCGACTGGGCGGTATGGTTGACCGAATTGGCAATGGCGCGCATTTCGGTGAGCGCGTCGCCTATGACCTTCGAACCCAGGGCCGCCTGCTCCCCGGATTGCTCCGACAACTCACGGGACTCTCGGGCGTGGTCGCTGATGTGGTCGATGGATACGGACAGCTGCTCGATCGCGGCGGCCATGGCCGACGCCGATTCCGACTGCTCTTCGGCCAGTACCCGGGTATCGCTGGCGGTGCCGCTCAGGCTGCGGGCGTTGCCAAGCAGTACCGTGACTTCATTGCGGATCGACGCGATCAGTTCGTGCAGGTTGTTGCGCATCACTGCCAGGTGGACGATGAGGCTGCCCAGTTCGTCGTCGCTGGCCGGGGGCAGGGGTTCCAGCATGTTGCCGGCGGCGATGGCCTCGGCCACGCGCTTGCCCGCGTCGATGGACTGGCGCAGGCGGCTGACGAGCAGCCCGGTGGCCAGGCCGGCCAGGGCCACTCCGCCGACGCCCAGGGCGGCCAGCAGGTTGCGGGTCTGCCCGTAGTCCGCCTCGACGGTGGCGCGGGCGGTTTCGCTGGCGTCGGTCAGGCGTTTCAGCTGATCCCGGGCCGGATTATCCGGGGCGGCTTGCTGGAGCGCCTGCGCTTGTTCCTGGTGGAGCGCGCCAATGGCGCTGCGCGCCCTGTCCGTGGCGTTGAGACCTGCAAATCCAACAATCAGGCACAGGGCAGCAAGCGCCGCATTGACGAGGCCGATGCGCGTTGCCAGGCTGGTGCGGGGCAGGGCTTTCGCGATGGCGGCGCCCACGCCGGTCGGGGCGAGCCGCCCTTCCTCCAGGCGGATGCCCGCGTCCTCGCGCATGCGGGCATAGAGAGTTTCGGCGTTGCTGATCTCGTCGCGCCGGGCCTTGATGCGCACCGACATGTAGCCCGAGCCATCCGCAAGAGGGGTGGCGGTGGCGCGTACCCAGTAGAAGTCGCCGTTCTTGCGGCGGTTCTTGACGATGCCGCTCCACGGTCGGCCGCGTTGCAGGGTGGCCCACATGTCGCGGTAGGCCTCGACCGGCATGTCCGGGTGACGCAGGATGTTGTGGGGTTTGCCAATGACCTCGTCGCGGTTGAAGCCGCTGGCCACGACGAACTCCTCGTTGCAATAAACAATGTTTCCGGATGGATCAGTGCGGCTGATGATGGCGGCGCCGTCGGTGAAGGGGCTATTCGTTTTTTGTGACAGGCAGGTTTTGACGCATGGCAGCAGGCCCCGGGGCGCAACGTGAAGTTTTGTAACAGCCGGGGAGCCCTTGTCTTGAGGACGTTCGCCTATGACATGACTGGGTTTCAGTAGTATTTCAGCCTTTTTGCTCGGTCGAGCGGCTGGTGCCGGTCACCTTGCCGTCTTCGTTGAAGTGGATGTTGAAGAACACTTCGGCACTGAATTCGGCGGGCAGGCGCCAATCCCACACTTCTTCCTTCTTCAGCGCAAACTTTTGCACCGAGCGCGGTTTGCCCAGCAGGCGGCGCACCTGGTCGCGGTTCCAGCCGGGCGCCACGCGGGCGAAGTTTTGCGGCGTGAGCACGTTCTCCAGGCTTTTCAGGATGTTGTCGGGCCCGATGGTGGCCATGAAGCATTGGGTGCCTTCGGGCTGGCGGGTGTATTCCCAGGTTACGCTGCCGTCGTCGTTGCGCCATTCGATGCCCGGCTTGCCGAGCTTGTCGCGCACGTCGTAGCCGGTGGAGACGCCGGGTTTCAGATCCTGCATGTTCACGGCGTCGCAGCCGGTCAGGCCCAGCATGGCCAGTGCGCCGAGCAAAAGGGTAAGCAATCTGCGCATGGGTGATCCTCCTCGGTTTGGCAGCGGCGCCGGCAGGCCGCCAAAGCGGCCGGGCTTGGTTACAATCGAACCCATTCTGGCATGAACACCCCTTGAGGAGGATGCACTGGTGAAACGCAGCGCAATGATGCTGGCCCTGGCCGGCGTGATGATGGCCGGCACTACGCCGGCGCTGGCCGACACGGTCGTGAAGATCGGTTTTGCCGGCCCCCTTACCGGGCCGATTTCCCATGTGGGCAAGGACGAGCAGTTTGGCGCCCAGCTCGCGCTGGACGACGCCAACGCCAAGGGCGTCACCCTGGCCGGCCAGAAGGTGAAGTTCGAGCTGATGTCCGAGGACGACCAGGCCGATCCGCGCACCGCCACCACCGTGGCCCAGCGCCTTGTGGATGCCGGCGTGAAGGGCGTGATCGGGCACGTAACGTCCGGCGCGGCGATTCCCGCCTCGCGCATCTACGAGCAGGCCGGGATTCCGGCGATCACCCCGTCGTCCACCAGCCCCAAGCTCACCCGTCAGGGCTACAAGACCACCTACCGGGTCATCGCCAACGACACCCAGCAGGGCAGCGCGATGGCAAAGTTTGCCACCGGCGTGCTCAAGGCCCAGCGCATCGCGGTGATCGACGACCGCACTGCCTACGGTCAGGGTCTCGCCGACGCGCTGGTGGATAGCCTCAAGCAACTGGGCATCAAGCCGGTGGGGCGTGAATTCACCAACGACAAGGCCACCGATTTTGCCGCCATCCTCACCAAGCTCAAGGCCACCAAGCCCGATGCGATCTTCTACGGCGGCATGGATGCCCAGGGGGCGCCGCTGCTCAAGCAGATGAAACAGCTCGGCATCAGCGCCAAGTATCTTGCCGGCGATGGCGCGTGCACCGCCGAGATGATCAAGATTGCCGGCGCGGCCATGAGCGGCGACGTGTATTGCACCCAGGCCGGCATTCCGATGGACAAGATGCCCGCCGGCAAGGCCTTCAACGAACGCTTCACCAAGCGCTTCAACGTGCCGGTGCAGCTCTACGCACCCTACAGCTACGACGCCACCAACGCCCTCATCGAAGCCATGAAGCTGGCCAATTCGAGCGATCCGGCCAAATACCTGGCGCAGCTGCAAAAGGTGAGTTTCAAGGGCGTCACCGGCAATATCGCCTTCGACGCCCAGGGCGACAGCCGCGAAGGCGGTGTGGCGCTGTATCAGTTCAATGGCGGCAAATGGGAATCCCGGCCCTGAAGCGGCCCCGAAGTTGCTAGAAAGCCTTGCCCCTTACCCATCAGAGGAGAAAACCGCATGAAACGCACCCTTGTCGCCCTCGCCGTGCTCGGTCTTGGTGCATCCGCCGTGCACGCCCAGGAAGTCATCAAGCTCGGTACCGCCGCGCCGCTCACCGGCACCCAGTCGCATCTGGGCAAGGACATCGAGAACGGCGTGCGCCTCGCCATCGAGGACTACAACGCCAAGGGCGTGACCCTCGGCGGCAAGAAGGTGAAGTTCGAAGTGATGGCCGAAGATGACGCGGCCGACCCTAAAACAGCCACCAACGTGGCCCAGCGGCTGGTCGATGCCGGCGTGAAGGGCGTCATCGGTCACCTTAATTCGGGCGCCTCGATTCCGGCCTCGCGCATTTATAACGAAGGCGGCATTCCGCAGGTCTCGCCGGCTTCCACCAACCCCAAGCTGACCCAGCAGGGCTTCAAGGCCACCTACCGCACCATCGCCAACGACGTGCAGCAGGGCCTTGGCATCGGCAAGTTTGCGGCCACCTCCCTCGGCAAGAACGTTGCCGTGATCGACGATCGCACGGCCTACGGCCAGGGCCTCGCCGACGAAGTGGTCAAGGCCGTCAAGGCCAGCGGCGGCACCGTGGTCACCCGTGAATTCACCAGCGACAAGGCCACCGATTTTGCCGCCATCCTCACCAAGCTCAAGGCCGCCAAGCCCGACGTGATCGTTTACAGCGGCATGGACACCCAGGGCGGCCCGATGCTCAAGCAGATCAAGCAGCTCGGCATCACCGCCAAGTTCATCACCGGCGACGGCGGCTGTACCGGCGAGATCATCAAGCTGGCCGGCGACGCCATCAGCCCCAATGCCTACTGCACCCAGCCCGGCCTGCCGCTGGACAAGATGCCGGGCGGCAAGGATTTCAACGCCCGCTTCAAGAAGCGTTTCAACGCCGACGTGCAGATCTACGCGCCCTACGCCTACGACGCCGCCTCGGCCATCATCGAAGCCATGAAGGCCGCCAACTCGTCCGACCCGGCCAAGTACGCGGCGGCGATCGGCAAGGTGAACTTCCCCGGCGTGATCGGCACCGTGGCCTTCGACGCCAAGGGCGACATCAAGGATGGCGCGGTCACCGTGTATCAGTTCAAGGCCGGCAAGTGGGAGCCGGTGCAGTAAGGTTTTCACGCTGACCCTGCAGGGGCGACTTCAGTCGCCCGCGGTGGTTGAACCCGGGATCTCCCGGGTTTCGCCGCCGGCGGGTGCGTCGATCTGCCCCCGCCTCCCTCCAATCTTCCCCGGTCGTTTCCATGGAAACCCTTCTCCAGCAAACCGTAAACGGCCTCGTCGTCGGCAGCGTCTATGCGCTCATCGCCCTCGGCTACACGATGGTCTACGGCATCCTCGGCCTCATCAACTTCGCCCACGGCGACGTGTTGATGGTGGGCGCCCTGGTCGCCCTCGAAGCGATCCGCCTGCTCCAGATCTACGCCCCCGAACTCGGCCTCGTGCCCACACTGCTGGCGGGCCTCGCCATTTCGGTGGTGGTGTGCATGATCCTCGGCTACACCATCGAACGCACCGCCTACCGCCGCCTGCGCAACGCGCCGCGGCTGGCTCCGCTGATCACCGCGATCGGGGTGTCCTTCTTGCTGCAAACCCTCGCGATGATCATCTGGGGGCGCAATTACCACACCTTTCCGCAGCTGGTGTCCACGGTCCCGCTGGAGCCCATCGCCGGCGTTTTCATCACGCCGGTGCAGATCGCCATCCTGGTCGTGTCGGCCACGCTGATGGTGGGCCTCGTGGTGCTGGTCAATAAAACCCGGCTCGGCCGCGCCATGCGTGCCACGGCCGAAAACCACAAGGTGGCCAGCCTGATGGGGGTCGATACCAACAAGATCATCGCCGCCACCTTCATCATCGGTTCGGGCCTGGCCGCGGTGGCCGGGGTGATGTATTCGTCCAACTATGGGATTGCCCACTACGCGATGGGTTTCATGCCCGGCCTCAAGGCCTTCACCGCGGCGGTGCTCGGGGGCATCGGCAACCTTGCCGGCGCCATGCTCGGCGGCATCGTGCTGGGCCTCGTCGAATCCATCGGCGCCGGCTACATCGAGGATCTGAGCTTCGGCTTCCTCAATTCCAGCTACCAGGACATCTTCGCCTTCCTCATCCTCGGCATCGTGCTCATCTTCCGGCCCACCGGATTGCTGGGCGAACGCGTTGCCGACCGCGCCTGAAAACACCATGACCCGCCCGCCCGCTTTGCCCGCTGCCCCGCCTGGGGCGGCCCGGCAGGAGACCTGACCCCATGAACGAACTCGCCCTCGCCGTGCCCTACCTGGGCAAGCGCCACCCGGCCGCGGCCCGCTGGGTCGTCATCGCCATCGCCATCGGCGCGCCGCTGATTGCCGTGCTCTTCGGCAAAACCTGGGTGCGCATCCTCGATTTTGCGATGCTCTACGTAATGCTCGCCATCGGCCTCAACCTGGTGGTGGGTTTCGCCGGCCTGCTCGATCTGGGCTACATCGCCTTCTACGCGGTGGGCGCCTACACCTTCGCCTTCCTCGCCTCGCCGCATTTCGACATTCACCTGCCGTTCTGGCTGGTGCTGCCGGCGGGGGCGGCCTGTGCGGCAGTGGCCGGGATCATCCTCGGCCTGCCCACCCTGCGCCTGCGCGGCGACTATCTCGCCATTGTCACGCTGGGTTTCGGCGAGATCGTGCGCATCTTCCTCAACAACCTGAACCACCCGGTCAACATCACCAACGGGCCCCAGGGCATCAACATGATCGATCCTCTGGTGCTGTTCGGCTGGGACATCTCCCGGCCGCTCAAGATCGGCGACGAGATCACGGTCAATTCGCTGTTTCTCTACTACTACGTCTTTCTCGCCTTCGTGGTGCTGTCCATCATCCTGGTGCAGCGCCTGCAGGTGTCGCGGGTGGGCCGGGCGTGGGCGGCGATCCGCGACGACGAGCTGGCGGCCAAGGCCATCGGCATCAACACCCGCAACATGAAGCTGCTGGCCTTCTCGCTGGGCGCCACCTTTGGCGGCGTGTCGGGCGGGCTGTTCGCCGCCTTCCAGGGGTTTGTATCGCCCGAGAGCTTTTCGCTGATGGAATCCATCGCCGTGCTCACCATGATCGTGTTTGGCGGCATGGGCAACCTGGCCGGCGTGATCATCGGCGCGCTGGCCCTCACCGCGCTGCCCGAAGTGCTGCGCTACGTGGCCGTGCCGGTGCAGCAGGCGGTGTTCGACCGGGTCATCCTCGACCCCGAAGTGCTGCGCATGCTGCTGCTGTCGCTGGCGATGATCTTCATGATGCTGCTGCGGCCGGCCGGCCTGATCCCGGCCTACAGCCGCTACTCGCGCCCCGAGCTGGTGGTGGGCAAAGCGGCCAGCGGGGAGGCCGGCAAGTGATCACCCTGCTCGAAGCCAAAAACATCACCAAGCGCTTCGGCGGCCTCACGGCGCTTTCCGACGTGTCGCTGACCATCCGCAAGGGCGAGGTGTACGGCCTCATCGGCCCCAACGGCGCCGGCAAGACCACCTTCTTCAACGTGCTCACCGGCGCCTACACCGCCGAGGAGGGCGAGATTGTCTTCGGCGGCACCGAGCTGCCCGCCGGCAAGCCGCACCTGGTGGTGGCCGCCGGCATCGCCCGCACCTTCCAGAACATCCGCCTGTTTCGCGAGATGACGGCCCTCGAAAACGTGATGGCCGGCCACCACATCCGCTCCCGCGCCAACCCGTTCTCCATCCTGCTGCAAACCCGGCAGGCCAAGGAAGAAGAGCGCCTGATCACCGAGCGTGCCTTCGAGCTGCTGAAGTACGTGGGCATCGAGCGCTTTGCCGACACCGTGTCCAAAAACCTCTCCTACGGCGACCAGCGCCGCCTCGAAATCGCCCGCGCGCTGGCCACCGAGCCGCAGCTGCTGGCCCTGGACGAACCCGCCGCCGGCATGAACGCCACCGAAACCGCCAAACTCCGCGAACTCGTGCAAACCATCCGCCACGACGGCGTGACCGTGCTGCTCATCGAACACGACGTGAAGCTCGTCATGGGCCTGTGCGACCGTCTCGCGGTGCTCGATTTTGGCAGGAAGATCGCCGAAGACGTGCCCGCCGAAGTCCAGCGCAACGACGCCGTGATCGCCGCCTATCTGGGTGGCCACGCCAAGCCCAAGAAAGGAGCGCCGGCATGAGTCATACGCCCATCCTCCAGCTGCGCGACGTGAAGATCGCCTACGGCGCCATCGAGGCCGTCAAAGGCATCAGCCTCGAGCTTGCCAAGGGCGAACTCGTGTCGCTGATCGGTGCCAACGGCGCCGGCAAAACCACCACCCTCAACGCCATCGCCGGCACGCTCGGCGTCAGCGCCGGCGAGCTGCTCTACGACGGCAAGCGCATCGAAAAACTGCCCGCCCACAAGCGCCTGCGCCAGGGCCTGGCGCTGGTGCCGGAAGGGCGCGGCATCTTCACCCGCCTCACCGTCGAAGAAAACCTGCGCATGGGCGCCTATTGCCGGCGCGACAACGAGGCCATCGAGGCCGACATGGAGCGTGTCTTCTCGATGCTGCCGCGGGTCAAGGAACGCCTCCAGCAGGTGGCCGGCACGCTCTCCGGCGGCGAACAGCAGATGGTCGCCATCGGCCGCGCGCTGCTGTCGCGCCCCAAGCTGCTGCTGCTCGACGAGCCGTCGATGGGCCTGGCGCCGCTGGTGGTCGAGAAGATCTTCGAGGTGATCCGCTCGGTGGCCGCTGAAGGCGTGACCATCCTGCTCGTCGAGCAGAACGCCAACCTCGCGCTGGAATTCTCCCAGCGCGCCTACGTGATGGAGTCGGGAACGATCACCCTGACCGGCTCGGGGGCCGACCTGCTGGCCGATCCGAAGGTGCGGGCGGCCTATCTCGGCGAGGTGTGACGAGACTATGTGTCTTCGGGGCTGACGAAAGCCCTCCGGCGGTCTAGGCTGTAAATTCCCGGGGCGAAGCTGTCTGCTCCGGTGAAGCCGTGATCCGTTGCCAACAGGATTTTCAGCATGTCGGTTTCCGCAGTCGGGGCCTCCCCGGCTTTTTCCTACAGCCCGATGTCGGCCCGCCCGGCGAATGCCGGTCGTGCCGCGACGGGCGAGGCTGCGTCCGTGGCGAGCAGTGCCACGGGGCTGAGCGAATCCGACCTGCGCCTGGTCAGCGAACTCAAGGCCCGCGACCGCGTGGTGCGCACCCACGAAATGGCCCACATGGCGGCCGGCGCCGGGCTGGTGACGCGTGGCGCCAGCTACACCTACCAGAACGGGCCCGACGGCCAGCGTTACGCGGTGGGTGGCGAAGTCGGCATCGACACCTCGCCGGGCCGCACGCCGGAAGAAACCCTCCTCAAGGCCGAACGCATCCGCGCCGCGGCCCTCGCCCCGGCCGAGCCTTCCGGCCAGGATCGTCAGGTGGCCGCGGCGGCCGCCAAGATGGCGAGCCAGGCACGCATGGAAATCTCCAGCGCGTCCGCGGAATCCGCCGCCGGACTCGTCCAGAAAACCTACGCTTCGGTTGCCGGCGAATCGACCGAAGCAGGCCTTCAACTCGACATCTACGCCTGACATCCGAAGTGTGTGGGGCTTCAGCCCGACAGCACGCCCGTGCTTGTGCGCGGACTGGGCGTGTGGACGGCCCATTCCACCAGATGCCAGCGTTTCGGCGTGATCGGCCACAGCGCGTAGCGGCAGGATTGCTTGCCGCCGAGGTGAAGGGTTTCGTGGTCGGTCAGCGCGATTTCACCGCCGGTCCAGAAATGCGCGAGCGTGGCTTCCAGGCTGTGCGGCTCCGCCAGCGTGCGGGTTTGGCGCTGTTGCGGGGGCCGGGCCGTGGAGATCACGTCGTGGTAGCTGGCCCAGGCGTGGCCGCCTAGATGGCGGGCGAGCAGGGTCGGCCAGTTTTCGGCCGGGGCTTTGATCTGGCCGAGAACATTGGAGAACAGGATGGCCGCGTCCGGGTAGGCGGCGGCCAGCCGGGCGAGGCCGTCGGGCCGGGTGAGGCAATCCAGGCGCTCGAAGGAGAGCGCCGCGGCGTCCGGCCGGCGGCGCAGCAGCCAGCGGGCCAGGGGGTCGGGTTCCAGCGCGCTTACGCTGTCGAAGCGCTGGATGAAGCCCGCCGGCAGCGCGTAACCGGCATTGGGGCCGACAATCACCAGGCGGGGCCGCCGCGGCTGCCAGGCGCCCAGCCATTCGGCCACGCTGGCATGGAAGGGCGCCCACAGACCGTGGCGGTAGCGCATGGCGCGCAGGTGGTAGATGAGCCCGCCGCTCGGGTCGAGCAGATGGTCGTGGAGAAGGTCGTGGAGGAGGGGCGCTGGATTGGACACGCGCGGATTATGCCCCTAGCCAGCCGCGTGCCGGGGGTGCCATGCTTCGTCCTTTGGAAATTGCCCGGAGCCCCGCATGAACGATCCTTTGCACGAAGAACAACTGTCCTCTGAAGCGGTTTTCGAGGGGCGCCTGCTCAATGTTTTCCGCGACGAAGTGCGCTTGCCCGACGGCAAGCCCGGGGTTCGTGAATACATCAAGCACCCCGGCGCCGTGGTGGTGATTCCGGTGTGCAGCGACGGGCTGCTGATCTTCGAGCGCCAGTTCCGCTATCCGCTGGGCCGGGCGTTTCTCGAGCTGCCGGCGGGCAAGATCGATGCCGGCGAGGACATCCTGGCCTGCGCCCGGCGCGAGCTGCAGGAGGAAACCGGCTACGAGGGCAGCCACTGGCGCCATCTGGGCGTGATGCACCCGTGCATCGGTTACTCGGACGAGCGCATCGAGATTTTTATCGCCACCGGCCTGACCCACGTGGGCCACTCCCTGGACGACGGGGAGTTTCTGGAAGTGATCCGCATGTCGCTGGCCGAGGCGCGCGCGGCGGTGTTCGACGGGCGCATCACCGACGCCAAGACGATCACCGCGCTGTTCTGGGCCGAGCGGGAGCTGGGGGCGACGTAGTCCGGGGCCAGCTGCCCGGAATCCGGCGGGGCGCTTCGGCGCCCCGTTGCATTTGATGCAGGGCGCATCCGCTCCGGGTTTATAAGCAAATGATTAAATTGTCTTAAAATGTGCATATTGCACATTTATACTTTGGGCTAGTCATGTTGGTTAAGGTCAATTCATGAGCACGCATCCCGGAAGTCAGGCCGAGCCTGTCGGGGGCGATTCACTGCCGGCCGATCGTGTGCTGGTCGATCCGGCGCTGGCGGATGCCATGCGGGCATTGCTGGGGCCGATTGCCCGGCTGGCCCTGGCGCAGGGCGTGCCGTGCGGGGCACTGGAGGAAATGTTGAAAGAGGCATTCGTGGACGAGGCGCTCAAGGCCCAGCCGGTGCAGACGCATTCGCGGATGGTCAGCCGTCTCAGCGTGGCGACGGGCATCAACCGCCGCGAGGTGACGCGACTGACACGTCAGCAGCGCGCCGTTCGTCCTGTCCGCCCGTCTCCGGCCAGCGAGCTGTTTACCCGCTGGATGACCGATCCCGCCTGGTGCGAAGGGGCCGGCGACCCGAAGCCCTTGCCACGGGTGCCGCGCGTCGAGGGCGAGCCGAGCTTCGAAGCCCTGGCCCAGTCGGTGACCCGCGACGTGCATCCAAGGAGCCTGCTCGACGAAATGTGCCGTCTGGGCATCGCCCGCCTCGACGAAGCCACCGACACGGTGCGTCTGGTGCGCAACGCCTTCGTGCCGAGCGACGCCCAGGCGCCGATGCTGGGTTTTCTCGGCGACAACGTCGGTGATCACCTGGCGGCGGCGGTGAGCAACGTGCTGGCACCGGAACCGCCGCATTTCGAACAGGCGGTGTTCGCCGACGAGCTCTCCGGGCAGTCGGTGACGGCCGTGCGCCAGTTTGTGCTGGCCCGCTGGAAGAGCCTGATGCACGCGGCGGTGCCGCTGCTCGAAGGCCTCATTGAGGCCGACCGGAACGCGGGCCGCCCGCAGGATAAGCGCTTGCGCATCGGCCTCTACAGTTACGCGACGGACATGGCGCCGTCACCTGCCCCCGATCAAACAGAGTCGAAAAAGTGAGTCCAGCCATGAGTTCGAAGCTTAACCGCGCCCTGTGGCGCACGCTGTCCGGCGGATTGGCCGGCGTCGTCCTTGCCTCCATCCTGACCGCCTGTGGCGGGGGTGGGGGCGGCGAGCTGGCCGGGGTTGGCACCGGCGGCACCGGCACGGTGTCGAGCACCGTCGGCGTCGGGCCGATTTCGGGTTTCGGCTCGGTGATCATCTCGGGCGTGCGCTACGACGATAGCGCTGCCACCGTTACCGACGAGGACGGCAACGCCCGGACGCGGGCCGACCTGAAGCTCGGCATGGTCAGCGTCGTCAATGGCAGCGCCGACTTCGTGGCCGGCACCGGGGTGGCCACGGGCATCCGCTACGGCAGCGAGATCGTCGGTCCGGTGGGCGCGGTCGATGTGGCGGCAGGCCGCTTCACGGTGCTCGGCGCCACTGTCCGCATCAAGGCGACGACGGTGTTCGACGACCGCCTGGCGGGGATCGGGGCGCTGAGGGCGGGTGACCGGGTGGAGGTCTACGGCTTCTTCAACGCCGCCGACGGGGCCTACACCGCCACGCGCATCGAGCCCGTCGCCCTCACGACCCGCTTCAAGCTGCGCGGTCCGGTCGAAGCGCTGGATACGGCGAACCGCCGCTTCACGGTGGCCGGCGTGCGGCTTGACTACAGCAGCGTGCCGGCGGCCGGGGTGCCGGCGCTGGCCAACGGGCTGATCGTGCGTGCCTCGTCCGCCCGCCTGCCGTCCGGCGGCCTGTGGGGAGTGGATTCCCTCGGCGCCGCGCCGCGGGTGGCCCTGGCCGATGTGGAGCTCAAGATCGAGGGTGACATCTCCGTGCTCACTTCACCCACCTCCTTCGTCGTCGATGGGGTGACGGTGGATGCCAGCGCGGCCCGAATCTCCGGTACGCCTGCGGTCGGCCGGCGGGTCGAGGTGGAGGGCCGCGGGCGTGCCGGCATCCTGGTCGCCACGGAACTCGAGGTTGCCGACGAGGACACGCCGGATGCCGAGGAATTCGAGATCACGGCACTGATTACCGACTTCGACGCCGACACCCAGCGCTTCCGTCTGCGTGGCCAGTTGATCGATGCCAGCGGCCCGGTGAGTTTCGAGAGCGGCAGCCGGTCCAGCCTGGCCAACGGGCGGCGTGTCGAGCTGAAGGGCTACTTCGATGCCCAGGCCGGCGCCGTGATCGCCACGAAAATCCATTTCGAATACTAGTTTCGGTGCGCCCGCAGCCGCGGGCGCCGGGAGGAGGAGAGGTCATGAAAGCACACCCCAAACACCTGGGCCGCCTTGCGGCGCTGGCCCTGCTGCTGGCCACCGCGGCCGCCCACGGCGCGCCGCCGGCCGGGCGCCTGCTGGCATCCCAGTGTGCCCAGTGCCACGGCACCAACGGGCAGGCCGTGGCCGGCATGGAAAAACTGGCCGGCGAGAGCGAAAGCGAGATCTACGGCGAACTGATCAAGATGAAGGCCAACATCAAGCCCGACGAGATCATGCACCGCCAGGCCGCCGGCTACAGCGACGCCCAGATCCGTCTGATGGCCCGCTACTTCGCCACCGGCGGGCGAACCACCGCGACGAGCTCCACGGGCTCGAGCACCACCCCGTCGACCCGGCCCACCCGGCGCAAGTCGCACGACGATTGAGCACAACAGATTCGAAGGGATACGCCATGTTTTCGCACAATCGTCGCAAGCTCCTGCAGACTTCCGGAGCCCTCCTTGCCGCCGGCGCGATGTCCTCGCCGCTGCGCGCCCAGACCGCCGCTCCGCGGGTGGTGGTGATCGGCGGCGGCTTCGCCGGTGCCACCCTTGCCAAGTACGTCCGCCTGTGGAACCCGAAAATCCAGGTAACGCTGATCGAGCCGAACCCCAGTCATGTCTCCTGCATCCTGAGCAACCTGGTGATGACCGGCGCGCTGGGCATGACCGACATCACCATCCGCTACGACACCCTGCGCACCAAGTACGGCGTGAGCATCGTGGCCGACCGGGCCGTCGCGATCGATCCGGTCAATCGCCGGGTAAGCACCCTGAACGGCAGCCAGATCGCCTACGACAAGCTGGTGCTGGCGCCCGGCATCGATTTCGATGCCATTCCGGGCCTCGACAGTTCGGTGTTGCCGCACGCCTGGCAAGCCGGCCCGCAGACGCTGGCGCTCAAGGCCCAGCTTCAGGCCGTGCCGGCCGGCGGCACCTTTGTGATGTCGATTCCCCAGGCGCCTTACCGCTGTCCGCCGGGGCCTTACGAGCGCGCCTGCCTGATCGCCGACAGCCTGCTGCGCAACCGCCGGGCCGGCAAGGTCATCGTGCTCGACGCCAACCCGGACGTGGTGGCCGAGGCGCACACCTTCCACACCGCCTTCAGCACCACCTATGCCGGCGTGATCGAGTATCGCCCGGGCACCGAGGTGCTGTCGGTGGATTGGGCCAGCAAGAAAATCACCACCAACTGGGACACGATCCAGGCCGACGCCGCCAACATCATTCCGCGCCAGAAGGCCGGCAAGCTGGTAGTGGCCGCGGGCCTGCTGGGCAGCGCGCCAGGTGCCCGCTGGGCACCGGTCAATCCGCTCAGCTATGAATCCACGCTGGTGCCCAACGTGCATGTGATCGGCGACTCCCAGGGCACCGGCCAGCCCAAGTCCGGCCACATGGCCAACGCCCAGGCGAAGGTGTGCGCCGACGCGCTGGTGCGCTACTTCGCCGGCGAAGCGCCGGACCCGGCGCCGATGACCAATTCCGCCTGTTACAGCCCGATCACCTCGAAAACGGCTTCGTGGCTGACGGTGGTGTTCGGCTACGACGCGGCCAGCGGGCTGATGAAGCCGGTGCCCAACACCCTCGCCGAAGCGCCGGCACCAACCCGCGGACACTACGAAGACATGTTCGGCTGGGCGAAAAACCTTTTCGCCGACAGCTTCAGCTGACGAGCTTGCAGGGCGCCCCGGATGGGCGCCCTTTTTTTGACTGGAGGGGACGAAACGATGAAACAGAAAATACTGTCAGGAATCGGCCTGGCCATCGCTGCCGCGTGCCTGCCAACGGGCGCCACGGCGGGCGTCATCGGCATGCTCGGCAACTTCGACGTGATCAACGATACCGGCAAGACAGCCCACGGTTTCGAGATCGAGCTGGAAGGGCTGCACGCCTCGGACATCACCGATACCTTCGGCGGTGTCGGGCGTGGTTTTCCGAGCGGGCGGGGTTTCGACCCGGCGACCAGCGTGGTGCGCTACGGCGCGCCGACCGTCACCGAATACAGCAGCGGTTCGACCTTCGGCACGCGGGTTACCTACATGGGCGTGTTCGACGGGACCGGCTGGGACTACGGCACGCCGAGCGGCAGCTTCATCACGCCGGGCGACAACTGCTGGTCTGGCGGCGGGATCGGCTACACGGCGGCAACGCCCTGCGACCACTTCGGCGTCGGAACCCTTGGCAATCCGATTCGCACCACATACAGCTGGCTGCTCGAGACGGCGACCGCCGGGGTGCTGACGAACGGTACGGTGAGCCTGCCTGCGCCGGCCTGGAGTGTCGTCCAGGCCCCGCCCCCGGCGCCCGGCCTGCCGGCGGCTCCGCCGGTGGTTGCGGCCGTGATCGAGGCGCCGGAGCCAGAGGCGGCGGACAGGTTCGGCGAGGCGATGTGGGTCAAGGTGTTCACGACCGAGCTGGAGGACGCCATCGACCTGGAAGAGCTGGTCGGCGGCAATCCCAAGGTTGAAGCCGCGGTGACGGAAGTCGAGTGGCAGCTCCTGCAGAAGGATCCGGGCAATCCGCTGTCGGGATTGCTGGAAAGCGGCTACGGCGCGCCCGTCGGGCCGAAGGCCGCGTCCATCCTGCGGCGCTATGAGTTCTATCGCTACGCGGGGTTTTACGATCCGGATAGCAACGAAGCCAAGCCTTACCTCAGCGACTCGCATCCCCTGGAGAACCCGCTGCCGGGCCAGGAGAGCGATCTGGGCAACTATCTCGGCGCCCAGAACGCGGCCCTCAACCTGGATGTGCTGGCCATCGTGGCCCCGCCGGCAGGTGTCCCCGAGCCGGGCGGCGCGGCCCTGGGGCTGCTAGGGCTGGCGGCCCTGGGCCTCGTCCGTCGCCGTTGAAACAGCCACGAGGACATGTTCGGCTGGGCGAAAAACCTTTTCGCCGACAGCTTCAGCTGAGGCTCAGGGAGCCCATGCGAGGGCTACTGCCTCCACTTTTTCCATGACTTTCCTTCATCTTCCATGACACGACACACTCTCTTTGTTCTGAACAGGCTCGCCCTGGCGATGGCTCTGCTGGCTCCGGCCTCCGGCGCAATGGCTAATCTCCTCGTCAATGGTGACTTCTCCCGGGGCATCAACGGCTGGAGCGGCTTCCTAAACACCGTCGACCATCCAACGCCGTCCGACGACATCTATTACCTGAAGCCCCTGGTCAACGTGCAGCAGACCCCTGACGGTGTGGCTCTCTTCAAGGGCTTCTATGATCCATCAGGGGCGGGTTCCTATGCCTATCGCCTGGCCCCGCCGCGGCCGCACATCTCTCAGAGCGTGTTTCTGGTGGCCGGCACCTACGCTCTGAGCTGGGACGACACGATCGTTACTCATGGGCTGCAAGCCACCCAGAAGTTCGAAGTGCTCCTGGATGGTGTTCAGGTGCTTGCCCAGGACTTCTGGATTGCGCAGACGGGCGGCGGCGCCCAGCCCTCCGGGCACAAGAGTTACAGCCTGGACATTGCTTCCGATGGGCTGCACAGCTTGTCTTTCGGCCTGTCTACGCCCGGCTACAACTGGGACACCCAGGGTGCTTGGATACAGTACGCCAACCAGATCACAGTCGATAATCTCAGCCTGTTGGCTCTCGCTCCGGCATCGGTCAATGTTGTGCCGGAACCTGCCAGCTTCGCCCTGCTGAGCCTGGGGGGCGCGCTGCTGGCGCGCGCGCGACGCGGCCGGATCCGGTAAGGCCGCGCCCTGAGTCAGATCATCGACTTCACGGTGTGCTTGGCGGGTGCGCTCGGCGCAGCCGAGTCTGCCAAAAGGCCGCGCATGCAGCTGTAAAGCATGGCCGCATTGACCAGGTGCCAGCCGACATGGCTGCCCAGGGGCCAGATCGGGCAGATTGCCTGGTCGATGGCCCGGCAGGTGATGCTGACGAGAAACAGCGCGCCGGCGAGCTTCAGCCAGCGCGCCGTTTGCGGTGCCCGCCCGCCGGCCTGACGGGCACACACCAGCAGCAGGGCGAAAGGCGGCAGGTAGATTTCCGAGCCGTTCAGCGCAAGCGGCGGCAGGAGCCGGGTGGCCGCGCCGAAGAGCACCGCCAGCAGCACGAAGGCACCCACGTCGCGCCCGCTGGCGGCAGCGCTTTTGCCGAGCAGGCGCACCTGGAAGCGCTGGTGATAGACCAGCACGAAGAGGGCGATGAAGCCGATGTCGAGCAGCGCCGCCCAGCGCGTGGCCACGGTGTGAAAGACCAGGCTGCCCAGGCCCACGGCGGCGATCAGCGCAATCAGCAGGCGGATGTCAGCGCTGCTGTGACGCCCTCCGGCCCGGCGCCACAGCAGCGCGGCAACGCCGATGAAGGCGAGGTTGGAGAGCGCATTGAGCGGCTCGGACCACAGCTCCGGGCCGGTGCGCTCGCAGTAGAGATCGACGCTCTCCAGCCAGTTCATGCGGCCGCCGCCCGGGTGCGGTGATACAGCGCCCACCACAGCCCGAAGCTGGCGAGACCCAGCAGCAGGTTGCCGACCATGCCGGCGGCGAGCCCCACGACCGAACTCCACAGTGCCGGCGCCACCACGCCGGCCGTCAGCGAGCTGAACAGCATCTGCAGAAAGCTCTGGCAACTGGAGGCGAGGCCCCGGTGGGTGGGGAAGTGGTCCAGCGCGAGCAGGGTCAGGCTGGGCATTGCGATGGCCATGCCGAAGGTATAGAACATGACCGGAATCACCGACTGGGGCAGGCCGGGCGTGAGCCAGGCGGACACCGCCAGGTTGGCGGCCGCGGCGGCCAGCATCAGGCCGCAGCCGAGGGCGATGGTGCGCGGTGGCGACAGGCGCCCGGCGAGCCGTGCCGAAGTCGCCGAGCCCAGCATCATGCCGCCCACGGTGGAAATGAAGAACCAGCCAAAGCCGGTTTCCGGCAGGCCCAGGTGTTCCATCAGGAAGACCGGCGCCGACAGCACGTAAAGAAAGAAGCCGTTGAAATTGCAGCTCACGGTGAAGGTCAGCAGCAGGAAGCCGGGCGTCGTGAAGACGCTTTTGTAGCGCCGGGCGAGCGGCCCGGGGTGCAGCGGGTGGCGCGCTTCGGGGGGATGCGTTTCGGGCAGGTAGCGGGCGCTGAGGGCGGCGAGGACGAGGCCGAGCAGGGCCAGGAAGACGAACACCGCGCGCCAGCCGAAGACGCTGAAGATCCAGCCGCCCAGAATGGGCGCAATGGCCGGGCCGAGGGCGAAGGCCATGCTGACGTGGCTCATCAGGCGCTGGGCGGCGGCCCCGTCCAGCAGGTCGCGCACCACCGCGCGCCCCACCACCATGCCGGCTCCGGCGCTGATGCCCTGCAGCGCGCGGCCGATCAGCAGCATGTTGATGCTGCTGGCAATCACGCAGACGACGGACGCCGCGGTGAACAGCAGCATCGAAATCACGATCACCCGCTTGCGCCCGTAGGCGTCGGAAATGGCGCCGTGCCACAGCACCATCAGCGCCATGGGCAGCATGTAGGCGGTGAGGGTTTGCTGGACTTCGACGGTGCTGGCGTTCAGCCCGGCGCCGATGGCGTGGAGGGCCGGCAGGTAGGTGTCGATCGAGAACGGACCGACCGTGGCGAGCGCCGCGAGCAGCGCCGCCAGTTGGGCATACGGCATGAAGACTTCTTATTCGACGGAGTGGGCGCGGCTGACGTAGTAGCCGGTTTCGCCAAAACAGGTGGACGGAATGCCCACGTGCTGCTCGTAGCTGATGGCGACGCGCTTGCCCATCACGCTGTTGATCTCGGCGGCCACCTTGTCGTCGCGCACCGTGAATTTGAAGATCTCGGGCAGGCTGCCGGGTATGGCGACGATGGCCATTTCACCTTCCCAGGTCTTGCACAGCCAGCCTTTCTGCGAAAACTTCTGCACGTAGCCGGCGCGCTCGCCGGAGGAATAGCTCCAGCTCAGGGCCAGCCAGGTGTAGCCGATGAAAAGGGCGAGGAAGACGACCAGAAAGCCGACGAACCACAGGGACCAGTTCTTGGCGCGGGGCGCGCCGGCGGGAAGGGTGGGTGCCACGTAAAACTCCTGCAGGATGGGGATTCAGATGAACTCGGAGAGGCCGCGGCGGCTCTGGATGGCTTCGGCCACATGGGCAGCGCCAACGTGCTTGGCCGCGCTCATGTCGGCGATTGTACGCGCGACTTTCAGGATGCGATGGTAACCGCGGGCCGACAGGCGCAGGCGTTCGATGGCCGTGGCCAGCAGTTTGGCGCCGCTTGGGTCGGGCTGGCACCACGCCTCGATCTCGGCGCCGGCCAGCCGGGCGTTGGGTTTGCCCTGGCGGGCGAGCTGGATCGCCCAGCTCTGCGCCACCCTTTCGCGAACCGGGGCCGAGGGTTCGCCGGCGGGCGCCGACTGGAGGTCGGAGACGGCCAGCGCGGGCACTTCGAGGAGCAGGTCGATGCGATCGAGCAGGGGCCCGGAGAGCTTGCCGCGGTAGCGGGAGATCTGGTCGGGCGTGCATCGGCAGCGCCCGTCCGGGTGGCCGTGGTAGCCGCAGGGGCAGGGGTTCATCGCCGCGACGAGCTGGAAGCGGGCCGGGAATTCGGCCCGGCGGGCGGCGCGGGAGATGGTGATGTGGCCGGTTTCGAGGGGCTCGCGCAGGGCTTCGAGCACGCGGCGGTCGAATTCGGGGAGTTCATCGAGGAACAGCACGCCGTTGTGTGCCAGGCTGATTTCGCCGGGGCGCGGGGTGCTGCCACCGCCCACCAGCGCCGCCGCGGAGGCCGAGTGGTGCGGTGCGCGCATGGGGCGCAGGCGCCAGCGTTCGGGCCGGAAGCCGCCTTCGACGGAATGCACGGCGGCGCTTTCCAGCGCTTCGTCATCGTCCATGGGGGGCAGCAGGCCGGGCAGGCGTTGGGCGAGCATGGATTTGCCGGTGCCGGGCGGGCCATAGAAAAGCAGCGAGTGTTGCCCGCTGGCGGCCACTTCGAGCGTCCGGCGGGCCTGGACCTGGCCTTTGACATCGGCCAGATCGGGGTAGGCCGGGGCGTGGAAGAGTGCTTCGCCGGCGTAAGGCGCGATGACGGTGTGGCCGCACAGGTGGGCGACCACTGCCAGCAGGCTGGCCGCCGGGAGGATGGTGACCCCCTTTACCAGCGCCGCTTCGGCGGCATTTACCGCGGGCAGGATCAGGGTGCGCCCGCTGTTTGCGGCCTGGCGGGCCAGCGCCAGCGCGCCGCGTACCGGGCGCAGTTCGCCGGTCAGCGATAGCTCGCCGGCAAATTCGAAGGCGCCGAGCTTGTCGCCGGGAATCTGCCCCGAGGCGGCCAGAATGCCGAGGGCGATCGGCAGGTCGAAACAGCCGCCTTCCTTGGGCAAATCCGCCGGGGCGAGGTTGACGGTGATGCGCCGCTGGGGAAATTCGAACTGGCCGGTTTGCAGCGCGGCGCGCACCCGGTCGCGGGCTTCGCGCACTTCCACATCGGGCAGCCCGACCAGCGTGAAGGCGGGAAGCCCATTGGCGAGGTGCACCTCGACGCACACCTCAGGGGCCTGCAGGCCGACGAGGGCGCGGCTCTTCAGAACAGCCAGGCTCATGATGAATTCCGCATAAAAAACGGAGTGTAGCGTGTCGGGGCTGTGGATATCTACAGGTGGCGCCCGGCCGGGGGCGTCAGCGCCCGATGGGCAGGGTGAGCTGGGGGCCGGGGCCGGTCTTGCCGCTGAGTTCGAGGCGCGACAGTTCGACGAGCAGCGAGAAGGTGGATTTGCTGTCCTGGTCGGCCTCATCCAGGTAGAACCAGTGCCCCTTGTACTGGACGGCGACGTGGGCGTTGGCGGGGCGTTCGGTGGCCGTGTGCACGTGGAAGAGGTCGCGCATGATCTCGTGCCAGTCGAAGTCGCGTCCGGCTGCGTCGCGGGTGAGGGTGGCGAGGCCGCGGGCGCGATGCCCAGCCGGCACTTCGACGCCATGGCTGACGTAATAGAGCGCCTGCAGCAGCGAGCGGGTTTCCAGGTCGAGGCTGGCAACGCCGTCTTTCGGCAGCGCGGAGCGGAAGGGGAACAGCGCTTCCTGGGTGATCCGCAGTTCGGTGGCGCCTTCGCGCAGGTGGAAGGCCTGGGCGAAAGTGCGCATTTCGGGCGAGTTGAGTTCGTCCGGGTCGACGCGCAGCACCGGGACGCTGTTCTTGCGGATCAGGCGCCAGCCGCGCTTGGCGTCGGGGCGGTATTCGAGGCCGTTTCTGGTGGCTTCGATCAGGTTGGCGGCGGACACCGCGCCGGCCGGCAGGCTGCCGCCGAGCTGCTCTTCCTGCTCCAGCAGGCCGAAGACGATGGCGCCCCGGTCCTGCAGGGTTTGCAGGGCGGCGACGCCGCGCAGGAAATCACCCGCCGGCGGGGCCACGCGCGGCGTGGGGCCGCTGGCGGACTGGGCGTTGGGCACCCAGTTGAGGTTTTCGAGGTAGAGCCGGAAAACCTTGGAGATCGGCCAGGTGGTCTTGGCCAGGTAAATCACGCCATCGAGGGGCAGCGGGGTGAACAGCTTGCGGGTGAATTCCTGGTCGTCGAGCGGGGTGAGGCTGAAGGTAGGCCGGTCGGCGCCCATGATCTGGGCCTGGGGCAGCACGGCGGTGAAGCTGCGGTTGAGATCGCCCCCGGCGGCGGTAAAGAAGGGCAGCAGGCCGACGCTCTGGGTGCGCTCGAACTGGGCGGCAATGCCCGATACGCCAAGGCTGCTCGGCGTGTCGGTGTAGCGCAGGCGCACGATGTTGAGCAGCAATTGCTCTTCGGTGGTGCGCTTGATCACCTCGTTATATTGCAGGCGGGTGTCGTCGAGGCTTTGCGGCCCGATGCTGGCGCAGCCGCTCAGGCCGAGGCTGGCAGCGAGAAGGGCAATGAGTGCGGCGGAGCGAGGCGGCATCGGGGGGAACCGGACAGGGGCGTTGCAGGAATATTACGCAGGGCGGGTTACGCCCCGGCGACGTGCGGCGGCTTATTCACGGACACGCGTCTATTCCCGGAAGGCTTCCACGGCAATCACCAGCCGGATGTCGTCGCCCACCGACGGAATGTATTTGGTCATGCCGAAATCCGAGCGTTTGAGCTGGGCGGTGATGTCGGCGCCGCAGGTTTCGCGCTTGTTGAGCGGGTGCGGGCCGCAGCGGAAACGGGTGAGCGCAAGGCTGAGCGGCCTGGTCACGCCGAGCAGGGTGATGGTGCCTTCGGCGGCCACGGGCGTGTCATTGTCAAAAACCAGGCGCTCGGACTTGAAGTGGATGGCCGGGTGGGCGGCGGTGTTGAAGTAGTTTTCCCCGCGCATGTTTTCGTTCCATTTGGCGAAACCCATGTCGATGGAGGCGGCGTCTATCGTCACGTCCACCGTGCCCTGGCGGGCGGCCAGGTCGAGCACGATCCGGCCGCTGGTCTTGTTGAAGCGGCCACGCTGGGTCGAGAAGCCCAGGTGATCCACCTCGAAGGCCGGAAAAGTGTGGTTGCCGTCGATGGTGTAGCCCGCCGGTTCGGCAAGGGCGGGCGCGGCGAGGGCGGCCAGCAGGGTCAGGGCGAGATATTTTTTCATGGGGGCTCCGGCGGACGGTGGGCAAGGCTGCAGACGCAAATGAGGGCGCCGCGGCGCCCTCGGTGTGCGGGACGAAAAGCCTATTCGTCGGCCGGCGTGCGGTTGGCCAGCTCCGCTTCCAGGTGGGCGACCCGCCGCTCCAGCTCGGCCAGTTTTTCGCAGGTGCGGGCGAGCACTTCGCGCTGCACTTCGAATTCTTCACGGGTAACCAGATCGAGCTTGGAAAAACCGCTGGCGAGCAGCGCGCGGGCGTTTTTCTCGAGGTCTTTGGCGGGGCTGCTGGCGAGGAGTTCGGAAACTTTCGAGCCGATTTCGTCGAGGATTTTAGGGTTGGCCATGACTGCGTTCCTCACAGGAAAAAAGTAAAGCGGGATGGCCGCAAGTCTAGCACCGCGACAGGACGCCGGTTCCGGCTACCCACGCACCAAAACCTCGCCCTAAGTTGGTGCATGACCCCAGACTGGTGCATCCAGAATATTTTCTGCACTGCAGCGATGGTTTGGTTTTATGTATAAATTATTGAAAATAAAAGAATTTTAAAACTGGCACATCGATTGCTTTATTGAAGTCACCAACTTTGAACCTCAGGAGTTTTTCATCATGCACAAGACCATCGTCGCTTCTGCCCTGATTGCCGCTTCCATGCTGCCCAGCCTTGCCTCTGCCCAGGCCGCTGCGCCCGCCGAAACGCCGGAGTACACCGTCGCCGGCAACATGACGCTGATTAACGACTATCGGTTCCGGGGTATCACCCAGACCATGAAGAAGCCTGCGCTGCAGGGTGGTTTTGACTTCACCCATGCCAGCGGCTTCTACCTGGGTAACTGGAACTCCAACGTTTCCGAATATGCCGGCTTCCCCGGCGGCAATCTGGAAATGGATTTCTACGGCGGCTACAAGACCAGCTTTGGTGACTTCGGCCTGGACGTCGGTGCCATCTATTACTACTACCCGGGCTCCAAGGTCGGTGGTACCGGCAGCGCTGTCGACAACAAGGAAATCTACATCGGTGGTTCCTGGAAGTTCCTGTCAGCCAAGTACTACTACTCCGTCGGTGACTACTTCTCCGACAAGGGCGACAACAACAAGGGTACCGACGGTACCGGCTACCTTGATCTGTCCGCCGCCTACGATCTGGGCAACGGCTGGGGCGTCAATGGGCACGTCGGTCAGCTGTCCTACAAAGGCCGCGACAAGGCCGACTACACCGACTGGAAGCTGGGTGTGACCAAGGGCGTGAAGGGTTATGTCTTCGGCCTCGCCTACCTGGGGACGAACGCCCGCGACAAGGCCGGTGACTGGTATTCCTACACCAACGCCTCGACCGGCAAAGCTGTAGCCGGCGGTGCCGACACCGTGCTGGTCTCGGTTTCCAAGACGTTCTAAACCATTTTTGAGGCGGTACCGAGAGGTGCCGCCGTCATTGGAGCACCGAACATGAAACTCGTTACTGCCATCATCAAGCCCTTCAAACTCGACGAAGTGCGCGAGGCGCTTTCCGCCATTGGCGTGCAAGGCATCACCGTGACCGAGGTGAAGGGCTTTGGCCGCCAGAAGGGCCACACCGAGCTGTATCGCGGCGCTGAATACGTTGTCGATTTTCTGCCCAAGGTGAAGATCGAAGCCGCAGTGCAGACCGAAATCCTCGAGCAGGTCATTGAAGCCATCGAAAAATCGGCCAGCACCGGCAAGATCGGTGACGGCAAGATCTTCGTATTCGACCTCGAACAAGCCATCCGCATCCGTACCGGCGAATCCGGTGCGGAAGCGTTGTAAAGGGAGCGTGAAATCATGAAAAAGCTAATCGCAGCCCTGTTGGCCTCCGTGGCCCTGGGTTTCGCGGGGGGCGCCATCGCCGAGGACAAGCCGGAAGCTCCGGTTGCCGTCGTCGCAGCGCCCGCCGTAAGCGCTCCGGCTGAGGTCAAGGTCGAAGCTCCCGTGGCGGCCCCCGCCGCTGCCGTGGCCGCCGTTGCCGCGCCGGCCGAAGCCGCTCCGGCGCCGGTCCCCAACAAGGGCGACAACGCCTGGCTGATGGTGTCCACCGCCTTCGTCATCCTGATGTGTATTCCCGGCCTGGCGCTGTTCTACGGCGGCCTGGTCCGCGCCAAGAACATGCTGTCGGTGTTGTTGCAGGTTTTTGCGGTGTTTTCGCTGATCAGCGTGCTGTGGGTGCTCTACGGCTACTCCATCGCCTTCACCGAGGGCAGCGCCTTCTTCGGCGGTCTCGACAAGGTTTTCCTGAAGGGCATCACGCCGGATTCGGTTGCCGCCACCTTCTCCAAGGGTGTGGTGATCTCCGAGTTCATCTACGTGGCCTTCCAGGGCGCCTTCGCGGCGATCACCGTGGCCCTGATCCTCGGCGCCTTCGCCGAGCGCATCAAGTTCTCGGCGGTGCTGCTGTTCGCGGTGATCTGGTTCACCTTCAGCTACCTGCCGATCGCTCACATGGTCTGGTACTGGGCTGGCCCGGATGCCTACACCTCCGCGGAAGCGGCCGATGCCGCCAACGCGACGGCCGGCTTCCTGTTCCAGAAGGGCGCCCTCGACTTCGCCGGTGGCACCGTGGTGCACATCAACGCCGCCGTTGCCGGCCTGGTCGGTGCCTTCATGGTTGGCAAGCGGGTGGGCTACGGTCGCGAATCCTTCGCACCGCACAGCCTTACCCTGACCATCGTCGGCGCAGCCCTGCTGTGGGTGGGCTGGTTCGGCTTCAACGCCGGCTCGGCACTCGAAGCCAACGGCGTTGCCGCCCTGGCCTTCGTGAATACCTGGGTGGCTACCGCTGCCGCAGCCTTCTCGTGGATGATGGCCGAATGGATCATCAAGGGTAAGCCGTCCGGCCTGGGTGCAGCGTCCGGTGCAGTGGCAGGCCTTGTTGCGATCACCCCGGCAGCCGGTTTCGTCGGTGTGGCTGGTGCGGTGGCGATGGGCCTGCTGGCCGGCGCCATCTGCCTGTGGGGTGTGAATGGCCTCAAGCGCATGCTGGGTGCCGATGACTCCCTCGACGTGTTCGGCGTGCATGGCGTCGGCGGCATCCTCGGTGCCATCCTGACCGGCGTGTTCGCGGCGCCCAGCCTCGGCGGCTCCGGCATCTGGGACTACGTGGCCAACAAGGCGGTCGATGCCTACTCGATCGGCGACCAGGTCATCGTCCAGGCTACCGCCGTCGGCATCACCATCGTGTGGTCCGCCGTGGTTGCCTTCATCGCCTACAAGCTGGTCGACATGTTCATCGGCCTGCGGGTGCCGGAAGATGAAGAGCGCGAAGGCCTCGACATCACCTCCCACGGCGAAAGCGCCTACCACCAGTAATCCTGGCGGGGCTTTCTCCTGAAGCAGAAACGGGCGCCGTGAAGCGCCCGTTTCTGTTTTGGGGGCCGCCTCCGGCAAACATTTCGGGTGGATCGGGTTTGCGTTGCGGTGCCGGACGCGGGGTGTTCGAGCCCTTGCCGCCGGGCTGCTTTAAACCCTGCCGGCAGGCGGGGTTTTCCTTCCTCCGGTCGACAAGCGTATATTCGCCCCTCCGCCCACGGCACCCTTTGTCCGACGCATGTCACTCCCCAGCTTCAATCCCGCCGACTACCCCGCCCAGCTCGCCGAAAAGGTGGTGCGCTACAAGCGCGATTTCGCCGCCTTCGATTTGCCCGAGCCGGCTGTTTTCGAATCGACGCCGCTCAATTACCGCCTGCGCGCCGAGTTCCGCATGTGGCACGAGGGCGACCGGGTGGATTACGCGATGTTCGACCCCGCGGACCCCAAGCGTGCCATCACCCTCGAGGATTTTCCGCCCGCCGCCGCCCCCATCGCCGCCGCCATGCCGCGCCTGCGCGCCGGGCTCATGGCCAGCGAGGCGCTCAAGCGCAAGCTTTTTCAGGTGGATTTTCTGGCCACCCTGAGCGGCGAGCTGATGATCACCCTGATCTATCACCGCCCCCTCGACGACGCCTGGCAGGCTGCCGCCGCCACGCTTGCCGCCGACCTGGGCGTGCAGCTCATCGGGCGCAGCCGCAAGCAGAAGATCGTGATCGGCCGCGACTGGCTGCTGGAAGAGTTCGAACTCAACGGCCGCCGCCTGCGCTACAAGCAGATCGAAAACAGCTTCAGCCAGCCCAACGGCGGCGTAAACCGCAAGATGCTGGGCTGGGCCTGCAGCCAGGCCGCCGGTATCGGTGGCGACCTGCTGGAGCTTTACTGCGGCAACGGCAATTTCACCATGGCGCTGGCGCCGCAGTTTGGCCGCGTGCTGGCCACCGAAGTCAGCAAACCCTCGGTGGCCGCTGCCGAGTTCAGCCTCGAAGCCAACGCCATCGACAACGTGACGATGGTGCGCATGTCGTCCGACGAAATCAGTGACGCGCTCGCCGGCGGCCGTGAATACTCGCGCATGCGGGACGTGGATCTCGCCGGCTACGCCTTCACGACGCTGTTCGTCGATCCGCCCAGAAGCGGCCTCGACCCCCGCACCGTCGAGCTTGCCCGCGGCTTTGACAACATCCTGTACATCTCCTGCAACCCCCTCACGCTGCAGGAAAACGTCGCCGCGCTGTTCGATACCCACCGGATCGCCGCCGCCGCGGCCTTCGACCAGTTTCCCTATACCCATCACCTCGAGTGCGGCCTGCTGCTGCAAAAACGCACCGCCAACGCTACCCAGGAGTCAGCATGAGTTTGCCCAAGTGCCCCCAGTGTTCGTCCGAATACACCTATGAAGACGGCGACAACTACGTTTGCCCCGAATGCGCCCACGAGTGGCCGAAAGTCGCCGCGGTCGAAGCGCAGAAGGTTGTGCGCGATTCCAACGGCAACGTGCTGCAGGACGGCGACAGCGTCACCGTCATCAAGGATCTGAAGGTCAAGGGCTCGTCGTCGGTGGTCAAGGTCGGCACCAAGGTCAAGAACATCCGCATCGTCGAAGGCGACCACGACATCGACTGCAAGATCGAAGGCTTCGGCGCCATGCAGCTGAAGTCGGAGTTCGTGAAAAAGGCCTGAGGGCCGCGATGGGCTTTTTCGACTGGTTGCTCGGCTCGGGCGGCGAAGTCTGCCCCGGCAACGAACGGCTCGCAGGCGCGGTCGAGCGGGTCATCGACGCCACCGACCCGCGCCTCAGGCTGCTCGGCAATGCTCGCGAGCGCTTGTGCCCTGCGGTGACCCGTGCGCTCGATTACGCCGACCGGGTGGCGGCCAGCCTTCCGCCCTGCATCGAGACCAGCCCGCAAAACTGGGCCCAAAGCCCGGTGCTGCGGGCTTTTTTCGTCCGCCCGCCGGACGTGGCCGAGGCGCTGGCCGGCAGCCGCGACCTGCATGATTTTCTGGCCTCCACGGCCGGCACGGGGCTTGCCCGGGTGTGCTGCGTGGTGGCCGCGACACGCAGCGAACAAACCGTGCTCGGCGCCGCGCTGGAAGGCGAAATCCTGCGCCACGATGTCGAGCAGAAAACCGTCAGTTTCCGGCACTTCCGGCTGTTCGGCTTTGCCGCCACCGAAGACGCGCTGCGCCGGCGCATTGCCGACATTGTTCTTGAAGGGCTGGTGATTGCCGCGCTGCGTGAAGTTGCCGTGCGCCAGCAGCAGGGCGAGCGCCTGGTTTTCTCGCAACGCTTGCTGGCCGGCCGCCTGCAGCTGCTGGAGCAGAGCCGTGCCGGCCTGGACGCGCTGGAGTGCGATACCTACCACGGCCGCGATATCGACCGCCTGCGCGGCCAGCTCGACGCCAATGCGGCCGAACTCCACGCGCTCGAATCGGCCGGCAAGGGCCTCGAGGCCACGCTGGCCGGCATCATCCGAACCCTGGATGACGCCGAATCGGTCATCCACGCCGAGCCGCTGGCGTTTTATCTGGATGCGATGAACATCCTGGTGCCGCCGGATCGCCCGGGCGCGGCCGAGGTTCCGCTTCTCGAATTTTCCACCGCCACGCCGGGCTCGTCGCGCCGTGTCGCCTTCCTGGCTGCAGTTCCGCGTGACGCGGTGGCCGAGCGCAAGATGGACTTGAGCGCGGGCATGCGGATGCTGTAGCGCCGCGGTGCGCCAGCGGGGCGATCCAGAACGAAAAAAACCGGCGCGAGGCCGGTTTTTCTTTTGCTGCGCAGCGGGCGATCAGGCGTGCTTGCGACGACGGGCGCCCAGCAGGCCGGCCATGCCCAGGCCGAGCAGGGTGAGGCTGGCGGGTTCCGGCACGGCGCTCCGGGCGGCGTCGAAGTTGGCGATCAGGCTGACCTGGGTGGCGGACAGGCCGGTCCAGTAGGCGCTCGGGTCGGCGATCAGGGCCTGGCCCAGCGCGGTGGCGCTGGCCACCGAGGCGGTCGGATCGTAGTTGGTGGCGATGTCGTCCGGGCGCACCAGGATCGCAAAGTGGGCGACGGAGATCGACTGGCCGGCGGCGAGGTTCAGGGTGATGTAGTTGTTGTATTCGCCCGGGGTGATGGCCGCCGAGGTGTTGGCCAGCGTCCAGGCGTTGTTGCCGTTGATCAGGGCCAGCACCGGATCGTAGGTTTGGCCGGAGCGGCTTTCGTGGCTCACCTTGAGGAAGCCGGTGTTGGTCGTCACGGCTTCCCCGCCGTCGGAGCCGAGGTTGCCGTAGAAGCGGGCCTGGCCGGAGAGGGCGGCACTGGTGCTGTTGGTGAAGGTGTCGACCCAGCGGTAGGTGTTGGAGCCGGCAAGCAGCTGGACCTGGCGCTGGAGGGTTACGCCGGCGGGCAGCCCGAAGGGGTAGTAGCCGAAGCCGTCGAAGGCATCAAAGCCGCCGTCCCCAACGTAGCCGAGGGACTGATCGGAGCCGGCGTAGCTGCTGCCGCCGACGTAGATGTCCGCGGTGGCGACAAAAGGAGCGGCGTTGGCGGACAGGGATGCGAGCCCGAGCAGGCCGGCGACGATGGCGGAAAGGCTGAATTTCTTGGCGTTCATGTTTTTGCGTTCGGTCAGGAAGGTTGGAAGGGCGGAATCAACTGTCTTGACAGGCTTAAAGCAAAGCCTGTGCCAAGTTGTTAAAAATGGAAAACTTCCTTTTCCAACAAGGGCTTGGATTTTTATGAAAACCGATTTTTGCGAATTTGAAGAATTTTGTAAAAAGCATCGACTCGGATGCGACGCTGCGCCCGCGCCGACAACCGCACTGATTCCGCCCGCGCAGTGCGCTCGGTGCCCGCCCGCCGCGATAAAAACCGCACGCTGCGCCGTCGCGGGGGCGTGATGTGTTTGGCAGTCGGGTCGCCGGAAAAAAGCCCCCGCCTGGCTTCCTCCGGGGTGAGTGCCGGTATGCCGCTGGCGGCCAGGCTGCGGGCCATGAAAGTGTCGGAGGTTTTTACAGCGACATATTTCACGGCCATGTTTGATGCGGGCGTGCGTCGCGGCCCGTGGCGCGGACGTAAAAAAACCGGCCCCGCGGGGCCGGTCCGGATGGCGCCTTGCTGACGTGGTCTAGCGGAACACCACCGTCTTGTTGCCATGCACCAGCACCCGGTCTTCCAGGTGGTAGCGCAGGCCGCGGGCCAGCACCGCCTTTTCGATGTCCTTGCCGTAACGCACCATGTCCTCGACCGAGTCCGAGTGGTCGATGCGGATCACGTCCTGCTCGATGATCGGGCCTTGGTCCAGGTGTTCGGTGACGTAGTGGCAGGTGGCGCCGATCAGCTTCACGCCGCGTTCGTAGGCCTGGTGGTAGGGCTTGGCGCCCACGAAGCTGGGCAGGAAGCTGTGGTGGATGTTGATGATCTTGCCGCGATTGGCGGCGCACAGCCCGGGCGACAGGATCTGCATGTAGCGCGCCAGCACCATGGTGTCGCCGTGCACTTCATTGAAGATGCGCTGGACTTCGCCATAGGCGCGATCCTTGTTGTCGGCAGTGACCGGCACATGATGGAAGGGAATGCCGTGCCACTCGACGAAGCCGCGGAAGGTGTCGTGGTTCGAGATCACGCAGGGAATCTCGATGTCGAGTTCCTTCGACTGCCAGCGCGCGAGCAGGTCGTAGAGGCAGTGCTCCTGCTTGGATACCAGCACCACGACGCGCTTTTTGACCGCCGAATCGGTGATCTTCCAGTCCATCTCCAGTTCTTCGGCAATGGGGGCGAAGCGTTCGCGGAACTCGGTGAGCATGAAGGGCAGTGAGTCGGCCCGGATCTCGATGCGCATGAAGTAGCGCCCGCGCTTGTCGGCGTCTACCGCCGGTTCGGCGTGGAGGGCGGTTTCGAGAATCCAGCCCTTGTGTTCGGCGATGAAGCCCGAAACCTTGGCGACGATGCCCGTGCGGTCTGGGCAGGAGGCGGAGAGGGTGAAGAAGCGTTCGCGGTGCATGATGTGTGTCCCGCCAGCCCGCCGGCCCGTGATTCAGGGGCCGGGCCGCGGCCGGCGCTCAGGGGGGATCAGATGCGGGCGGAGGCGGAGCGGATTTCGCGGGCCAGATCGGCGTATTCGCGAACCACCGGGAACTGCGGGAACTCGGCGATGACGTTGTCCGGGGCACGGAACAGGATGCCGGCGTGGGCTTCCTTGAGCATCGCGGTGTCGTTGTAGGAGTCGCCGGCGGCGATGGTCTTGAAGTTGATTTCCTTGAAGCGCTGGACGGCTTCCTTCTTCTGGTTGGGCATGCGCAGGTGGTAGTTCACCAGGTAGCCGTTGGCGTCGGCTTCGAGCTTGTGGCAGAACAGGGTGGGCATGCCGAGCTGCTTCATCAGCGGCATGGCGAATTCGTAGAAGGTGTCGGACAGGATGATGACCTGGAAATCCTGGCGCAGGGCGTCGAGGAAATCCTTGGCGCCGGGCTCGGGGCCCATTTCGGAGATGACTTTCTGGATGTCCGGCAGGCCCAGCTTGTGCTCTTTGAGCAGATCGAGCCGGTACTTCATCAGTTTGTCGTAATCGGGCTCTTCGCGGGTGGTACGGCGCAGTTCGGGAATGCCGGTGCGCTCCGCGAATTCGATCCAGATTTCGGGGACGAGAACACCTTCGAGGTCGAGACAGACGAGTTGCACGGCAAAAACTCCAGATTACGGCGGTTGATTTGGCGGAAGGCGGATTCTAGCAAAGAGACGCTGAGCGCTTATGCCGAATCCGTCGCGAATGGTGGCGGGGGCGGCGTGCTGGCCTCAATCGGCCGGGATGGCGTCCAGGGCTTCGTGGAGTTCGAGCCAGCGCAGCTCGGCTTCGTCGATCTTGTTGGCGAGTTCGGCCTGAAGCTTGAGGAGCTTGGGCACGTCGCCGGCTTCGGGGCCGGTGTAGAGATCGGGATCGGCGAGGCGTTCGTCGAGCCGGGTTTTTTCGGCGTGCCAGGGGGCGAGTTTCTTGTCGAGCTGCTCGAGCTCCTTGACCAGCGGACGGCGGGCGATGAGGCGGGCCTGGCGGTCGGCGGCGGCGCTTTCACGGTCGGCCTTGCGGCTGGCCTTGTCGGCGGCGCGGTCGGGGCACTGGGCGGCTGCAGCATCGGAGGCGCGGCGCTGGGCGAGCCAGCTCTTGTAGTCGTCGAGGTCGCCGTCGAAGGGGGTGAGGCGGCCGTCGTCCACCAGCAGGAAACGGTCGCAGGTGGCGCGCAGCAGCGCCCGGTCGTGGGAGACGATCACCATGCCGCCTTCGTAGTCCTGCAGCGCCAGCGTGAGGGCGTGGCGCATTTCGAGGTCGAGGTGGTTGGTGGGCTCGTCGAGCAGCAGCAGGTTGGGCTTGCCCCAGATCAGCAGGGCCAGCGCGAGACGGGATTTTTCGCCGCCGGAAAACGGCCCGCAGGGCGTGGTGGCCATG
This sequence comes from Zoogloea sp., assembly GCF_030157465.1. Classification (GTDB taxonomy): domain Bacteria; phylum Pseudomonadota; class Gammaproteobacteria; order Burkholderiales; family Rhodocyclaceae; genus Zoogloea. The sequence continues at coordinate 46,578 of NZ_JAOAUU010000136.1, forward strand.
TCGCCGTGAAAGTCGAAGCCGCCGATGTAGTTGCGCAGATCCTGTTCGCGGGTTTGCGGGTCGAGACGCAGCATGTGCTGCAGCGCGGATTCATCAGGGCGCAGGCTTTCCAGCGCGTGCTGGGCGAAGTAGCCGAGGTTGAGCCCCTTGCCTTCGCGGCGCACGCCGGCGGTGGGTTTGAGGCCGCCCGAGAGCAGCTTGATCAGCGTTGATTTGCCGGCGCCGTTGCGGCCCAGGAGGCCAATGCGCTCGCCGGGGCGAATGGTGAGCTTCATGCCCGCGAGGATGGGCTTGTCGGCGTAGCCGACGGCGGCGTCTTCGAGCTGCAGGAGCGGGTCGGGCGCCGCGCCGCATTCACGGAAGCTGAAACTGAAGGGGTTGTCGATGTGGGCCGCGGCGATGGTTTCCATCCGCTCGAGGGCCTTGATGCGGCTTTGCGCCTGGCGGGCCTTGGTGGCCTGGGCGCGGAAGCGGTCGACGTATTTTTGCAGGTGGGCGCGCTCGCGCTGCTGCTTTTCGAACATGGCCTGCTGCTGGGACAGGCGCTCGGCGCGCTGGCGTTCGAAGTTGGAGTAGCCGCCCGAGTACAGCGTGAGCTGCTGGTTTTCGATGTGGGCGATCTGATTGACCACCGCATCGAGAAAATCGCGGTCGTGGGAGATCAGCACCAGCGTGCCGCGATAATCGCCGAGCCATTGTTCGAGCCAGATCACCGCGTCGAGGTCGAGGTGGTTGGTCGGCTCGTCGAGGAGCAGCAAATCGGAGCGGCACATCAGTGCCTGGGCGAGGTTGAGGCGCATGCGCCAGCCGCCCGAAAAATCCGCCACCGGGCGTTCGAGGTCGGGGCCGGTAAAGCCGAGGCCGTCGAGCAGTGCGGCTGCGCGGGCGCGGGCGGCGTATCCGCCGATCTCCTGCAGGCGGCCGTGGAGGTGGCCGATCTCCTCGCCGTTGTGGGCGGCTTCGGCGGCAGCGAGGGCAGCTTCGATGCGGCGCAGCTCGGCGTCGCCGTCGAGTGCGTACTCGATGGCCGGGCGCTGCAGGGCCGGGGTTTCCTGGGCCACGTGGGCAATCACCCAGGCGGGGGGGATTTCCAGGCCGCCGGATTCCTGGTGCAGCTCGCCACGCAGGAGGCCGAACAGGGTGGACTTGCCGCAGCCGTTGGCGCCGGTCAGGCCGACCTTCCAGCCGGGGTGGATCTGCAGGCTGGCGCCTTCGATGAGGGTCTTGACGCCGCGGGCGAGGCGAAGGTTACGGAACTGGATCACGGCAGCGGGAGGGGGCGGTAAGAGGGCGGAAAATCCGGTATTGTAAGCGGTCCCGTTGCCTCACGCCCTGCGTACCATGCGCCTGCCCCGATTCGCCCGCCTGAGCGCCCTGTCGCTTGCCTTCCTGTTTAACGGTCTTGTGCTGGGAGCCGACGCTCCCGAGGCCGATCCGGCTGCCGAAATGGCCCGCGCCGCCACCATGCGTGACGAGGCTTCGGCCTTGCGGAGCACGGCGGAGGCCCGTTTTTCGGACGAGGAAATCGGCTGTTACGCGCGTTTTCTCGTCAATCGCTGCCTCGACAAGGCCCGCGAGCGGCGCGTCGTGGAGATTCGCAAGGCCCGTCAGCTGGATCTCGAGGCCGGTCGCATCGAGCTTGCCGACAAGAACCGCCGCTTTGCCGAACGTCAGGCCGAACAGGCCGAGGTGGCGCCGCAAAAAGCCATCGAGCGCTCCGAGCAGGAGGCCCGCAACCGGGCCGACAGCGAGACGCGCCTGCGCAACCTGTCGGAAAAGGACGCGGATCGCGTCAAGCGCGAGCAGGATGCGAAGTCCCGTGGGCTGATCGAAGCGGAAGAGCGTCACCGTCACGAGGCCGCCGAGGCGCAGCGTCGTGCCGACGAAGCCAGCGCGGCCGCCCAGCGCGCCGAGCAGGCCCGGAGCGACCGCGAAGACTACGAAGAGCGGGCACGCAAGGCGGCGGAAAAAAAGGTCGAGAAAGACCGCAAAGCCGCCGTCATCAAGCCTTGAGTGAGGCCTGATCGGGGCATTCCGACCCGGCAACGAAAAAGGGCGCCCCGGGGCGCCCTTGCTCATTCAGCCTCGAGCGGATCAGTGCCGGCGGCGCGCCAGGCCGAGCGCGGCCAGGCCCACGCCGACCAGCGACAGGGTGCCGGGCAGCGGAATCGGGTTGGCCGGGGTGCCGGTGATGCCGAAAACGGCGTTCAGCGGCATCAGGGTGTCGGGCTCGATGTCACCCGGGTCGCCCAGGCTGGCGTAGATGCTGGCGCACTGGAACGCCGGGTCGACCACCGTGAGCGCCGCGGCTGCGGGCGCCGCGGCAAGGCCGCACAGGCCCGAACCTGAGGGCAGGATGCCGCGGGCGGTGGTGACCAGGTCGAAGTTGATGGTCATCATGCCGCCGGCGTCGAGAATGCCGAGGTCGCGGCTGATGTTGGTGCCGTTCCAGGCATACCAATGCTCCGCGCCCAGCCCTCCGGTGCCTGCGCCGTCGAGCGCCTGGCCGGTCTGAACGACGCTGCCGCTGGCGTCGAGCGTGGCGCCGCTGGCAAAAAGGCTGGTCGTAGGGCCGTTCACCTTGTTGATGTTCAGGTCGTAGCTGGCCGTGCCGGTGGTGTAGCCATTGATGCTCAACGCGCCGTAGTAGATGAAGAAATTCATCGTGTACTGGGTGGCGTAGGCGTTGCTGTTGATGATCGACAGGGTGTGATGGAAGGTTGCCGTGCTGTCGAAGTAGCCTTCGCCGTAGGACGAGGAACGGTAGGTTCCGTGGCTGTTGCCCCAGGCGTCGGCCGAGGCGTAGTTGCCTGCAAGGTCGACGGACGAGGTGCCGTCACCAACGTAGGAGGTATCCGTGATCGGGCCGAATGTGTTGCTGGTGGCGCCGGCGGTGGCCGAGCCCTGAATTTCGAGGGTATCGGCATGGGCCGGCGTGGCCGCCAGCGTGCCCAGGGCCATGAGCGAAATGACGAGCGTTTTCATGGCGTTGGTTTTGATCATGGCACTGTCCTTGATGTGTTGTGTCCTGGCGTGACACAAAGCACTAATCAGGCCGGGTTTTTTAATGTGCTGATTCTTATTGGCTATGCTGACCGGATTGGGTGGAGCTCATTGGCATTTGTAAGAAAATCCGACATGCATGGATGCCGCGGCGGGCTCAGGCGGCGTCTTCGTCCAGCATGCGCTCGCATTCTTCCATCAGTGTCCGGCCGACTTCGGATTCGTGGTTCGGGTCGAGGGATTCCATCATTTCGTGCACGGTATACAGCCCCGCCTCGCGGGACAGGCTGCCGGCAACCTGCCGGGCCAGCCGGTCGCTGATGGCCGACAGTTGCTTGCGCTCGGATTGGGGCAGGCTGCGCTGGGTGCGTGCCAGCCAGTCGGCGCAAAGGCTGGCGCCCTGGGCGTCGGTGAGCCACTGGCCGTGTTCGTAAAAGGCCGACAGACGCTCGGCGACGAGGGCGAAGATCAGTGCGATGCGCGTTCCGCGTGCGCTGGCGGGCGGGGGCGTGGCGGTTTGCCGGTTCATGGCCGGAGGCTTCCTGCGTGTGGGGGACGCGAACCCTATCACGATGCCCGTGCCAATGGCCCCCGGCTCCGGTTTGCGGGTAAGCTGCCTGATCTGCCCCAAGACCTGGAGACCCGCATGGCCGCATCGCCCGAAAACGTCAGCATGGCTTTGTTCTGTGACTTCGAGAACGTCGCCCTCGGCGTGCGCGACGCGAAGTTCGAAAAATTCGATATCAAGCTTGTACTTGAGCGCCTGCTGCTCAAGGGCAGCATCGTCGTCAAGAAAGCCTATTGCGACTGGGATCGCTACAAGGGTTTCAAGGCCACGATGCATGAGGCCAACTTCGAGCTGATCGAGATTCCCCACGTGCGCCAGTCGGGCAAGAATTCGGCCGACATCCGGCTGGTCGTCGATGCCCTCGACCTGTGCTACACCAAAAGTCACGTCAATACCTTCGTGATCATCAGCGGCGATTCCGACTTTTCGCCACTGGTCTCCAAACTGCGCGAAAACGCCAAGCAGGTGATCGGCGTGGGGGTGAAGCAATCGACCTCCGACCTGCTGATCGCCAACTGTGATGAATTCATCTTCTACGACGATCTGGTGCGCGAAACCCAGCGCGTGGCGGCCCGGCGCGAGCCGAAGGAAGCCCAGCCGGCCCGGCGTGCGCCCGAGGACGACAGCCGCCGCAAGGAGGAAATCGAGGCGCGCAAGACGCGGGGCATCGAGATCGCGGTGCAAACCTTCGATGCGCTGGTGGCCGAGCGCGGCGACAGCGGCAAGATCTGGGCTTCGGTGCTCAAGGAAGCCATCAAGCGTCGCAAGCCTGATTTCAGCGAAACCCGCTACGGCTTCCGGGCTTTCGGCAACCTGCTCGAAGAAGCGCAATCCCGCGGGCTGCTGGAGTTTGGCCGGGACGAGAAATCGGGCGCCTATGTTTATCGCAGCGCCGGCAGCCCCGTGCGAAGCGAGCCGGTGGCCGAAATGCAGGTGCTGGATCTGACGGCGGAAGCGCCGGTGATCGAGCAGCCCGCGGCCAAGCCCGAGGGGCGTCGCAGCGGGCGCGGTGGTCGCAAGGCCGCCGCCGACGGGGCGTCGTCCGAGCAGGGCGCAGCCAAGCCGGAAAATCGTCGCAAGGGACGGGGCGGTCGTCAGGTTGCTGCTGAAACCCCGGTCGAAGCTCCGGTCGAGGCTCCGGCCGAGAGCGCGTCGCAGCCGGCGCCGGTTGCTGCCGAGGCCGCGCCGACCGAGCCCGAAGCCAAGCCGGTCAAGGACACCCGCCGCAAGAGCCGCAGCCCGCGCAAGGCGGCGGCCACCGAGCCGGAAGTGCCGCCTGCCGAGGCCGCTGCGCCGGAAGTCGCGGCGGCGCCCGAAGCGCCCGCAAAACCCGCCCGCAAGCCCGCTGCCCGCAGCCGCCGGCCGCGCAAGACGGAAGAGTGAGTGAAGACTTCAGCGGGCCATTGCGGCTCGTTCAGCCCATGACCTCAAGGAGGACGCCTCGATGAGCAACGCGTACGTGGTTGGGCAGGTTACGGTGAAGAACCCCGACAAATGGTCCGAGTACCGCAGCAAGGTGCCCGAAACCTTCGGGCCCTGGGGCGTCGAGCCGGTTTTCAGGGGCACGCAGTTTGCCGCGCTGGCGGGCACTTGCCCCCACGCGGACATCGTCGTGCTGCGATTTCCGAGCGCTGCCGCAGTCGAAGGCTGGTTCGCCTCCCCGGCGTATCAGGCGCTCATTGCCCTGCGGGACGAGGCGGCAGATGTGGTGCTGACCGCCTACGCGGCTTGATCCGGTAGTTTGTACGGCACAAGGCGCGCCAGGTTTTGCCTCGCGCGCCTCGTGCTGTTACTTCGCTCCGAGCTTGCCGGCCACGAGCAGCAGAATCACCGCCCCGATCACCGAACCGATGAAGCCGGCGCCCTGGCCGGCCTGGTAGAGGCCGAGTGCCTGGCCGCCGTAGGTGGCGGCGAGGGAGCCGCCGATGCCGAACAGGATGGTCTTGATCCAGCCCATGCTGTCGTCGCCGGGTTTGATGAAGCGGGCGACAAGGCCGACGAGCAGGCCTATGACGATGGTCGAGATGATGCCCATGATGGGTGTCCTGTCAGAAGCCTTGGGCTTTCACTCTAAACCGCGGGTCGTCGCGGGGACGTTAAAAGATGTTGCGGGTGCGGCTCAGTGCTGGCGCGCGGCAAGCCACGCCAGTGCGCCTTCGCCGGCCCGGCGGCCGCTGGCGAGGCAGGCGGTGAGCAGGTAGCCGCCGGTGGGGGCTTCCCAGTCGAGCATTTCGCCGGCCATGAACAGGCCGGGCTGGCGACGCACCATCAGGCCTTCGTCCAGGTTTTCGAAGCACACTCCGCCGGCGCTGCTGATCGCTTCGTCCAGCGGGCGTGCCGCGGTGAGGCGCAGCCGCAGCGCCTTGATGCCGGCGGCCAGGCGGGCCGGGTCGGCCAGTTCATCGGGCGTGAGGCATTCGCGCAGCAGGGCCATCTTGATGCCGGCGATGCCGACCCGGCTTTGCAGGTGGCTGGCCAGCGAGCGGGCGCCGCGGGGGTGGGACGCTTCGGCGAGCACCCGCTCGAGCGGGCGGCCGGGGGCGAGGTCGATCAGGAGCGTGGCGCTGCCGGTGGTGTTGATGCGTTCGCGGATCGCCGCCGACATGGCGTAGATCAGGCTGCCTTCGATGCCGTCGGCGGTGATCATGGCTTCGCCCGGCCGGAGCGGTGTGTCCTGGTCACCGGGCTCGCCGTCGAGGCGCATCGCCACCGATTTGAGGGGCTGGCCGGCGAAACGGCTGCGCAGGTGTTCGCTCCAGCCGCCCACCCCGGTGCGGGGCGAGGCGACCAGGAAGCCGCAGTTGGCCGGCTGCAGCGGGGCCACGCTGATGTCGCGCCCTTCGATCAGCGGCACCCAGGCGCCGTCGGAGCCGAGCCGGGCCCAGCTGCCGCCGCCCAGGGCGAGGATGGTGGCCTCCGCGTGGCATTCGACCGGGCCGGCGGGTGTGGCAAAGCGCAGGCTGCCGTCTTGCGCCCAGCCGCTCCAGCGGTGGCGCACATGAAAGCGCACGCCGGCTTCGCGCAGGCGTTGCAGCCAGGCGCGCAGCAGCGGGGCGGCTTTCATCCCGTCCGGAAAAACCCGGCCCGAGCTGCCCACAAAGGTGCTGACGCCCAGCGCCTCGACCCAGTCACGCAGGGCCTGGGGGCCGAAGGTCTGGATCATCGGTTCGATCTGCGCTCGACGGCTGCCGTAGCGGCTGGCGAAGGCCTCGAAGGCTTCCGAGTGGGTGATGTTGAGCCCGCCGCGGCCTGCCAGCAGAAACTTGCGTCCGACCGAGGGCATGGCGTCGTAGAGATCCACCGCCACGCCGGCGAGGGCCAGGGTTTCGGCGGCCATCAGGCCGGCCGGACCACCGCCGACAATGGCGACGCGGGGAGGGCTGAAAGCGGGCGACAGGGAGGGGGACATGACGCGGGGCACGGTTCAAACCCCGAATTGTAGTGGCCAGACCCGGCCTCCTGCCGGAAGATTACACTGTACGCCCTGGTGCTGAAGGCGGCCTGCCTTCGGCGCCCAACGAGAAAAATCGTCATGTCGATCAAGTCAAGGGGCCGCTGCGGCCCTGCCCTCTGTGGGGCAATCATCGGGTTGGCGCTGGGTGCGCTGGCGGCTCCGGCGTCGGCGGGGCCCACCGAGCGCGACTATCTGGCGCGTCTCGTCAAGGCCGGCCCGGCCGAGTTGCAGGCGGCCCGCGAGGCCGGGCGCAAGGCGTCCTTCTTCTGTGCCAATTGCCACGGCGAGACCGGCCTCAGCAAGTACGGCGAGGTGCCCAACCTGGCCGGGCAGAACCCGGTGTATGTGCTCAACCAGATCGACGCGTTTCTTGCCGGCAAGCGCAAGGATGCGTTCATGGAGGGCTTGATGAGGGTGCTGAACGCCCGGGAAAAAACCGATATCGCGGTGTTTTACGCTGCCCAGGCGGCCACGCCCGCGGTGCCCGTCGCGGGGCAGCGGGCCGCCGAGGGGCGTGAGCATTTCATGCGTAACTGCTTTCGTTGCCACGGTGAGGATGCCAGGGGCGGCGAGAACTTTCCGCGGCTTGCCGGCCAGCAGGCCGACTACCTGCGGCGCAGCCTGAACCGTTACCTGAAAAGCTCCGCCGAACGCACCTACCCCCCGATGACGGCTGCGGTGACGGTGCTGGGCGAGCAGAACATCGAGGCGGTGGTGGCGTATCTGTCGAGCCTCAAGTAGCTGCCGTCCGGAACCGTCGTCAGGGCATGCTGAATGAAATCGGCGTGATCAGTTGGGTCAGGTCGCGGGCCAGATCCAGCACGTAGGGGTGCTCTTCCCGCGACAGGGCTTCGCGGTTGGCGATCACGAATACCGTACGTTCGGCCTTGCGCAGCTCCTTGAACTCGGTGCCGTAGCTTTGCAGCAGCGCGCGGGTGGCGTCGGCGTCGGCCGCCTGCACGACGATGCGGATCGCCTTGCCGGTGTCGGGCAGCGCCTTGGCGGCCCGGCCGGCGGTGTCGATGGCGGCGGCCCGCACTTTGGCCGACGCGGCCGCGGCGACGGGGTTGGTGCCGTACAGCGCGTTCCAGAGGATGCGCTGGGTGCCCTCGGGCCAGGCGCGGAAGTTCGGGTCGAAGGAGAACACCACGCTGCGTCCGTTGCCTACAGGCTCGTCCACGATGGCCGCGCTGCCGGCCAGCTCGTCGACGCCGATGGCCAGGCCCGAGGTGTGGAAGGCGGGCTCGCCCTGCGCCGGGAAGCGGGCGACGGTGCTGCCGAGACCAGGGCTCATGCGGTCGTCGTTGTCGTACATCAGCCAGGCGGTGGGCGTGATTTCCGTGGCCTTGGGGATGCCGGCGGCGAGCGGGCTGGCCGGATCCAGGGCGACGCGGATCAGCGTGCCCGGCGCAGCGGTGTGGGTGGCCTGCAGCACGGCCGTCGACAGGCCGGCGCCCACGGCCAGTTCGGTGCCGCCGCGGTAGCCGACGTAGCGTCCGCCGCCCTCGACCCATGTCACCAGGGCCTTTTGCCCTTTCGAGCCGAGCGCCTGCAGGCCGCCCTTGGCGTAGCCGTCGGGAACCAGCAGCACGTCGATGCCGCCCAGGCCGGCTTTGATCTGCTCGGCGCTGACTTCGGTGTAGGGCACGCCCCAGACGCGCTCGAAGAGGTAGCGCATCGAACCGGCGGATTCGGAGCCGGCCGTGCCGGGAATGGCAAACAGGCCGATTCTCGGCGCGCCGGCCGGGGCGCCCGGCAAGGCGGGGGCGGCAACGGGGGCGACGAGGCTGGCCTGCGGATTCAGGCTGGCGCCCGATGAGCCGCCGGCGATGTTCATCAGGAGCGGATTGCTCCAGGCGGTGACGTCGTAGCTGACGCCGACCGGGGTGTAGGCGTCTTCATTGAGCATGGCCTGGATCCAGTGCTTGCGGCCCTGGGCCATCGGTATCCACCAGGTGCCGGCAGGCAGCGTGACGCTGGCGGGCGGGCTGCCGTAGGCGCGGTAGTCCGGCACGGTAACGGGAGCGGTCAGCTTCCACACCTGCACGTCCATGCGCTGCAGGCGCCGCACCAGGTGTGCCAGTTCGCGCGTGCGGCCGGGGTCGTCGGGGAAGAAGTAGTGCTGCACGGAAAGGCCCGGTACCTGCTGGTAGAGCGCCTTGGCGTCGTAGTGGATGCCGTTGGGCTGGAGCTGGCCGGCCTGGCCCTGGGCCCTGGCCTCGACGTGGGACAGGTGCCAGTCGGTGAGGATGCGCAGCTTGTCGCTGGCGCCGGCGAACAGCGACGACCACATGGCGACGTAGTGTTCGCGGCTGCGGGTGGCGATGCTGGCGCCGTTGTATTTTTCGAAGGTCATGCCGGCGGCGTGAAAGCCGATCGTGGGCACGGTGTCGCCGTATTCGGCGGCGAACAGATCGTAGGGCGCGCCGTGGAAGTAGGCGATTTTCTGGCGGTCGAATTCGGTGGCGACGGCTGCGGCGTAGATGCTGTTTATCCACGTGAAGGCCTGCCCGGGCACCTCGTGGTAAATCGGGTCGGCGTAGGGCGGGAAGAAGAACTTGCCGCTGCCCATCTCGTGGGCATCGATGAACAGCACCGGCGGGTACTGGCGCAGCAGTTCGAGCTTGCCGTCGGTTTCGGGCTGGGTGCGGGCGAACCAGTCGCGGTTCATGTCGAAGCCGTAGGCGTTGCTCCGGGTGTCGGCTTCGCGGCCGTCGGGGTTCTGAATCGGCAGGACGACCACGACGGCGTTGTCGAGGATGCGCGCCGCGGCGCAATCGTCGCGATCGGCCAGTTCGTAGAGCACGCGCAGTGCGGCGTCCGCGCCGCTTTCCTCGTTGCCGTGCACGTTGCCGGCGACCCACAGGATCGCCGGCGTGCTGGCGGCCAGCGCGGCTGCGGTGGCGGGGCTGGTGTTCGGGTCCATCAACTGCCGGGCGGCCCGGCGCAGGCGGTCGAGGCCGGCGGGCGACACGTTGTCTTCGCGGCCGACGATCGCGTATTTCAGCACCCGGCCCTGTACCGAGCTTGCCGCGACGCCGGTGACGACGCGGGGGCTGGAAGCGTCGAGGGCATCGAGGTAGGTGTTGGCTTCGTCGGTGCTGACTTCGCGGCTGCCGAGGGCGAAGCCAAGCACCGCTTCGGGGGCTTGTACGCGGCCCGAGAACACGGGGGGCGTCTGGAAGGGCGAGCATGCGGTGGCGGGGGAAAACGCCGCGGCCTGTGCCATGGACGACACGCTTGCCGGCGCCGCAGAGCCACTGTCTCCGCCTCCACCGCAGGCTGTCAGCAGGAGCGCGGCGAGGGGCGCCAGGGCAATCAGCGGTGTGCTGCGGGCAAGGCCGGTTTGCCGGCCGTGACGGACAGGGCGAAACATGGCTTTCTCCTTGCAGAACGATGCCTATGGAGAAATGCTACGCCCCGGGCCGGTTGAGGGCGCAGGCATTCTTTTGACTTATGGCACAGGCGGACGCTATTTACGGCTGGCGGAGCGGGCGAGTCCGGACTAAGTGCTCCAGCGCCCCCGGCCTTCGTTCTTGGCCCGGTACATGGCGTGGTCGGCGGCGTTGATGAGCTGCTCGGCGCTGTCGCCATCGGCCGGAAAGCGCGCCACGCCGACGCTGCTGCCGATTTCCAGAATATGCCCGGCCACCTCGAAGGGCTGGGCGAGGCTGTCCACGACCTTGGCTGCGGCGGGCTCCACGGCGGAGGCGCCGGCCGGGCTGGGCATGGCCACGACGAACTCGTCGCCTCCGAGGCGGGCCACGGTGTCTTCGTCGCGAAACAGCTTGAGCAGGCGCGCGGCAACCTGCTGCAAGAGCAGATCGCCGACGTCGTGCCCGTAGGTATCGTTCACCGGCTTGAAGCGGTCGAGGTCGATGAACAGCACGACGACTTCGCTGCGGTGGCGCTTGGCGTGGTGGAGCATGTTCTCGAGGCGGTCGTTGATCAGACCCCGGTTGGGCAGGCCGGTCAGGCGGTCGAAGTTGGCCTGGTGCCAGATCGCGCCCTCCTGGCGGCGGCGCTCGGTGACGTCGGAAATCAGCACCACCCGGTGGGCGACCTGGCCGTTGCTGTCGAGCACCGCGGAGATCTCCGCGTGGCCGGTGTAGGGCTCTCCGTTCCGGCGCAGGCCTTCGAAATCTCCTTGCTGATGGCGCGCTGCCGGTGGTCCGAGAAGCTCGCCCAGGCTCAGTTCGCCGGGGTGTCCGGCCGGCAGCGTCGAGACAGGGCGGCCGCGCAACTCATCCTCCCCGTAACCCGTAATGAAGCTGAAGGCCGGGTTTGCGCTCACGATGCAGTTGTTCGCATCGATGATCACGATGCCTTCGGCCATGTTGTCGAGGACCTTGCGCAGGTGTGCCTCGCGCTCGGCAAGCTGGCCGACCGCGCCCTCGTAGCGCCGCAGCGCGACCAGCAGGCCGGCGATCAGCAGCGCCAGGATCAGGCTGGAGGCGGTGGCGCGCTGCAGGGTCCAGGCGTTCTGCTTGCGTATCGGCGCCAGCGCGTCGTCGAGGGCGATGCCGGACATCATGACCAGCCCCGAGGACAGGCGGGTCCAGCCATACAGGCGCAGGATGCCATCCACCGAGGCATGGGCCACGTAGTGCCCTTCGCGCAGGTCGGGGCGGGTGATGTATTCGCGCTGCAGGGGCGCCTGCTTGCCGAAGTTGGCCCCCGGATTGAGCGTGCGCAGCAGCACCTGGCCTTTGCCGGTGACCAGCGTCAGGGTGTCGTGGGGACCGCTGTCGAAGCGCGACAGCTGCGCCGTCCAGGCTTCCGGCGACACGGCGATCGACATCACGCCCTCGAAGCGTCCGTTGCGCCGCACCGCGCGGGCGATCTGGATGCTCCACTTGTGGGTCAGCCGGCCCAGCACGGGGGGTGTGATGACCAGCGTGTCGCCGGTGTCGGCGGCCAGCTCCCGAAAGTAATCCCGGTCGCCCAGATAGTTGCGCGGCGCCGGCCCGAGGGATGAATAGCCCAGGTAGCCGTCGGCGTCGATGCGGAACTGCTGCAGGACGAGGTCGGCGGGCATGGCCCCGATGGCGAGCTGGCCTTGCCTGTCCATGGCCTCGGGGCTTTCAAGTGCCGCGAGGCGCGCGGTTTTCAGCGCAAAATCGAAACGCTCGATGGACGCCTGCACCGTTTCTCCGGCCGCCCGCGCCTGGATAAGCGCCTGGACCCGGATACGCTCCACGGCGTCGCGTTCGTTGGCCTGCATGCCCGAAAGGGTGTCATACCAGGCAATCGCCAGCGCCGGAAAGGTGGTGCCGACGATCATCAGCCGGATGGTTTGCAGCGGTCGTTCCGTGAGCCGGGAAAAAATGCGTGAAAGGAGATTTGCCGGCTGCATTCGAGTCTCGTCGAGCTTCGCTGATGAGTCTGCGCACTCTGTGCACATAGAGTGTCAGTGTGCCTCAAGGCGTGTGCTCAGGGGATAATTGCGGCCCCTATGATTGAAAAACGGTGAAAAAATGCGCCCAGTCCTGCGAATTCTGCTGCCGCTCGTGGCTGCCCTGCACATGACGGCGGCTCCGGCGGCCGGCGATGCCGACCTGCAGCAATGGATGGACGGCCCCCAGCGCAGCGAACGCAACCGTCAGCGCGATCAGGCCCGCAAGCCGGCGGAAACGCTGGCCTTTTTCGGCCTCAAGGCCGACCAGACGGTCGTGGAGATCTGGCCGAGCGTTGGCGTGTGGTGGTTCGAAATCCTCGCCCCTTATTTGCGCGACAAGGGCCGCTACATCGCCGCGCTGCATGCCGGCGCCCACAATCCGGCGGCGGGACGCGCCGAGCATGAGGTGGTGGAAGGGCTGATCGCGAAGGCGCCGGCCTTGTACGGCAAGGTGGCGATCGCCCACAGCCCCGGCCTCGCCGAAACCCTGCGGCCGGAGTCGGTGGATCTGCTCCTGACCTTCTCCAACCTGCACAACTGGATCGTCGATGGCAACGTGGAGGAGCACATCCGCGAGTTCCACACCGTGCTCAAGCCCGGTGGCGTGCTGGGCGTGATCGATCACCGCGGGCGCAGCGATCTCTCTCAGGCGGCGCAGCTCAAGTCGGGCTATCTGCGCGAGGACGAGGTTGTGGCGCTGATCGAGAAGGTGGGTTTCAAGCTGGTGGCCCGCGGCGAAATGGCCGCCAACCCGCGCGACACGCGTGATTATCCGGAAGGCGTGTGGACGCTGCCGCCGAGCCTGCGCATGAAGGAAGTGGACCGGGAGAAATATCTCGCCATCGGCGAGAGCGACAAATTCACCCTCAAGTTCGTCAGGATCGCCGCGCCCAGGTAGGGGCGGAAAGACAGCTGCTGCGAAAGCGGGGGAGGATGGTGCTCATGGGCAGGATTGAACTGCCGACCTCTCCCTTACCAAGGGAGTGCTCTGCCACTGAGCTACATGAGCGCCTTTGCCTGGCCGGCATTAAGACTTGCCGGCCTTTCGGGTGTGGCCTGGACTGAGGCCTTGCGGCTTTGAGTCGTACAACCCGAAAAAGGAGCGCGGATAGTATCAAGCCGAGGCCTCCTCAGCAAGGCCCCTCGTGCGTTTGCTGTGCATTTTTACGAAATTTTCTGGCGCGGCGCGCTGGAGGGGGTCCGGAGCCGCCGGCAGTCGCTGGCCGTTTTCAAGCTTTAAACGGCTGCGCGCCAGCAAAAAAGCCCTTGCCGTTTCCGGCAAGGGCTTTTTTTGTGCAGCCAGGCTTCGCTCTCAAGAAAACGCAGGGTCGCCCCGGGTTTTCTTGTTCCCCACAGGGGGCGGGCGGGGCATGGCCCTGCCCGGGGAGCTCAGTAACGGCGCGGAGCGGGCGACGAGGAGTGACCGGTGCGGGGGGGGAGGTGACGGAAGGTGATGCGGCCCTTCGAGAGATCGTAGGCCGACATTTCCAGCGTCACTTCGTCGCCGGCGATGATGCGGATGTGGTTCTTCTTGAGCTTGCCGCCCGCGTAGGCGATAAGGTTGTGACCGTTTTCGAGGGTGACGCGATAGCGACCGTCCGGCAGCACTTCGGTAACGCTGCCCTTCATTTCGATGAGTTCTTCTTTGGCCATATTGGGGCTCCTGGTGGGTGGTCGGGAAGCGTCCCGTGGTGGGGCGTACCGGCCATGGCCCGCCACCGCCTTGGTGGGCCAGGTTTTGCGGCGACCTTCAAGGTCTGTCGCGATTCAATGTCGGCACGGAGATCGGCGGGCCGGCGGTAGGGTGTCTGCGATCAGTGTTGCAGACGAAGATGAAAGGCGTCGTGTTGCGTCTTGCCGAAGCGAACTGCGGCAGGCTGAAACAAACAAGGCCACCTCGACGGGTGGCCTTGCCTCTGAAATCTTGGTCGGCTTTGAGCGCCTGGGGCGCTCGACCTACGGATTAAGAGCCCCTTGAACTTAGACCCTCTGGTCAGCAGGAAACACCGATTTTTGATATTGCACGGCTTTGTGTCGAAAGTCAAGCCCCGCTTAAGGGCAATGACATGCCTGGCGAGATCTGGCCGATTTTGACCTGCCATGGCGTGCGGCAGGGGGCGTCATCACATTTTTTGGGAACGGGCGATTCGGGTGCCCGGAACGGACAGAATGGCATGAGCATTTGTTTTTTTGAATTGATTGTTTTACAAGCCCATGAGGTGAATTGGTTTTTTGGCGGCGCCTATGAAAATGAATTAATTGCCGGCGTTGGTGCGGGTTCTCCCGCAGTGCCAATAAGCCTTGAGCCGGAGGCCATTTCGGGCCGGCACGATGTGAAATAACACTTCCACTTGTGTCGCAATACTATTATGTAATTTCTTGCAGCCGTCGTGATCGTGCTCCCGTGTCAGGAGAAATGAGTCGCCAGGTTTTGGGAGATGAGTCCGGATGGGCAGCGAAAAGAAGAGGGTTGATCATTTATCCCCGGCAATGGTGGCGGGCTCGGCAGAATCGGTTGCACAGGATTTGATCGCGCGCTTGAGCATTGTCGGTATCGGCGCGTCGGCCGGCGGGCTGGAGGCGTTCGAACACTTCTTCCGGGCCTGCCCGGCAGACAGCGGGATGGCCTTCGTGCTGGTGTCGCATCTCGATCCCGGGCATGTCAGCCTGCTCACCGAACTCCTTCAGCGCACGACCGCCATGCCGGTGCTCGAGGCGGTGGATCAGCTTGAGGTCGAGCCCGATCACGTGTACGTCATTCCGCCCAATCGGGACATGGCGATTCTTCACCGGAAGCTGCAGTTGAGTGCGCCCGCCGAGCCCCGCGGGCTGCGCATGCCGGTGGATTTCTTCCTGCGTTCGCTGGCGGAAGACCAGCAGGAAAACGCGGTCGGAATCATTCTTTCGGGCACCGGCAGCGATGGCACGCTGGGTGTGCGCGCGGTTTTCGGGGCGGGCGGTGTGACGCTGGCCCAGGAGCCCTCCAGCGCCAAATACGACGGCATGCCCTCCAGTGCCATCAAGTCGGGCTATGTCACCCATGTGCTTCCCGCCGAAAAGATGCCGGCGGCCTTGCAGGCCTGTGCCCGGCGCCTCGCGGTGCCGCCTGAAACGCCGCCGGAGCCCGCGCTGGCTGGCGGCTTGAGCCACATCCTGATGCAATTGCGCACGCTGACCGGTCACGATTTCTCGCTCTACAAAAAGAGCACGGTGGGTCGCCGCATCGCGCGTCGCATGTCGCAGCACACGATCGACGACGCCGATGTGTATATCCGCTTTCTGAAGGAAAACCCGGCCGAGGTGCGTTTGCTGTTCAAGGAGCTGCTGATCAACGTGACCAGCTTTTTCCGCGACCCCGATGCCTTCGTGGTGCTGCAAAAGGAGATTCTGCCGGCGCTGTTGAAAGGCAAGCCGGGCGATTTCATTTTTCGGGTCTGGGTGGCCGGTTGTGCCACCGGCGAAGAAGCCTATTCAATTGCCATTCTGTTGCGCGAATTGATGGACGAGGCGCGCGAGACTTTCAAGGTCCAGATCTACAGCACCGATCTGGCTGATGAGGCCATTGCTGTTGCCCGTGCAGGACTCTATCCGCTGAATATCGCCCAGGATGTGAGCCGTGAGCGGCTGCAGCGTTTTTTTGTGAGGGAAGAAGGCGGATACCGGGTCAAGAAGGAGATCCGCGAGATGATCGTGTTTGCGATCCAGAACGTCATCAAGGATCCGCCCTTTACCCGGCTCGATCTGCTGTCTTGCCGCAACCTGATGATTTATCTCGAGCCCGAGTTGCAGAACCGCCTTCTGGTGGCTTTTCATTACGCGCTCAAGCCCGGCGGGGTGCTGTTCCTGTCGCCATCGGAAAGTATCGGCAACCATACCGAACTATTCTCGGCGATTAACCGGAACTGGAAGTTATATCGCGCCAGTCCGTCCCTTAAAACAGTTTCTGCCGTCATGGCCCAGGGTTCGGCCGGGCTTGTTGAGGGGGGCGGAAAAATACCGGGTGAGGCCGTCAGGAAAGTGAGGGAAACCAATTTCGTCGAGCTGACCCGCCGGGTGCTGGTGCAATATTTTGCGCCCGCCTCGGTGGTGACCGATCTCAAGGGCGACATTCTTTACGTGCATGGCGACACGGGCAAATACCTGCGTCCGGCACCGGGGCAGGCCAGCCTGAATGTCATTGAAATGGCACGCGACGGGTTGGCAACAGAGCTGCGTACCGCGATCAGCGCTGCCGCCATTGAAGGACGCCCCACCCTCGAGCGGCCGGTGCAGCTCGAGAGCAACGGGAGTGTCGTGATGTTTGGCCTCGGCGTCCGCTTGCTGCCCGCTACGGAAGGGCGCCCGGGCCTGCTGCTGGTGAGCTTCCAGGACCGGGTTCCGGCCGCTGCCAGGCCGGCGCGCAGGCGCACGTCCGGGCAGGCCGAGCCGGGGCGGATCGAAGAGCTGGAGCGCGATCTCGCCTATTTGAGGGAAAGCTACCAGACCACCATCGAAGAGCAGCAGGCCTCGCAGGAGGAACTCAAGTCGATTAACGAGGAAATGCAATCGACCAATGAAGAGCTGCAGTCGACCAATGAAGAACTGGAAACCTCCAAGGAGGAATTGCAGTCGGTCAACGAGGAGCTTATTACGGTCAATGCCGAATTGCAGGCCAAGATCGAGCAGCTTTCCGGCATGCAGAACGACATGAAGAATCTGTTGGAAAACGTCAGCGTCGGCATTATTTTTCTCGATCGTCACCTGTCGATCCGCAGCTTTACCCGCGAGGCGATGCGTATTTATCGCCTGGCCGCATCGGATATCGGCCGGCCGCTGAACGATATCAAGTCGCGGGTGCATGAGCTCGACCTGCTGGAGGCTGCCGCGGGGGTGCTCGATTCGCTGGTGCCTTTCGAGCAAGAGATTCGCCTCGACGAGGACACCTGGATGCTGGCGCGCATTCAGCCCTATCGCACGCTGGATAACGTGATCGACGGGGTGCTGATGACGTTTACCGATATCACTTTGCGCCTCAAGTCCGTTGCGGTGCAGGAGGCGCTTACGCTGGCCGATGGCATCGTCCATACGATCCGCGAGCCGTTGATCGTTCTCGACGGTGCCCTGAAGGTGGTTTTTGCCAGCCGGGCTTTTTACGACATCTTCCGGGCGGCGCCGGATATGACCATCGGGCGCCCGATTTACGAACTGGGCGATGGCCAGTGGAATATCGACGCACTGCGTCGATTGCTGGAAAGCACCGCGGTGGGCGGGCAGGAGTTTTCCGATTATCCGGTCGAGCATGACTTTCCCGGAATCGGCCATAAAAGGATATTGCTGAATGCCCGCCGTTTCATCGGCAAGACGGGGGCGCCGCAACTGATATTGGTTTCGATGCAGGTGACCCCGTGAGTACCGACAAGGCTGGCAAGGATTTGGACAAGGCGCTGCTTACCGAGGCGGAACAACGCCTGGCCCGGCGCGCGGCGGGTGAGACCGTGCCGCAGCGGCATGCGGCCGATCTTGTGCACGAATTGCAGGTGCATCAGATCGAACTCGAGATGCAGAACGAGGAGCTGCGACGGGCGCACGCGGCGCTCGAGGCGTCGCGCGATCGGTATGTGGATCTGTACGAGTTTGCGCCGGTGGGCTATCTCACCCTGAACGCCGATGGCTTCATTGCCGAGATCAATCTTGCCGGCGCCACGCTGCTCGGCGAGGTGCGGGGGGCGCTGATCAAGCGGCGCTTTGCGCGCTTTGTCGCCGACGAGAGCCGGGATGGCTGGCATCGCTTTTTGCGCGCGCGATGAGTGGCGAGGCGGAGGCCGGCACGGACAGGCAGACGGTCGATCTGCGCCTTGCCCGCGGCGACGGGCGCGGGATGCACGCCCATCTCGACTGCCTGCGCAAGACGGCCGACGATGGTGCGCCGGTGCTGCGCGTGACCCTCGCCGACATCACCCGGCTCAAGCAGACCGAAGACGCGTTGCGCGATAGCGAAGAGCGCTTTCGCAGCCTGTTTGAGGATACCCGTCAGGCCATCATGCTGACCGAGAACGGGCGCTACATTGCCGCGAACAAGGCTTCGCTCGCAATGCTGCGCATGGAGAGTCTCGATCAGCTCCTCGGGCGTTCAGTGGTCGATATTTCGCCCGAATATCAGCCCGACGGTCAGCTTTCGGCGACGAAAGCGGCCGAGATGAGCCGCGTTGCGCGGGAAGAGGGCGCGAACGCGTTCGAGTGGGAGCACGTCCGCGCCGATGGCGAGCACTTCATTGCCAGGGTGCTGCTCACCGCGATCCGCGAGGGTGACAAGAACCTGATGCATATCGTCTGGACCGACCTGACAGAACAGAAGAAGGCCGAGCGGGAGCTGGCCGAGTATCGCCATGACCTGGAGCGCCGGGTTGGCGAGCGCACCGCCGAGCTGCTTGCGATGAGTGAATCGCTGCGCAGCGCCAACGAAGAGAAGCAGGCGATCCTGGATGCGGCCACGGTCGGCATCGTGCTCACACGCGAGCGTGTGATCCTGCGCTGCAACCGCACGATGGAGCGGCTGTTCGGCTACGGCCAGGGCGAACTGCTCGGCCAGTCCATGCGCATCCTTTACGCCGACGACGCGGGCTATGCCGAGGTCAGTGAGGCGATCACCGCGGGCCTGAGGCAGCAGGGCTTTCACTGCGAAGAGCGGGAGATGATGCGCAAGGACGGGAGCCGCTTCTGGTGCCGGAAAATGGTGCAGGCGATCGACCGGGACAATATGGACAAGGGCTTCGCCGGGACTTTCGAGGACGTGAGCGCCGAACGGGCGGTGATTGCCGAAATGGCCAGGGCGCGCCAGCTCGCCGAGGCGGCGGCCCGGACCAAGACGGATTTTCTGGCCAACATGAGCCATGAGATCCGCACGCCGATGAACGCCGTGATCGGCATGGCCCACCTGGCGCTGCGCAGCGACCCGCCGCCGCGGCTGCGTGACTATCTGCTGAAGATCCAGCGCTCCAGCCAGCACCTGCTGGGCGTCATCAACGACATCCTGGATTTCTCGAAGATCGAGGCCGGCAAGATGGCGCTCGAACACATCGATTTCGGGCTCGACCGGGTGCTCGACAACGTGACCGGCCTGATCGCCGAGCGGGTGGCGGGCAAGGGGCTGGAGCTGATTGTGGATGTGGCCGACGACGTGCCGAACATGCTCGTCGGCGACCCGCTGCGCATCGGGCAGGTGCTGATCAATTACGTCAACAACGCTGTCAAGTTCACCGACAAGGGTGAAGTGGCGATTCAGGTGAGGGTTCAGGCTGCCCTGGACGATGCGCTGTTGCTGCGTTTTTCGGTGCGTGACACCGGCATTGGCATCAGCGCCGAGCAGCGCGCCGAGCTGTTCAAGAGTTTTCAGCAGGGCGACACCTCGACCACCCGAAAATACGGCGGAACGGGGCTCGGGCTGGCCATTTCTGAAAGGCTGACCCACATGATGGGCGGTGAGGTCGGGGTCGACAGCACGCCGGGCGTCGGTTCCACGTTCTGGTTTACGGCCCGGGTGGGTCGCGGAGGCGGGCCGGCGCGCAGCATCCTCACCGATCCGCGGGTGCAGGGGCGCCGTGTGCTGGTGGTGGATGACAACGACAGCGCGCGCCAGCTGATCGACGAGATGCTGCGCAGCATGGGTTTGTGCGTCACGGCGCTGGCGTCCGGCCGGGAGGCGCTGGCCGAGGTGGCCCGTGCCGCGGCGGCCGGCACGCCCTACGAGCTGGCCCTGGTCGACTGGCTGATGCCGGAGATGGATGGCGTGGCCACCGTTCGCGAGATCCGCCGGCTGGCGCTGGCACCCGAACCGCGGATGGCGATCGTCACCGCGTATGGCTGCGACGAGCTGCAACGGCTGGCCGAGGCGGTAGGCATCGATGAGCTGCTGACGAAGCCGGTCAGCGCCGCCGTGCTGTTTGGTGCCGTGATGCGCCTGCTCGGCACCGGGGGGCCGGATTCGGCGGGGGCGGGCCATGCCGCGCCCGGGCCGGCGCGCGACCTTGCCGCGATTTCCGGCGCGCGGGTGCTGCTGGTCGACGACAACGAGATGAGCCAGGACGTGGAGACCGAGCTTCTGAACGCGCTGGGCCTGGAGGTCGAGCTGGCCACCGACGGCGCCATGGCGCTGGACAAGTTGCAGCGCGGGCGTTACGACATCGTGCTGATGGACATGCAGATGCCGGTGATGGACGGGCTCGCCGCGACCCGTGCAATCCGGCGCCTGCCTGGGCTGGGCACGCTGCCGATCGTGGCGATGACCGCCAACGCCATGACTGGTGACCGGGAGCGCTGCCTCGAAGCCGGGATGAACGACTACATCGCCAAGCCCATCGACCCCGACAGGCTGACGGCGAAGCTGCAGCAATGGGTCAAGCCGCGGCCGCCGGGCGCGCCCGCTGTTCGCGCGACGCCTTCTGCCGCCGGGCTCCTCGATGGCGTCGCCGGGCTCGACGTGCCGCTCGGTCTGCACCAGGCCCTGGGGCGCGAGGCGCTTTACCTGTCCCTGCTGTCGAAGTTCATCGCAACTTACTCCGACGCGCCGCTGCGCCTCGCCGGGGCGATTGCCGAATCCGACTGGGTGAGTGCCGAGCGCATGGCGCATACGCTCAAGGGCGTCGCCGCCCAGATCGGCGCCGGTGAGCTTCGCACGCTGGCCAGCCAGCTCGAAGCGGAGATCCGCGCGGGTCAGCCCGCTGCCGTGTTGGCGCCACTGCAGGCGCGCATCGCCGACGCCCTGCCGGAATTGATCGCCTCGATCGCCGCGCGGCTGCCGAAGGCGCAGGTAGCCGCTGCCGCAGGGCAGATCAACATGCGCCGTTTGGAGGAGGTGTGCACGCGCCTGGCCAGTCAGCTGAAGGACGACGACTTCGCCTGCATGCAGCTGCTCGACGATAACGAGGCCATGCTGAAGCTTGCTCTGGGCGAGCGCTTTCCGGCGATTGCCGCGGCGATCCGCGATTTCGACTACATGAGCGCGCTTGAAGGGCTCAGGCAGGCCGCTGCCAGCCACGGCCTTAGCCTTTGATCATCCGGCGTTTCAGCTGGCCCGAACCTGCCTGGCGGTGACCGCGCCGAGCAGCGGCATCAGCAGGGCGGCCAGGGCAAACACCCAGGCGAGCCTGCCCTGGTCCACCAGCCAGCCGGCCGAGGTGACGCCCACCGACTGCCCCAGGAAGAACAGCGAGATCGACAGCGCCAGCGCCAGGCTGCGCGCCTGCGGAGCCCGCTGGGTGATCTGGAAGAGCAGGGTGTTGTGGAGCAGGTAGTAGCCAAAGCCCGAGATCAGCGCGCCGCCGAAGAGCCACGCCGGATGATCGGCGAGGAGGGCGATGCCGCTGGCCGTGGCGACGAGGCAGGCCGCCACGAAGGGGTAGCGCCAGTGGTTGAGCCGTGCGCCCAGCCGCGCCGCAAAGACCGAGAACAGCAGCCCGCCGGCGCCGTAAAGAAGCAGCGGCAGGCTGGCCGTGGATAGGGTGAGGCCGAATCGCTCGTGCAGGTAAAGCGGCGTGAAGGCCAGCATCCCGAACACCAGCGCCGCCTCGATGAAGAAACAGGCCTGCACCCCGCGTGTCTCCCGGGCGTAAAGCATTTTCAGGGCCGCCAGATACAGGCCGGCGATGCGCGTCGTGCCGGGTTGGGTGCCGCGTGTCTGGTGGCCCAGGTGGGCCTTCTTCCACAGCGCGAAGGCGATGACGAGGTAGAGCCCGGTGAGCGTTGCGAAGGCGACTCGCCACAGCCCGAAATCGACGCACAGGCCGCCCAGCACCTGCCCGAAGATCATGCCGATGATCTGCCCCGAGAAAAAACGCGCCAGCACCGCCTGACGCTGCTCGGCGGGCACCATGTCGGCAATCGCGGCGATCGACATCGGGATGATGCCGGCCGCCGCCACGCCGGTGAGGATGCGGCAGAGGGTGAGCACGTCGAGGCGGGTGGCCAGCGTTGCGCCAAGGCTGCCGACGGCGCACAGGGCGGTGGCCAGCGTGACGATGCGAAAGCGGTCGAAGCGCTCGCCCAGCGGCCCGTAGATCAGCTGCATGGCGCCGTAGGCGATCGTGAAGCCGGTGATGATGCGCGCCACGCGTCCGGCCGGCGCGTCGAACAGCCCGGCGAGCACCGGCAGCATCGGGTCGCAGACGCGGAACGAGGCCGAGCTGGCGAACGCCGCCAGGGTCAGAAGCGTCAGCAGCTGGCGGAGTTCGGGGGTTTGGGCGGGATTCATGAGGGCGCGCAGGCCGATGCCGTGCTGCGCCGGGTTCAGGCCAGCAGCGTGGCGTCGGCCCTGCGCAGGCGCTCGGTGAGGATGCGCATGACCTTCAGGGCAAACCCCGGGGCCTGGCGGACGAGATCGTTGAAGCGGTGCTCGTCGATGATGACGAATTCACAGTCCTCGCTGGCCCTTACCGTGGCCGAGCGCGGGCCGGGCGCCACGATGGACATTTCGCCCACGATGTTGCCCGGCTCCAGCACTTCCATCAGATGATTGCCGATCACGATTTCGGCCTGTCCGCGCAGCAGCACGTACATGGTGCTGCCGTGATCGCCCTGGTTGAACAGCGGCTGGCCGGCCGGGATGTCGATGATCTCCGGTGCGTTGGAAAACAGCTCGAAGAACATCATGTTTGCGGATTCCTGGGGGCGGTGAATGGCGCAGACAGGGCCTGCATGAAAATCCTTGCCGCCATCCCGGGCCGGGAGGCGCTTGTGTGGCGGGGTGTGCCCTTACTGGCTGCTATGGGAGCGCTTCTTGTCCGGGGCTGCGGTGCCGCGGGAGAAGGTTTCCAGATAGGCCTTGGTGACTTCCAGCGCCTTGCGGTGCAGGGCGTTGTTCGGGTCGTTGAGCAGTGCCTTGATGCGCGCCAGCCAGTAGGCGCTGTCTTGGTCATGGGCCTTCAAGGCGTTGTTGATGGCGTCGACGGTGGCCTTGCTCATGGATGCTCCGGTTTGCCCGACATCCGGCGATTTTAACACCTGGGTAATGAGAATGCTTCCTGTCCGGGCCCGGTCTGGCTAGCCCAGCACCGCCACCGACTTGATCTGGGCCACGACGGCCATGCCTTCGGTCAAACCCAGCTGATCCCGCGACAGTCGCGTGATACGCGCCAGCAGCGGCGTGCCCGCCAGTTCGAGACGAACCAGGCACTGGGCCGGATGAAGCGCCTCGCCAAAGCCCGTGATGCGCGCCGGCAGGCGGTTGACGATGCTTGAGCGGTGTTCGCTGGCGAGGGCGATGCTTACGTCCCGGGCCTGGATCTTGATGCGGGCGCGGGCTCCGACGGGCAGGGGTCGCTGGGGAACCTGGAGGCTGCCGCCGGCAAAGCCGAGGCGTGTGAGCTGATAGTCGTCGTCATGGGCGAGCACGGTGGTGTCGATGACCACGGCGGCGTCTTCCTCGCGGGCCAGTGACAGGTCGAGGCGCGCCAGCAGCGCGGTGGTCGGGCCGCTGGCGACCACCTGCCCCTGCTCCAGCAGGACCAGGTGGTCGGCCAGCCGCGCCACTTCGTCGCTCGCGTGGCTGACGTAGAGGATGGGGATCGCCAGTTCGTCGTGGAGGCGCTCGAGGTAGGGCAGAATTTCCTGCTTGCGCTTGGCATCGAGGGCCGCCAGCGGCTCGTCCATCAGCAGCAGCTGCGGGCTGGTGAGCAGCGCCCGGGCGATCGCCACCCGCTGGCGCTCGCCGCCGGAGAGCGTGTCCGTGCCGCGATCGAGCAGGTGGCCGATGCCCAGCAGCTCCATCGCCGCCTCCCGGCCCACCTTGCGCTCGCTGGCGGGAATGCGTTTGAGGCCGAACTCCAGGTTGGCCCGCACCGACAGGTGGGCGAACAGGCTGGCCTCCTGGAAAACATAGCCGAGGGCGCGCTTGTGGGTGGGCAGAAAGAAGCCGCGGCTATCGTCCTGCCAGCAGGCGCCGTTGATCTCGACCTGGCCCGCCGCCCGGGCCAGGCCGGCCACGCAGCGCAGCAGGGTGGTTTTGCCCGATCCGGACGGGCCGAACAGCGCCGTGATGCCCTTGCCGGGCAGCTCCAGGCGGGCGTCGAGCGTGAAATCGGCAAGCGGCAGGCGGATCTGGATCGACAGCCCGCTCATCGCCCCGCCCCCGGCGTGTTGCGGGTGCCGCCGAGCAGGTTCAGCCCGAGCAGCACCACGAACGAGAACACCAGCAATCCGGCGGAAAGGCCGTGGGCCTGGCCGTATTCGAGTGCTTCCACGTGGTTGTAGATCTGCATCGAGAGAACCCGGGTCTGGTCCGGAATGTTGCCGCCAATCATCAGCACCACCCCGAACTCGCCCACCGTGTGGGCAAAGCCGAGGATCGCCGCGGTGACGAAGCCCGGTCTGGCCAGCGGCAGGGCCACGGTGAAGAAGGTTTCGAGCGGCGAGGCGCGCAAGGTTGCCGCCACTTCGAGCGGACGCTCGCCCATGGTCATGAAGGCGTTCTGGATCGGCTGGACCACGAAGGGCAGGGAATAGATCAGCGAGGCCACCACCAGGCCGGCAAAGGTGAAGGGCAGCCGCCCGAGGCCAAGGGCTTCGGTGAGCTGCCCGACCGGGCCCTGCGGCCCCATCGCCACCAGCAGGTAAAAGCCCAGCACCGTTGGCGGCAGCACGATGGGCAGGGCCACCACCGCGCCGACCGCACCGCGCCAGCGCGACCGGCTGCGCGCCAGCCACCAGGCCAGTGGCGTGCCGATGATCAGCAGCAGCAGGGTGACGATGCTGGCCAGTTCAAGGGTCAGGCGGATGGCCGACCAGTCGTCCGGAGTGAGCGTCATCGGCTTAGCGATCGTAACCGTATGACTTGATGATGGCGGTGGCGGCCGGCGACTTGAGGAAGCCGGTCAGGGCGTCCACCGCGGCTACGCCCTTGCCCTTGCCGAGCACCACCGCGTCCTGGCGGATCGGGCGGTAGTGGCGGGCGGGCACCAGCCAGTAGGAGCCGTCGATCAGCCGGCCGTCGGCGTGGATCTGCGAGTAGGCGACAAAGCCCAGTTCGGCGCTGCCCGAGGCCACGAACTGCCAGGCCTGGGTGATGCTCTCGCCGGTCACGATTTTGGGCTGCAGGGCCTCGGCGAGGCCGAGCGCCTTGAGGGTTTCGGTGGCAGCCAGGCCATAGGGCGCCAGTTTCGGGTCGGCCAGGGCGAGGTGGGCGAAACGGCCGGATCTGAGCACCTCGCCCTTGTCGTCCACGAAGCCGGCTTTGGGCGACCACAGCACCAGCTTGCCGATGGCGTAGGTGAACGGGCTGCCGGCCACGCCGTCACCTTCCTGCACCAGCCGGGCCGGCGTTTCGTCGTCGGCCGCGAGCAGCAACTGGAAAGGGGCGCCGGCCTTGATCTGGGCGTAAAACTTGCCGGTCGAGCCCACCACCAGCCGCGCCTTGTGGCCGGTGGCCTTCTCGAATTCGGCAGCGATCCTGTGCATCGGCGCCGCGAAGTTGGACGCGACCGCAACCGACACCTCGCCGGCCCGGGCGCCCTGGCAGGCACCGGCAAGGGCGAGCACGGCTGCAAGCGTGTGGATGGCGGGTTTCATGGCGGGTCTCCGGTTGGCTGGAATTCAGTCGAAAACGGCAAGGATCACGGCATTGGCCTCGAAGGCGCCGCAGGCCGGGCTCCCGATGGCGAGGCCGGGGTGCGCGGCGTCGCCCCTGGCCACAACCGCAGTGAGCGTGCGGCCGCCGGGCAGGGTGAGCGTGACTTCCGAACTCGCCGGCCCCGCGTGGATGGCCGTGATCTCGCCCCACAGGCGGTTGAGCGCGGGGCCGGGAGCTGTTGGCTCGGTGATGATGTGCACCGCGGGCGCCTTGACGAAGGCGTGCACCTCGCGGCCGATGGCGAGTTCCAGGTTTTCGGCGCTGGCCGGGGTGACGATCGCCAGCACCTCGACGGCGTCGTCGAGGCGCACGGATACTTTGACGCCCATCGCGCTGTCGTGAAGCCTGGTGACGGTGCCCACAAACTGGTTGCGGGCGCTGCTGCGCATGGACATGCGGCGCAGCAGGGTCTGGAACTGGCGCACGCTGCTGGCGCTGCCGTCGCCAAGGCGCTGGGAGAGCCGGTTGATGGCGGCCTGGTATTCGTGCTCCACGGCGCGGTACATGGCAATCACCTGCCGGCCGTAGTCGGTGAGGCGGGTTCCGCCGCCGTGCTTGCCGCCCACCGAGCGTTCCACCAGCGGCGCCTCGGCCAGGTTGTTCATGGCGTCGACGGCATCCCAGGCGGCTTTGTACGACAGCGGCACGGCCCGGGCGGCGCGTGAGATGGAGCCTTCGCGGTCGATGGCTTCCAGCAGGCGAATCCGCGTGTCGCCCAGAAAGTTGCCGAACTCGGTATCGACGCTGAGTTTGCCGACGAGCTTGTGCGGGACGGGGGGACGAGTGGGCATGGCCGGCAAAGGGCTATATAAAGTTGTATATAGCGAATCTTACCCTTGTGGACGAATCCTAGCGCGGGTGCCCTGCAGGAATAAAAAAACCCCGAGAGGCCAAGGCCGCTCGGGGTTAAATCCACACCAAAGGAGGAGGGTGGAGGAGACAGGTCCAGAATACATGAATGGTATTGTGCGGCGCAACAATTTTCTTGTATCCGGCTGTGACAGACATCACTCCTCCCGCGCCGGGCGGGTGTTTCAGGGCAAAACAAAACCCGGGGTGGCTTGCGCGCCACGCCGGGCTGGTGCCGGATCTATCTCCGGCGGGGCTTCTTGCGGAGGTGTTTCGCCGGCCGCTCAGTCGCCGCTGTCGGCATCGTTGGCGTTGCCGCGGGCCAGTTCGCCCGGGGTGGCCGGACGCACGGCGGTGACCGTGCAGACGAAGATGAGCGCCTGGCCGGCCAGCGGATGGTTGCCGTCCAGAACCACCTTGTCGTCGTTGATTTCGGTGACGCGATAGAGGATCACGTCGTCCTCGTCTTCGGCATCTTCCGGGCCGCCTTCGAGTTCCATGCCCACTTCCAGCTCTTCCGGCAGATCGTCGCGGGCTTCGATCTGAACCAGCTCTTCGTCGTATTCGCCGAAGGCTTCGTCCGGTTGCAGCGTGACCCGGACCGTCTCGTTCAGGCCCTTGCCTTCAAGGGCTTCCTCGATCTTCGGGAAGATGTCTTCGTATCCGCCGTGGAGGTAGACCAGGGCTTCCTGGCCTTCATCGACCACGGCACCGTCGGGGTCGGTGACGGTGTATTTAAGGGTGACGACGCTGTTTTTTGCGACTTGCATGAGGTGCCTCGGTTTGATGGGTTTCGGGTGGGTGCTTGTTGCGGGTTCGTGCTGGCGCCGCGGCGGGATCCGGCGCAGGGCTTTCAGGGCATCGGGCTTGTCACCGGCCTGTCAAGGACGACGCTCATTATCCAAATTTTGCGTTGATCAGATCAGGATTGTAATGATGACCCGTCTTTCCCAACTTGCCCCGCCCTTCAGCATGCGCAATCTGTGTGTCACTTTGGCGGGGGCTGCTGCCATCGTCGCCTGCGGAGGCAACGGCAGCGCGACCGAACCGACACCGGTGAGCCTGGCGCTGGAAAAAATCGGCGCCTACGAGGGCGGCGCCCTCGGTGCTGCCGAGATTACCGCATACGACGCGGCCAGCAAGCGTCTGTTTGTGGTCAATGGCGCCAACGGCACCGTGGATGTGCTTGATTTGAGCACGCCGGCGGCACCGGTGAAAATCGGCACCATCGATGTTTCGGCGCTCGGCGCGAGCGTGAATAGCGTGGCCGTGCATGACGGTCTCGTCGCGCTGGCCATCCAGGCTCCGGCCAAGACCGATCCGGGCGTGGTGGCCTTTTACAACGCCGCCACGCTGCAGCGCACGGCCAGCGTCCAGGTGGGCGCCTTGCCCGACATGCTGACCTTTACGCCCGACGGCCTGCGCGTCATCGTGGCCAACGAAGGCGAGCCGAACAGCTACAACCAGGTGGATTCGGTGGACCCGGAAGGCTCGGTCAGCGTGATCACCGTGAACCGCGGCGGCACGCCCACCGTTGCCACAGCCCACTTCCGCGCCTTCAACGGCCAGGAGGACGCGCTGCGGGCCCAGGGCATCCGCATCTACGGCCCCAACGCCAGCGCGGCCCAGGATCTGGAACCCGAATACATCACCGTGAGCGCCGACGGCAGCACGGCCTACGTGACCCTGCAGGAGAACAACGCGGTGGCCATCGTGGACATCGCCCGCGCCACGGTCAGCGCGATCAAGCCGCTCGGTTACAAGGATCACAGCCTGGCCGGAATGGGCATGGACGTGAGTGACGAAGACGGTGGCAGCAACACCAACAGCGGCACGCCCGCGATCAAGATTGCACCGGTGCGGGTGAAGGGCATGTACCTGCCGGACGCCATCGCCAGCTACACCAGCGGTGGAAAAACCTATCTGGTGACCGCCAACGAGGGGGACGCCCGCGCCGACTGGCCCGGCTTCAACGAGGAAACCCGGGTTCGCGCTTTTTGTTCGGCAGGCCTCGATCCGAGCGTGTTTGCCGATGCGGCCAACCAGATCCTCGATTCCAACCTGGGGCGCCTGCGCATCACCAGCACGCCCAGCGGCGGCAGCACCGGCAAGAACGCCAGCGGCCAGTGTTCCGAGCTGTACAGCTTTGGCGGCCGCTCCTTCTCGATCTGGGATGCCAGCACCGTCAGCCGCGTGTATGACTCGGGCGATCAGATCGAACAGCGCACCCAGGCCCTGGCCAACGCCAACTTCAACGCCAGCCACGACAACAACACCCTCGACGGGCGCAGCACCGCCAAGGGGCCGGAGCCCGAGGGCGTGGTGCTGGGCAGCTTCGGGAGCAAGACCTTTGCCTTCGTGGGCCTGGAGCGGATCGGTGGCGTGATGGTGTACGACATCACCAACCCGGCCGCCGCCAGCTTTGTGACCTACCTCAACACCAGGAGCGGCCTCACCGGCGACCGCGGCCCCGAAGGCCTGGCCCTGATCCCGGCGGCCAAGTCGCCCAACGGCAAGCCGCTGCTGATCGTCGGTAACGAAGTCAGCGGCTCGACGACGGTGATGCAGATCAACCTGGGGTATTGAAGCTTTCGGTGAATCCCGACTGCGGTTGCGGCGCTTGGGTCGCAGTCGGGCTGATGCCATCCGGCTGCAAAGCGTCTTCAGATTGAAATGTATTACCGTAATACTTGATGCCTGCGTAATCACACCGCCCACCCTTCCGGAGTCTCACCGCATGACGAGCAGTAACCCCAAGTTCGACCCGGCTGGCTGGCTTGGTGCCCTTCGCGAATGGATCGTGGAGACGACGCGGGAATCGCGCCTGGCACGGCTGTCGACCTTGGGCATGCGGCTTCCGCCCTATGAAGAACCCAATACGGACGGCTGGAAGGACGGCATGTGGGAAGAAGAGGGGCGCGAACCGCGTGACGGAGTCGCACCCCCCGCGGTGGGCGTCAGGCGTAGCTGACGGCCCCGGAGGCGGTGACCGTGACCGCCTTGCCGACTGTGGCCGTGTAGGCTTTGCTCTTCACGGTGTCCACAAAAACGTATTCACCCGTAACCGCCGCCCGCGTCACCGTAAGCTGCAGATAGCCGCGGCGGACGGTGTCGGCGTAGTTCAGATCGTCCACCAGGCCCAGGCCCGCCCCGATGGCGGCGTTGCCCAGTTGCGGCACCAGGGCGCTGCCGTCGAGGGCGCTGGCCAGCGTGCCCAGGCCCACCGCCTCGAAGCCTGGCGCGGTCACCGAGCTGGTGGCAAATTCCACGCCCACTTTTTCGCCGGCAAGGGTTGTTACGTTGGCGAACCAGGCGTTGTGCGAATCGCCCGACAGGGTGACGAGTTTCTTGCCCTGCGCCTTGACGGTTTGCAGGATCGTTTCGCGCTGCAGCGGGTAGCCGTCCCAGGCATCGAGGTTGTACGGAACGCGGGGGTTGCTGGCGGTGTTCAGCAGCGCCGCCTGGCCGGGCGTCAGCGCGGCGCTGCCGGCTGCCGCGCGGGTGGCCTTGGCGGCGAGGTAATCGGTGATCGCCTGGCCGACTGCCGCCTGGTTGGCGGGCGTGGGCTGGGTGAACGCGGTGTTCTGCGCCTGCAGCACCGAGGCCTGAAACCACATCCGGGCCATGATGTCCTGGTTGCCGAGGAGCTACCAGCCGGCCGCCGAGTTGCCGATGCCGTCGGTCAGCCAGCCTTGCTGGGTGGCGCTGATCATCCGGCGGCCCGCGTCGCTGCCGCTGGTGAGGCCGGCCACGTAGCGGCTGATGCCGCCGTCGGCGTCGCCGTAGCTGTCGTACTGGCGGTCGCGCCCCTCGATGCGGGTGTCGAGCATGTGCAGCGTGAGCAGCGTGCCGAAATCGAAGCGGCGGTAGATTTTCAGCACGTTGCCCGAGGCATCGGTGCGGATCGGCAGCCATTCGTGATAAACCCGCGCGGCGATGTTCTTGCGCGTGATCCAGTCGCCCTGGGTGGCCGTGTCATGGTTGTTGGCGCCGGCAACATAGGCGTTGTCGGCAAACTCGTGGTCGTCCCAGATGGTGATGAACGGCATGCGGGCGTGCACCGCCTGCAGGCTGGCGTCGGAGCGATAGCGCGCGTAGCGGGTGCGGTAGTCGTCCAGGGTGACGATGTCGCGGGCGGGGGCGGTCACGCGGTCGAGGGCCACGGCGTCGCCGTTGCCGAACTTGGCCGGATCCGATCCGTATTCGTAGATGTAGTCGCCCAGGTGGATTGCGTACTGGGCATCCGACTTTGCCGCGGCGTCGTAGGCATTGAAGTAGCCCGCCGAGTACAGCGAGCACGAGAAAACCGCGAACTTCACCGCGCTCACATCGCTCTTCGGCAGTGTGCGGGTGGTGCCGACTGGCGACACCACCCCTGCATCGTCGATGAAACGGTAGAAGTAGCCGGTGCCGGCGCTGAGCCCGCTGGCATCCACCTTCACGGTGAATCCGGTGTCGGCAGTGGCCGCTGCGCGGCCCGAAGCGATGAGGGTGTCGAAACCGGCATTGGCGGCCACCTGCCAGCTCAGGCCGACCGCTGCGCTCGAATCGGCGATGCGGGCGTGCGTCCACAGGATGACCCGGTCGGTCAGCGGGTCGCCGCTGGCCACGCCGTAGCGGAACTCCGAAGGGCGGGCGTTGCTGCCGCTGCTGCCGCAGGCGCTCAGGATGCTGCCGGCGGCGACCGCCGTCAAAGCGGTGGCGGACTTGACGATGAAATTGCGACGATTTGGGGTGTGCGACACGGGCGGCCTCCTGAGAATAGCCGTCGATTAGACAAAGCCCGCGTGACACCGGCGTGACCGGGGGGCTACGGCCGGGTGCACAGCGCCGCGGGGCTGGCCGCGCAGCGGCGTCCGGCTTTATCCTTGTCGATTCGCCGTAGCGTGCCTGCGGGCTCGCATGGCAACAAGACACCGGCCCATGAATTCCAAAGCACTCATTCTCATCCTTGCCGCATTTTTGTCGGCGTGCTCAAGCGCACCGGCCCGGCGTGGGTCCTCGGGCGCATCGTCAGCGGGCAAGTTCTATCTGAACGACGGCCCGCTGGATTTCGACCCCGAAACCGTCAGGAAAACGCCGGACGCCGTGCCGCGCAAGGAAGCCCTGAACCCGTGGGCCATGAAGCCCTACACGGTGCTGGATAAAACCTTCTATCCCATGACGCGCCTCGCGGCCTTCCGGCAGGAGGGCGTGGGAAGCTGGTACGGTCGGCGCTACCACGGCAAGCCGACGTCCTCGGGGGAGGTGTACGACATGTTCTCCATGACGGCCGCCCACCCGACGCTGCCCTTGCCGTCCTACGCGCGGGTGACCAATCCGGACAACGGAAAATCCGTGGTGGTGCGCGTGAATGACCGCGGCCCCTTCCTGCACGACCGGGTGATCGATCTGTCGTTCGCCGCGGCCTACCGGCTGGGCTATGCCGCAGCGGGCAGCGGAAGAGTCGTCGTCGAGAGCATCGTGCCTGATTGACCAGACACCGCAGCCAGGCCGGCTGGCCTTGCTATCATCGATTTCAACTGACAAAAAAGCGTGGTTAGCCCGGTGTTCGAGTTCTTCGGCAATTTCTTTCTGGCACTGATCCTGGTGGGGCTCTTCCGGTTTCTCTGGATGGTGTGCGGCCTGCTCATCCAGACGAAGGATGGCGGCAACACCCTCTTCGCGGTCGTCCTTCCGCTGTCGATGCTTTATTTGCTGGTCGAAAAAATTACGCCCATCGAAAGCTGGCCAGGCTTTGCCGCCGGCCTCGCCGCAGGGGGCGCGGTGCTGTTCTGTGTGCGGGGGAAAAGGGCGGGCTGATCGGGGGTTTTGTTTGGGGGCGACTTTCAGCGCAGTGCAGCAAGTGCGGTTTCGGGTGCCTTGTCCAGAATCTTCAGCAGCGCCTTCGCTGCGCCACTCGGGCAGCGCTTGCCTTGTTCGGCCGTACCCCTTGCGTGAGGCGATTGCCGCCTGATGGGTCTGGGCCAAATCGGCGGTGAGTACAGCGCGAAAAGAACTCAAATCGTGGCTGCACCGACCCAAACGCAAAAAGGCCAACCCCGGAGGATTGGCCTAAGTGCTTGAATATTTGGTGGGTTGTGAGTGGCTCGAACACTCGACCTACGGATTAAGAGTCCGCTGCTCTACCAACTGAGCTAACAACCCATACTTTCAGGAACCGGTATCTTACCTGATTTCCACCTTTGTCTGGTGGGTCGGGCGAGATTCGAACTCGCGACCAACGGATTAAAAGTCCGCTGCTCTACCGACTGAGCTACCGACCCCCCGAAAGAGATGCGCATTATAGCCCCCACAAAGAATCCGTCAACCCCTTTTTAGCTGAATCGTGATCGACAGGCTGGCGCCCGCTGCAATCGCAAGGGTGGTGAGCGCTGAGCCGATGGACAGGGTGGACAGGCCGCTCAGGCCCTGGCCGATGGTGCAGCCGAGGGCTGTGACGCCGCCGAAGCCCATCAGGGTGGCGCCGATGAGGTGGCGGGCGAGGTCGGGAGCGTCGCGAAAGCTTTCGATGCGGAAGCTGCGGGTGGCGATGGCGGCCAGCAGGGAGCCGGCGATGACGCCTGCGGTGCTGGCGATGCCAAGGGTGACGATGCGGCTTTTGTCGGTCCAGAGCATCAGCAGCTCGAGGCTGTAGGCGTAGGGGGCGACGAAGCTGAGGGATTCCATGCGCCCGCTGTTGGTGGCGAGGAAGGCGGGGGCAAGGGTGTCCGCATCTTCGGCGAGGTAGCCGAGGTGGCCGCTGAGATACCAGCCGGCGACGATCGAGGCGCCGATGGCGAGGCTGCCGAAGAGCGGGCCGGGGCGCCAGCAGTCGCGGCTGGATAGGCCGAAGAGGGCGAGGCTGCCGGCGCTCACTCCCGCCGAGGCGAGCCAGGCGCTGTGGCCGTCGAGCCGGAAGCGGGCAGCGAGGAGGCTGGGGATGTCCTGCGGCGTGTCGAGGTAGAGGGCGACCGGGTCGAGCCAGGCCACGCGCCAGCCGCCAAAAAGGCCGCGGAGCGTCATGTAGGCCGAGAGGCCGAGAAAGACGAAGACAACCAGTGACTTGAGGTTTCCGCTGCCGAGTCGCACCAGGTTTTTTGCGCCGCAGCCGGAGGCGAGGGTCATGCCGATGCCGAACAGCAGGCCGCCGGTGAGGTGGGATAGCCAGGGCAGGCGGCTGCCGGTGTAGATGGCGTTGTGGACGTCGATGAGCCCTGCGAGCTGCAGCCAGGTGGTGCCGGCGATGGCTACGGCGAGGGCCAGGGCCCACATGCGCAGGCGCGTCCAGTCGCCCATGATGAGGATGTCGGCGATGGCGCCCATCGTGCAGAAGTTGCTGCGCTGGGCGGCTACGCCGAAAACGCCGCCGATGGCGAAGGCCAGCCAGGCGAGCGTTGGCAGCGACAGGGCTGTGGGTGCGTCCATGTCGAGTGGACCAGACGTGTGTCCGCTTTGTTCAGGCGTAGCGCGTGGGGTCGGGCAGGCCGGCGGCCTCGAAGCCGGCCTTGCGCAGCCGGCAGGCGTCGCACAGGCCGCAGGCCTGGCCGTCGTCGTTGGCCTGGTAGCAGGATACGGTGAGGCCGTAATCGACACCCAGCGCGGTGCCGCGGCGAATGATGTCGGCCTTGGAGAGGTCGATGAGCGGGGCGTGGATGGAGAGGCGGTGGCCTTCTACGCCGGCCTTGGTGGCCAGGTTGGCCATTTTTTCGAAGGCTTCGATGAAGGCCGGGCGGCAGTCGGGGTAGCCGGAGTAATCGACCGCGTTGACGCCCACGTAGATGTGCTCGGCGCCGAGCACTTCGGCCCAGGCCATCGCGATGGACAGCATGATGGTGTTGCGGGCCGGCACGTAGGTGATCGGGATGCCACCGTCGAGGCCGTCGACCGGCACGGCGAGCGAGGCGTCGGTGAGCGCCGAGCCGCCGAACTGGCCGAGGTCCACGTGGGCCGTGCGGTGGGCGACGGCGCCGAGGGCCTTGGCGACGCGCTGGGCGGCGGCGAGTTCGGCGGCGTGGCGCTGGCCGTATTCGACCGACAGGGCGTAGGCGTCGTAGCCTTCGGCGCGGGCGATGGCGAGGCAGGTGGCGGAATCGAGCCCGCCGGACAGCAGGACGAGGGCGCGGGGCTTGGTCATGGCTTTTCCCAAAATAAGAAGATCAGGTTCGGGCATGTGAATCAACCGCAGCGGGCCGGCCCGGGGGCGCTACGACCGATGCGGCAAGAGCGGGAGGCGTCGAGCAAGGGCATCGCGGGCTTGGGCCGCGCCGCCGGCTTCTTGACGAAACTAGCGCCCCGGTTCGTTGCCCCAGATGATCTTGTGGAGCTGCACCTGCAGGCGCACCGGCAGTTTGTCGCGAAGGATCCAGGCCGCGAGGGCGGCGGGCTCGAGCTGGCCTTGTACCGGCGCGAGCAGCACCGGGCAGCGCCGGGTGAGGTCGTGCTCGGCGATTTGGGCCTTGGCCCATGCGTAGTCGGCTTCGCTGGCGAGCACCAGCTTGAGCTCGTCCTGCGGGGTGAGCAGCGCAATGTTGGACAGCAGGTTGCGGGCTTCCTCGCCGGAGCCGGGGGCCTTGAGGTCGACGATGCGCGAGACGCGCGGGTCGACGCCGCCGATATCGAGGGCGCCGCTGGTTTCGAGGGATACCGAGTAGCCGGCGTCGCACAGGGCCGTGAGGAGCGTCAGGCAGCTTTTCTGGGCGAGGGGCTCGCCACCGGTCACGCAGACGGTCTGGCACTGGTGGCTGGCGATTTCAGCGAGCACATCCTCGAGCGTGCGGGTGGTGCCGCCGGTGAAGGAGTATTCGGTGTCGCACCAGGTGCAGCGCAAGGGGCAGCCGGTGAGCCGGACGAAAACCGTCGGCAGGCCCGTGCGCGAGGTTTCACCTTGCAGCGAGTGAAAGATCTCGGTGATGCGAAGGGTGACGGGGCGTGCGGAAGATGGCATGGCGACGGGGGCTGAAGCGCCGCCCCGGCCGTGAAGGCGGGGCGGGCGGGATTACTTCTTGAGACGCTGGCGGGCGATGGTCGCGGCCGAGCTGCTCGGGTACTTGGCAACCAGTTTTTCGAGCGTCTTGGTGGCGGCAACAGCGTCGTTGCGGGCCTGCTGGGTGCTGGCAAGGCCGAGCAGGGCGTCGGGCGCGCGGGTGTCGTCCGGCCACTGGTTGGCGACTTTCGCGTAGTGCTCGGCGGCGCCCGCGTTGTCCTTCAGCTGATACAGCGCGCTGGCGCACCAGAAGTGGGCATTGGGCTGGAAGCTGCTGTTCGGATAATTTTTGGTGAAGCTGACGAAGCCGATGGCCGCTTCGCGGTATTTGCCGCTGCGCAGTTGCGTGAGGGCGGCTTCGTAATCGCGACTCTCGGCGGCCGGGTCAACCGCGGCCGCCGGAGCGGGCGGCGGCGCATCGGCCGTCGCCTGGGGCTCGACTTTCCGCAAGCGGTTGTCGAGATCCACGTAAAAATCCTTCTGCCGTTTGTTGGCGTTGGCCAGATCGTTGCCGAGGACTTCGTTCTCGCCGCGCAGTCGGGCGATTTCGGTCTTCAGCTGTTCGATCTGGTTGGCGAGTTCGATCTGGGCCCTGGCGCCGGCTTCGAGCTTGTCGAAGCGGGCGTTGAACTCGCTGCGCATCTGGTTGATGCGCAGGCGGGCCTCTTCGTCGTCAAACAGGCCCGCGTGGGCCTGGCTGAGCGCCAGTGTGGCCAGCAGCCCGACCAGCAAACGAGGCAGAAGGGGGCGAAACATCAGAACTCACCCGAATAGAGCATGTCGCCACGGCGGTTGGCAGACCAGCAGGCCTCGCTGGCGTCGCCGCAGCTGGGCTTCTCTTCGCCAAGGCTGACGGATTCGAGCTGGGCTTCGGACACGCCGAGCAGGCTGAGTGCCTTCTTGACGGCGTCGGCGCGCTTCTGGCCGAGGGCCAGGTTGTATTCGCGGCTGCCGCGTTCGTCGGTGTTGCCCTGGATGAGCATTTTCATCTTGGGGTGGGCGACGAGGAACTTGGCGTGGGATTCAACCAGCGCACGGTATTCGTTCTTGATCACGAAGCTGTTGTAGTCGAACAGCACGCTGCGCTTGGAGAGGATGTTTTTCGGGTCGGTCAGTTCCGGGTGATTGGCGACGCCGTATTTGGCATCGGCGTTCACTGCGACGACGCGGTTGGCGTCCACGCCGGAGCCCGTAGCGCCGGAGCGGTCTTCGACTGCGGCGCCCTGACCTTCGGTGGTGGGGGCGGAGCTACATGCTGCCAGCAGGCCGGCGGCGATCAGGGAAAGGGTGAAACGAGCGTACTTCATGGATGAACTCCGAAAACGGTCGCGAGCGGCCGGGTAAAAAAGCTTGTTTTTGCTGCGCTGCGTTAATTGCGCGGCTGCGGACCCCAGGCGGGCTCGCGCACGTCGCCCGATTGTACCGACAGACGCTGCTTCACAC
Organism: Zoogloea sp.; assembly: GCF_030157465.1. Taxonomy (GTDB): domain Bacteria; phylum Pseudomonadota; class Gammaproteobacteria; order Burkholderiales; family Rhodocyclaceae; genus Zoogloea. The sequence goes on from NZ_JAOAUU010000136.1 coordinate 83,855, forward strand.
GACCGTCGGATGACACGGCCGCCAGCACGCCGCGGCCGCCGACTTCGGTGGCGTAAAGCACCATGCGGCCGTTGGGGGCGAAACTGGGGGATTCGTCCTTCGACGAGTCGGTGAGGGTTTGCGTCTGGCGAGAGGCCAGGTCGAGCATGGTGACCTGGAAGCGACCGCCGTTGCGCGACACGTAGACGAGGCTCTTGCCGTCGGGAGAGGGGCGCGGGCTGACGTTGTAGCTGCCTTCGAAGGTGACCCGCTGGGCGTCGCCGCCGCCGGCCGGGACGCGGTAGATCTGCGGGCTGCCGCCCCGGTCGGACGTGAAGTAGATCATGCCGTCGGTGGACCAGGCCGGTTCGGTGTCGATGCCGGACGAGCTGGCCAGGCGCAGCACGCCGGAGCCGTCGGAATTGACCGAGTAGAGCTGGGACTGGCCGTCCTTGGTGAGCACCACGGCCAGCCGACGCCCGTCGGGCGACCAGGCCGGCGCCGAGTTGGAGCCCTTGAAGTTGGCCGCCACGTTGCGTTGGCCGGTGGACAGCGAATGCACGTACACCACCGGCTTCTTGGCTTCGAAGGAGACGTAGGCGAGGCGGGTGCCGTCCGGCGACCAGGCCGGCGAGATGATGGGCTCGCGGGAGGCCAGCGCGGTCTGGGCGTTGCTGCCGTCGGCGTCGGCGATCTGCAGTTCGTAGCGCGCGCCGGACTTGAGCACGTAAGCGATGCGGGTTGAGAAGACGCCGGGCTCGCCAGTGAGTTTTTCGTAGATGAAATCGGAGATGCGGTGGCCGGTGGTGCGGTACTGGTTGGGCGACATCACCATTGCCTGGCTGCCCAGGCTGACCTGCTTGGCGGCGTCGTGGAGGCGCACCTGCACCTGGTAGCGGCCGCCGCTGGGGCTGACGGTGCCCACGGCGACGGCATCGGCGCCGCGGGAGCGGACGCGGCCGAAATCCACCGGTGCGTCGGCGCCCATCGGGCTAGGGCCGAGTTCGACCATCTTGAAGATGCCGCTGCGTTCGAGGTCGGCGCGCACGACGTCGGTGACCGCACGGGGCAGGGCGCTCTCGCCCTCGAAGCTGGCCACCGCCACCGGCATGCGGTTTGCGCCGGCGCCGGTGATTTCGATGGCGAGCTGGGCCTGGGCCAGCGAGGACGCAAGGGCCAGCAGGCAGGCGGGAGCGGCGCTCTGCAGGAAGGACGGGATGCGTAGGTTCATGGACATGGGCTTTTCAGGAGTTTAGTCGCGGAGCGGGTAGAACTTCAGCTCCAGCGTACGGTTGAAGAGTTCCGGCTTGTCGGGCTTGGGCAGCGGGCTGGATTTCTGGATCGAGCGTTCGATCGCGGCATCGAGCTGGGCGTTCCCGGTGGAGCGCTTGAGACGGACTTCGATCACCGAGCCGTCGGGCAACTGGTCTACATAGAACAGCGCGAAAGGATCGCCGCTGACGCCGGGCGGCAGCACGATGTTGCCCTTCACCTTGGCGCGGATTTTCTCGACGTAAGCCTCGATGGCCTTGTTGCGGTTGGCGCTGGCCTTGGCGCCGGCGACCCGCGCGAGTTCTTCCTGGAGCTGCCGGGACTGGCTGGCGTTTTCGCTGTCGCGGCTCATCAGCTCGCGCATGCGGCGGTCTTCGAGTTCGCGGGCGCGGTCGGACGCGACCTTCGCTTCCTTGTCGGCCTTGGCCTTGTCGAGTTTTGCCTGATCGGCCCGGGCTTTTGCCTCGGCCCTGGCGTCAGCTTCCCGGCTGGCCTTCAGATCGGGCTTGGCCTTCGGTTCCGGCTTTACCTCAGGCCTGGCCTTGGGTTCCGGCTTGGGTTCGGGCTTTGGCTTGGGTTCCGGTTTCTTGGGCTCGGGTTTGGGTTCGGGCTTCGGCTTGACGACGGGTTTCTCGACCGGCTTGACGATTTCCTTCACCGGCTTGGGGGGCACCTTCTTGGGCTCGGGCGCCTTGATGGCGATGTCCGGCTGCTTGCGGGGAGGCGGCTCCGGTTCGGGCTCGTCTTCGGGTTCGGGGGGCGGCGGGGCCGGGCGCACCGGGGCGGCAGGCGCCGGGGCGGGCGGTGGCGCGAGGCTGGCGGCCGGCGGCGGTGCGCTGACCAGTTCGACCTCGACGGGGTCGGGCGGACGGTTCTGCCAGCGCACGCCGTAGAAGAGAAACAGGCCGAGCGCGACGTGGACAAAGGCCGCCAGCGCGAGCGACGACCATTTGCCCCGCTCGCTGGCGGGCAGGGCTGGATTCATCGGGCGGACTTGCCGACCTGTGTTTGCAGGCCGACCTTGTTGACGCCCGCGTTGCGCAGGTCGTTGAGGGTGTTCATCACGAGCTCGTACTTGACGCTCTTGTCGGCGGCGATGATGACGGACTGGCCGGGGTTGGCGGACACCGCGGCCTGCACTTCACCGATCAGGTCGCGGCGGGACAGCGGCTTTTCCGGGGACTGGCTGGTGGCGCGCAGGGCCAGTTCGCCGTCCGACTTGACCTGGACGATCATCGCGTCGGTGGGCGGGGCGGGAACCTTGTCGACGCTGGGCAGGTTCACCGAACCGGACTGGATCATCGGTGCGGTGACCATGAAAATGACGAGCAGAACCAGCATCACGTCGATGTAGGGCACGACGTTGATCTGGTTCATCAGGCGGCGTTGACGCATGACGGCGGGACTCCGGTCAACGCAGCTGGCGCTGGAGGATGTTCAGGAACTCTTCGGTGAAGCTTTCGAAGCGGATCGCCACGCGGTCGATGTCGTGGGCGAAGCGGTTGTAGGCCACCACCGCCGGAATCGCCGCGAAAAGGCCGATCGCGGTGGCTACCAGCGCTTCGGCGATGCCCGGCGCCACATGGGCGAGCGTGGCGGCGCCGACGTTGGCCAGACCGCGGAAGGCGTTCATGATCCCCCACACCGTGCCGAACAGGCCCACGTAAGGCGATACCGAACCGACCGAGGCGAGAAAGGCCAGGTGGGCCTCGAGATCATCCACTTCGCGCTGGTAGGTGGCGCGCATGGCGCGGCGGGCGCCGTCCATGATGGCGCCGTTGTCGAGGCTCTTGCCGCGCAGCTTGGCGAATTCGCGGTAGCCGGCTTCGAAGATGCGCTCCATGCCGGCGGCCTCGTGGCGGCCGGTGGCGGCGCTCTGGTAGAGCGCGTTGAGGTCGCCGCCGCTCCAGAAATCGCGTTCGAAGAGATCGGTTTTCTTCTTGGATTCGCGGATCTGGAACCATTTGCGGAAGATCCAGTACCACGACATGAATGAAACGGTGCCGAGCAGCGCCATGACGAGCTTGACCAGCAGGCTCGCGTTGGAGATCAGGGACAGGATGGATAGGTCTTCGGTGACGTTCATCGGTTTAAACCAGGGTGGCGAACTGTGCGCGTACAGAGGGTGGAATCGGGGTGGCGCGTTTCGAGGCGCGGTCGACGCAGGCGATGGTGATCAGGGTTTCGAAGAGGGTCTGCCCGCCGCGCTGGATTTTCTGGTCGAAAACCAGGCTGGCGTGGCCGAGCTTGCCCAGCGTGGTGACGACATCCAGCAGGTCGTCGAGGACAGCCGGCTGCAGGTAGTCGGCCTTGACGGAGCGCACCACGAAGATGATGTTCTGATCGGCCGCCAGGCGACCCTGCTCGAGGCCGATCGCCCGCAACCAGTCGGTGCGGGCGCGCTCGCAGAACTTGAGGTAGTTGGCGTAGTAAACAACGCCGCCGGCATCGGTATCTTCGTAGTACACCCGGACCGGCAGCGAAAACAACGCCTTGCCTGTCGCCGGCGCGGGATCGTTCGTGAAATGCATCGCAACATTTTACCGCACGAGTAGCCTTGATCCGAAACAAAGCGGTAGATTCGATGTTTCAGGATGTTGGTTCGTGGCGTGCGAATGGGCCGTGCTCGTTGTAATTGCGGCCTTCCTGTGCCTAAAATCGCGGGCTTTGATTAAAACTGGTTCGCTTTTTTCGCCAGTTGGAGTAAAAGGCGCCAGAGCGTCTGGGAAGATTTGCGCTGCCACGTGCCGCAAATCGTGCAAGAGTCGCGAGACGGGCCGATAACGCGGGGGCCGCAAAGCGGGTTGCCGTCGGCACCCTGGCCCGACAGTCGATTCATGGGAGGAATGAGACATGGTTGCTACCACCAGCAAAGACAAGCTGTTGACCGAGGCCGAAATTCTGGCGATGCCGGAAGACGATTACATGAACCCGGCACAGATGGAGTTCTTCCGCGTGCGCTTGTCGCAGATGCGTGACGAGCTGCTCGAGAATGCTGCCAGCACCGGCGCCAACCTGCGCGAGAACGAACTCGTTGCCGACCCGGCCGACCGCGCCACGGTCGAGGAAGAACACGCCCTCGAACTGCGCGTTCGAGACCGCGAGCGCAAGCTGATCAAGAAGATCGAGGAAGCCCTTGGGCGCATCGCCGAAGGCGACTACGGCTGGTGCGAAGAAACTGGCGACCCGATCGGCATCGGCCGCCTGCTGGCCCGCCCGACCGCCACGCTGTCGATCGACGCCCAGGAACGTCGCGAGCGGACCCAGAAGCTTTACGGGGAGTAATCCCCGGCGCGTTTCTGTTTGACCTTCGCCTGATCCTCGTTTGATCCTGTTTCGCCGGAACGGCCAGTCACGCTCATGACCGCACCGGCGAATCGCATTCCTGTCACGCTGCTTACCGGTTTTCTCGGTTCCGGCAAGACAACCGTTCTGAACCACCTGCTGCGCCAGCCTGCGCTGGCGGGCACGGTGGTGCTGATGAACGAGTTCGGCGCCGTGCCGATCGATCATCTTCTCGTCGAAAAGATCGACGAGGACATCGTTCTCCTCGAATCCGGCTGCATCTGCTGTTCCGTCCGCGGCGATCTCGCCCGCGCGCTGAAGGATGTCTTCATGCGCCGCCTGCGCCGGCAACTGCCGGCCCTCGATCGCGTCGTCATCGAAACCACCGGCCTGGCCGACCCGGCGCCGGTGATCTTCACGCTGATGCAGGATTTCTTCATTGCCGAACGCTATCGCCTCAATGGCGTGGTGACGGCCGTCGACGCGGTTTTTGGCGCGGAACAGCTCGCCCGCCAGCCCGAAGCCGTCAAGCAGGCCGCGATGGCCGACCGGCTGCTCATTACCAAGTGTGACCAGGCCGCGCCCGAGGCTATCGACGCCCTGGCGGCGAGGCTTGCCGGGCTCAATCCCGGCGCGCCGCAGTGCCGGCTTGCCGGCGGCAAGGTGGCGTCGGAGTTCGTTCTCGACTGCGGGCTGTGGAATCCGGCCACCAAATCCGCCGACGTGGCCCGCTGGCTGGCTGATGAAGCCGTGGCGGCTGCGGCCCGCGCCAAGCCCTACGCGCCCCGGCGCAGCCTTGCCGCTGGAGACCCGTCGCGCCACGACGCCGCCACCCACGCCTTCGTGCTGCGCATCGAGCCGGCCGTGGGCTGGGGGGATTTCTCCAGCGCCCTCGACATGCTGCAAAGCCTCAAGGGCGACCACCTGCTGCGCGTGAAGGGCATCGTCAATGTGCGCGGCGAGGACCTGCCGCGGGTCATCCAGTGCGTTCATCACCTGCGCTACCCGGATGCCTCCCTGCCGGCCTGGCCCGACGACGATCGCGCTACCCGGCTGGTCTTCATCGTTCGTGATCTCGAGCGCGACATCGTCGACCGAGCTTTCGCCTGCTTCTGCGCCGCTGCGCCGGAGGCCGCCGCATGATGCGTTCGGGCCGGCGCCCCTCCGCGATCTTTCGCAGTGCGCTGGCGCTGCTGCTGGTGTGCGCCCAGATTTTTGCCGCGGCCCATGCGCTCAGCCACGTGGGCGAATTGTCACTGCTGGCGCGCAGCGAAGCGGCGCAGTCGGCGTCCGTTCCTTACGAAGGCGGGGTTCCGGCCGCCGAGCGCCACGAGCGCTGTCTGCTCTGCCTGTCCGCCGCCGACCTCACCGCGGCCCTGCCGCCTTCCCTTCCGCTGCGCCTGGTTGCCGCCCTGCCGCCGGCCTTGCCGGACGACGTTTCATTCACGCTGCCGGCCCGCCGCCTGCCGCGGCCGCACAGTCGCGGCCCGCCACTTTCCTCCGTCTGACCCCGTTTCCGAACTGCTGACCGGCACGGATTTGATCCGTGCCGGCGGCGTGCCTTTACCGGATCGATCCGACTGGAGTTCTACCCATGGCTTTTCTACGCCCCGCCGCGCTTTGCGTGGCCCTTGCCGCTGCCTTTCCCGCCGCCGCCTTCGCGGCTTCCGATGCCGACCTGAAGCAACTCCGCGACCAGCTGCGCGAGCTGCGTGACACCTACCAGCAGCGCATCGACGCCCTCGAACAGCGCCTTGCCGCGGCCGAAGCCCGCAGCGCCTCGGCCTCGACGGCCGCCGTCGAAGCCGGCACCACCGCCAGCGAGGCCATCCGCTCGGTGGCCGAAGTTCGCGCCACGGCAGACAGCGCGGCCCGCCGCCCGGCCTCTGCGAGTACCTTCAACCCCGCCGTGTCCTTGATCATCGACAGCAAGCTCACCCGCTTCCAGCGCGACCCGTCGGCCTACCGCATCGACGGCTTCATCCCGTCGGGCGGCGAGATCGGCCCGCCGCGCAAAGGTTTCTCGCTGGGCGAATCCGAGCTCGCCTTCTCGGCCAACGTGGATCATCTTTTCCGCGGCAACGCCCGCTTTGCGCTGGCCGAGGACGACGGCGCCGGCGTGGTCGAGGTGGAAGAAGTGAACGTGGAGACTCTCGCGCTGCCATCCGGTCTGAAAATGAAGGCCGGCCGTTTTCTGTCCGGCGTCGGCTATCTCAACCAGCAGCATCCCCACGAGTGGGATTTTTCGGATGCGCCGCTGGCCTACAAGGCCTTCTTCGGCTATCGCCTGCAAAACGACGGCGTGCAGCTGCGCTGGGTGGCGCCCACCGAACTCTTCCTGGAGCTGGGTGCCGAGGCGGCCAATGGCGGCAAGTTTCCCGGCGCCGAGCGCAACGCCAACGGCGCCGGCCTATGGACGGCCTTCGCCCACCTGGGCGGCGACATCGGCGAGTCGTCGGCCTGGCAGGTCGGTTTGTCCCATGTGCGCGCCAATCCGCGGGCACGAGGTTTCGAGGATGGCGCGGACCACGCGACCGGCGCCGCTCTTCAGCACAGCTTCTCGGGCAGCAGCCAGACCTGGATCGCCGATTTTGTTTACAAGTGGGCCCCCAACGGCAACAGCCGCGAGCGTTACCTGAAGGTGCAGGGCGAGTACCTGCAGCGCCGGGAAACTGGCGAGCTCAGCTACAACCTGGATGCTGACGGTGTTGCCGCAGCCTCGTCGGCCGCCCGCTTCCGCCAGTCCGGCAGCTACCTGCAGGCGGTGTACCAGTTCATGCCCCACTGGCGCGTCGGCGTGCGCGGCGACTGGCTGCGCAGCGGCACGGCCGATCTCGGCGGGCTCGACCCGGCGGGCCTGCCCATCCTGGCCGGCTACAACCCGACCCGCCAGACGGCGATGGTCGATTGGTCGCCGTCGGAGTTCTCGCGCCTGCGCCTGCAGCTGGCCCGCGACAAGTCCCGCAACGGCGAGGCCGACAACCAGGTCTGGCTGCAATACGTCATGAGCCTTGGCGCCCACGGCGCCCACAAGTTCTGAGGAGAAAAACCATGTTTTCAAAACTGATCCTGCGTCTCGCCGCGTTTTTGCTGATCGTTGCGGCGCTGCCGGCTGCGGCGGCGGTCAATGTCTTCGCCTCGGTGCCTGAATGGGCCGCGCTGGCGCGTGAAATCGGCGGCGACAAAGTCAACGTGTTTTCCGCCACCAACGCCCTGCAAGACCCCCATCGCATCGAAGCGCGGCCGTCGCTGATCGCCCGGGCGCGGAGCAGCCAGCTGGTGGTGGCAACCGGCGCCGAGCTGGAAATCGGCTGGCTACCGGTGGTGTTGCGCGAATCGGGCAACGCGGCGATCCAGCCTGGCCAGCCCGGCTATTTCGAGGCAGCCTCGGTGGTGCGCATGCTCGAAGTGCCGGCCCGCGTCGATCGCGCCGACGGTGACGTGCACGCCGGTGGCAATCCGCACATCCAGCTCGATCCGCGCAATGTCCTGAAAGTGGCCGACGCGCTGGCGGCCCGCCTGACCCTGGTCGACCCGGCTGGTGCCGTTGTTTACAAGGCCAACCTCGCGCGTTTTTCCGAAAAATGGAAGGCCGCCATGGTGCGCTGGGAGCAGGCCGCTGCGCCGCTCAAGGGGGCGCCGGTGTGGGTCCAGCATCGCTCCTTTCCGTATCTGGCCGACTGGCTTGGCTTGAAGGAACTCGGCGCGCTGGAACCCAAGGCCGGCGTCGAGCCGGGCAGCGCCCATCTGGCCGGCATCCTCGAGCGCCAGAAGGCGACGTCGGCGAAGATGATCCTGCGCCCGGCCTACACCCGGCCGACGGCTTCCGACTGGCTTGGCGAGAGGGCCCGCATCCCGGTGGTGGTGCTGCCCTTCACGGTGGGCGGCTCGGCGGAGGCGACCGATCTGTTCGCCCTCTTCGATGACACCCTCCGGCGCCTGCTCGCCGGCTTGAAGTAAGGAGGCCGCATGGCTGAGGTTTTGCTTCGCGTGACAGGCCTTGTTGCCGGCTACGCCGCGCCGGTGGCCGGCCCGCTCGGTTTCGAGCTGCGCCGGGGCGAAATCCTCGGCCTGGCCGGCCCCAACGGTGCCGGCAAGTCCACGCTGCTGAAGGCTTTGTGGGGAGGCGTGCGGGTGTTTGGTGGCCAGATCGAAAGGGCTCCGGGTTTGGCGATTTCGCATCAGGCCCAGGGTTTCGACGACCTGCGCGGGGTGCCGCTCACCGGTCACGAGCTGCTCGGCCTGACCGGCGCCACCGCCGACGGCCTGCCGCCCTGGCTGGCCGGGCGCCTCGGCGAGCGGCTCGACCGGCTGTCCGGCGGGCAGTTGCAGTTCCTGCGCCTGTGGGCCTGCCTGGCTGTGCCGGCCGACCTGATCCTGCTCGACGAGCCCACCAACAACCTCGACCGCGCCGGCGTGGCCTACCTTGCCGACTGGCTCGGTCGTGCCCATTCCGGGCAGGGCATCGTCATCGTCTCCCACGACCACGGGCTGATCGACGATGTGTGTACGCGGGTGGTTGATGTCGGGGTGCCCTCATGAACTTCGATCTGCTCCTCGATCCGCTCTTTCGCGTGCCCTTTCTTACGGGCCTGTTGCTCGCCGCGCTGCTGCCGCTGATCGGCATGTATCTGCGCCTGCGCCACGAATGGCTGGCGGCGCTGGCCTTCGCCCAGATGGCGTCGGCCGGTGCGTTGCTGGCCATGGTGGCCGGCTGGCCGATGATCCTCGGCGGTGTGCTGGCCGCGCTGGTGGCGGCGCTGGCCAAGGGGCTGATGGCACGGGCCGGCGCCGGCGCCTACGCGCTGATGATGTTGCTGGCGTGGGGCGGCGGGGTGCTGCTGGTGGCCAATCATCCGCTCGCCGAGCAGGCCGGCCACGCGCTCTTCGACGGCCAGCTCTACTTCACCGGCGACGGCCACCTGCTGGCGGCCGGCATCGCCTGTGCGGTGGTGGTGCCGCTGCTGTCCTGGCTGTCACGACCCCTGTTGCTGGGGCGCCTGTTTCCCGAGTTCTACAGGGCGCGGGGGCTGGATGCCCGTCCGCGCCTGATGCTGTTCGATCTCATCGCCGGGCTGTCCGTGGCGCTGGCGACGGTCAGCCTCGGTGTCATGGCGGCCTTTGCGCTGGTGTTCGTTCCGCCGCTTGTGGCGTATCGTTTTGCCCGCAGCTGGCGGGCCGGAATGGTGCTGTCCGCTGTCATCGGAATGGTGGGTTACAGCGTTTCCTTTGCGGTGTCGCTGGGCCTGGACCAACCCTTCGGGCCGGTATGCGCTGTGGTTCTGGTTATGCTGGTGGCGAGCACCAGTCTTGATTCCTACAGGATGTAAATCACGGAGTCGGGATTGGGTTGAGTGATATCCTGTTTCTCCGTAAAAATACCCAGGAGGATGTGCGAGTGGCGCTACCGTTCTTCGGCAAAAAGCCTGTGCCTGCCGGAAGTTCTGCACCCCGTTCCCGTTCGGGCCCGGGTGCCGCGTCAGCTCCGCTGTCTTCCGCTTCCCGCCTCCGGCCTGTGGCATCCCGCAACGATACGTCCTCCCTCGACTTCACCGTTGCCGGCGGCGACGTGAACCGGGTGCTCGCCCAGTGCGCCGACAAGATGCACGTGGAGGAGGGCGTTGACGAGATGGCTCCGTCGGCCGAAGAGGCCGCCATCCTGTACGCCAACGGCGGCTACGACGAAGCGCGCGCCGTTCTCGAGAATGCCCTGGACACGACCACCTCGCCCAATGCCCGCTTCGATCTGTGGGCGATGTTGCTCGACCTGCTGCGCCTGACGGCGCAAAAAGACCGCTTCGAACAGATCAGCCTGCATTACGCCACCGAATTCGAACGTTCGCCGCCGGCCTGGATGGATTTGTCGTGCCAGGCCGCCCGCGGCGATGCGCCGAAAGTCCAGACGGTCAACCTGTCCGGCCAGCTCGGCGGAAACGCGGCGGCGCAGTTTGCCCAGCTGATCCAGATCGGCATGCGAACCGGTGCCCTGCGCATCGACCTGAGCCGCCTGCGCAGCGTCGATGCGGCCGGCGCCGAACTCCTCTACCGGGCGGTGCGTGGTCTGCGCCGGGCCAAGGTCAAATTGAGCCTGTCGGGCGCGGTTTACCTCTCCAACCTCCTCGGGGGGCTGGTTACCAGCGGCACGCGCGAGAACCAGACCATCTGGCTGCTGCTCCTCGAAGTGCTGCAGTTCACCGACCAGCAGGAGCGTTTCGAAGAACTTGCGCTTGAATACGCGATGACCTTCGAGGAGTCGCCCCCGTCGTGGGAGCCGCTCGCCGCAGTGGTCACCAGCCAGGTTGGCCCCGATGCCCTCGATCTGACGATGAGCCAGATCTACACGCTGGAAGGCGAGATCGTCGGGCCGAACGTCGAAACGCTGCGCAAGATCACGGCTTTTGCGGCCGATCGCACCAAGGTCGAAATCGATTGCGGCCGTCTGCGCCGCATGGATTTTGTGTCGGCCGGAACGCTGTTCAACATCGTTTCTCAGCTCCACACCCAGGGCCGGCTGGTGGTGCTCACCGGCGTCAATTCGATGGTGGCGGCGCTCATGCAGGTCATGGGGCTGCACCAGGTCGCGCGCATCGAACTGCGCGGCTGAGCGGCCCGCTTTCCGTTGCATCCGGCTGGCGCCCTGCCGGCCTTGTAATCCGGTTTTTCATCCCCACATCGATCCGATGGAACAATATCGCGGCACCACCATTCTTTCGGTCCGACGCGGTCGGCACGTGGCCCTTGGCGGCGACGGGCAGGTCACGCTCGGGAATATCGTCATCAAGTCCACCGCCCGCAAGGTGCGCAAGCTCTACCAGAACCGCATTCTGGCCGGCTTCGCAGGCGGCACGGCGGACGCCTTCACGCTCTTCGAGCGCTTCGAGGCCAAGCTCGAGAAGCACCAGGGCAACCTGCTGCGCAGCGCCGTCGAACTCGCCAAGGACTGGCGCACCGACCGCGCGCTGCGGCGCCTCGAAGCCATGCTGGCGGTGGCCGACCTCGACAACTCCCTGATCATCACCGGCAACGGCGACGTGCTGGAGCCCGAGCAGGGCATCGTGGCCATCGGCAGCGGCGGCGCCTACGCCCAGGCCGCCGCCCGCGGCCTCATCGAGAACACCGAGCTGACGCCCGAAGAAGTGGTCAAGAAATCCCTGACCATCGCCGGCGACCTGTGCATCTACACCAACCAGAGCCACATCATCGAGGTGCTCAACCCATGAGTCCGCAAAGCCGCCTTAAGGGCGAATGCTCCCGCCTGGCGGGAAGGCGCGTAGCGCCGAGGGTGCCCAAATGAGTCAAATGACGCCTCCGGAGATCGTCTCCGAACTCGACAAGCACATCGTTGGCCAGGGCCGTGCCAAGAAAGCCGTGGCCGTGGCCCTGCGCAACCGCTGGCGGCGCGCCCAGGTGGCCGAGCCGCTGAAGAGCGAGATCACCCCCAAGAACATCCTGATGATCGGCCCGACCGGCGTCGGCAAGACCGAGATCGCCCGTCGCCTGGCTCGCCTGGCCAATGCGCCCTTCATCAAGATCGAGGCGACCAAGTTCACCGAAGTGGGCTACGTGGGCCGCGACGTGGATACGATCATTCGCGACCTCGTCGAAATCGCCATCAAGAGCCACCGCGAACAAGCCATGAAGAAGGTTCGCGACCGGGCAATGGATGCCGCCGAGGATCGCGTGCTCGACATCCTGCTGCCGGCGGCCCGGCCCTCGGCAGGCTTCGGTTCCGATGCCGCGCCGGAAGATAACGCCACCCGCCAGAAGTTTCGCAAGAAGCTGCGCGAGGGCGAGCTGGACGACAAGGAAGTCGACATCGAGGTGTCGGTGCCGGGCATGAGCGCCGAGATCCTCGCGCCGCCGGGCATGGAAGAACTCACCGGCCAGTTGCAGAGCATGTTCCAGAACATCGGCGGCGGGAAGAAGAAATCCCGCAAGCTGAAGATCAGCGAAGCCATCAAGCTGCTCGCCGACGAAGAGGCGGCCAAGCTGGTGAACGACGAGGAGCTGAAGCTCGAGGCCCTGCGGATGGTCGAGCAGAACGGCATCGTCTTCCTCGACGAAATCGACAAGATCGCCACCCGCTCCGACAGCCACGGTGCCGATGTGTCGCGCCAGGGCGTTCAGCGCGACCTGCTGCCGCTGGTCGAGGGCACTACCATCAGCACCAAGTACGGCATGGTGAAGACCGATCACATCCTCTTCATCGCCAGCGGTGCCTTTCACCTGTCGCGCCCTTCCGACCTGATTCCCGAGCTGCAGGGGCGCTTCCCGATCCGCGTCGAGCTGGATTCGCTGTCCGTCGAGGATTTCGAATGCATCCTGACCCAGACCGACGCCTGCCTGACCCGCCAGTACGAGGCCCTGCTGGCCACCGACGGCGTGCACCTGGAGTTTGCGCCGGAGGGGATCCGCCGCCTGGCCGAGATCGCCTTCCAGGTGAACGAGAAGACCGAGAACATCGGTGCCCGTCGCCTTTACACGGTGATGGAAAAGCTGCTCGAAGAGCTGGCTTTCGAAGCCGGCAAGGCGGGTGAGCAGACGGTGCTGATCGACGCGGCTTTTGTCGATGGCCGTCTCGAGATGCTGGCTCAGCGCGAAGACCTGGCGCGCTACGTGCTCTAAGCCGCCCCGCCAGCAGGGGCCGCGCGGTGCGGATTCTCCGGGAAAACCCCGACGCCGGCCCCGAGGGGCCGGTCCTACAATGAGCGCCCACCGGCATCCGTCCGGATTCACCGAGTTCCGGCCATGTTGCTGCGCATCGTTTCCATCCTTTTTCCGCTTTTTGCCATCACTGCCGTCGGCTTTCTGGTCGGGCGCAGGATGCGGCCGGATCTCTCGCAGGCCAACAAGCTGAACATGGATGTGTTTGTGCCGGCGCTGGTGTTCGGCGCCCTGGCCAACAAGTCCTTCCACATCACCGAATACCTGCCACTGCTTGGCGCAACCGTTGTTGCGGTGGTGGGTTCGGGCCTTGCCGGCTGGGGCGTGGCGCGGATCATCGGGGTCGCGCCGCGCACCTTTGCGCCGCCGATGATGTTCAACAACTGCGGCAACCTGGGCCTGCCGCTGGCCGTGCTGGCCTTTGGCGAGCAGGCGCTGGCGCCGGCGGTCGTGATGTTCATGGTGTCCAACCTGCTGCACTTCACCTTTGGCGCCTGGTTGCTGGACCACAACATAAAGCTCCTGAGCGTCTGGCGGGTGCCGTCGGTGATTGCCACGCTGAGCGGCCTTACGGTGGGCATTGCCGGCATCGAGGTGTGGCCGCCGGCCATGCTGGCGATCAGGATGCTGGGCGATATTTCGATTCCGCTGATGCTCTTTGCGCTCGGTGTGCGTATCAGCGAATCGCGCATCCCGGCGATCCGTCTTGGCGTGATCGGCGCAGTGGCCAGGCCGGCCATCGGCCTGGCGCTCTCCGCGGTGCTGGTGATGCTGGTGCCGCTGCCCGAGCGGGAGCGGGCGCTGCTGCTGGTTTTTGGCGCCCTGCCGCCGGCCGTGCTCAACTACATGTTTGCCGAGCGTTACAACCAGGAGCCCGAAAAGGTCGCTTCGATGGTGCTGCTCGGCAACCTGATGGCGGTGATCTTCCTGCCGCTGGCGCTGGCAATCGGCCTGTAAGCGCGGGGCAGCGCGCTCAGTGCCCGTTGTCCGACCAGTGGGGGCGGTCGGTAAGCAGCTTGATGAGGCCGTAGCTGGCGCCGACCCGGTGCAGGGCGGTGTTGAAGGCGCCGTTGTTGGGTGCTCCGATGAGCGCCGTCTTTCCGGCCTTGTCCCGGATCGACATTGTTCCTGACCACCGGATGTCCATGTCGATGGCCAGCCCCTTGTTGTGACGGGTGTTCAGCGACGGACGGAAGGCGATGCCGAAGAGGGCCGCCATTTCCTTGGCGGCCTTGACCGAAGCGACGAGATTGCCGTGGTCCCAGATGATGTCGACACCGTCCATCGCGGGCACCTCGGCTGGCCGAATGAGCTGCTTCGCCACGTCCCAGCTATAACGCATGATGTACGCGCGCTGCAGGCTGCGAAAAGTGGTGTCGATCGAGACGCTGGCACCGGCGTCTTTCAGGGCGGCGAGGAAAGGCCTGACGCAGGCCTGAAAGCCCGCATCGAGATCATCCACGCTGCGGCTGTTGGGAAAGCGCGCCTGGTTTGCATGCCACCAGTCGGCTCCGCTCAGGCTTGCCACCCTGTCGCTGCCCCACACCGACAGCAAACGCCAGGTAGTGCCGCCGGGATCGATCCGTCCGTCGGGGGTCTTCATTCCGCCAACCCGCTTCTGGAAGTTGAGAATGGCCGCCTGCGTTTCGCCGTCGGCCAGCCCGCTCACCGTCAAGGGTGAAAGCGCCAGCGCGGTCTTGGCCAGCCATGCATTCAGGTGCGTCTGAACCGCACGGACATCGTCCGGATCGTTCGTTCCATTCTGCCCTACCGAACCCTTCAGTGTGTTCATGACGGTCTCCCCGCGGGTTGATGAAGACTATTCGATGGGCGTCTCGTATCTCTTCAGGAGACGGCGCATCCTCAAATCCTGGCGGTAACGGGCTTTGAGCCTGCGCAACTGGATGTCGGAGCCCTTGCAGTAGCGGTGTTGCTTTGCCGCGATATAGGCACGCCGCTCCGGGTCGTCGGAATCCTCGCCGCGGAAGTGGTCGCAGCGTTCGCGACGTTCAACGAAGCGGGCCACGTCGTCGGGGAGCCGGGCTGCAAAGGCCGGGCCCGCCTGCGTTCCGAGCAGTAAAAGAGCCGTGAGGCACAGAGCGGGCAGGCGCGATGCTGCTGCGGATTTCATGGTTCTGGGGGGCTCCTGGTCGTGTTTGCGACGCATGCCATTGGCAATCCGGCTTGTGAAATCATCTTAGACGGCAGGCCGGTCGGGCGCCAGGAGGAATCAGCCCTCGCCGGTGAAGCGCCCCATCTGCCGCCGGTCGCGCTTGGTCGGGCGGCCGTGGAGATCGGCGCCGGGCGTGGCGGCGAGCTTGCGCTGCTCGCGCTGGGCTTCGCGGGCGGTGATGCTGTCGGGGGTTTCCTCGTAAAGGGCCTGGGCAATGGTGGCGCTGCCGCGCTTGTCGGCGATGCCCTTCACGATCACGCAGAAATGCGTGTCGGCGATCTGGATGTCCACCCGGTCGCCGATCTTTACGTCCCGCGCGGGTTTGACCCGCACTTCGTTGAGCTGGATCTTGCCGCCGTCCACGGCTTCGGTCGCCTGGGTGCGGTGCTTGAAAAAGCGGGCCGCCCACAGCCATTTGTCGAGGCGGACGCGTGCGTCGAGGTCTTCTGTTGGTTTCATTCCCTGACCGGCCGCTTGGCCAGTTTCCGTTGCAGTGTGCGACGGTGCATTTTAAGCGCGCGGGCGGTGGCCGAGATGTTTCCGTCGTTTTCGGCGAGCACGCGCTGGATGTGCTCCCATTCCAGCCGGTCCACCGACATCGGGCTGGCGGCCACTTCGTCGTCGATGAGCACGTCGGTGGCGGAGAGGGCCTTGAGGATGGCGTCCACGTCGGCCGGCTTGGCGAGGTACTGGGTGGCGCCGAGTTTGATCGCGTCCACGGTGGTGGCGATGCTGGCGTAGCCGGTGAGCACGAGGATGCGGCAGTCGGGGTTGGCGGCCAGCAGCGGCTTGATCAGGCGCAGGCCGGAGCTGCCGCCGATGTTCAGGTCCAGCACCACGTATTCGGGCTCGTGCTGGCGGGCGAGTTCGAGGGCGCTTTCGGGGTCGGCGGCGCCAAAGACGGCAAAGCCGCGCTGGCCTAGGGCGCGGGTGAGCACACGGTTGAAGGCGGGGTCGTCGTCGATGACGAGGATGTGGGGGGCGTCCTGCGGGTTCATGGGCGAAGGGCTGCGATCGGAAGGGTGAGGGTAGCGATGGTGCCGCCGCCGGGGCGGGGCGCGAAGGCGATGTGGCCGCCGCAGCGCTCGACGGCGCCAAAGGCGAGCAGCAGGCCGATGCCGAGGCCGGCGCCGGGGCTGGGCGGCAGCTCGCGGCCGGCCTGCAGTGATTCGGGGATGCCGGGGCCGCGGTCTAGAACGCGCACGAGCAGCTGTTCGCCGTCGCTGCCGGCTTCGCATTCGACGCCTTCGGGGCAGGCGTCGGCGGCGTTGTTGATCAGGTTGTGGATGGCCTGCTCCAGCGTGGTGTCGGCCACCAGCGAGGGCGCCGGGTGGCCGCAGTCGATGCGGGCAGCGAGGCGTACGTGGGGGCGCAGGCTGCGCCAGCGGTCAATGATGCCGTGCAGCCAGGCGTCGGCCGGGAGTGTCGTGCCGCCTTCGGCGCGCAGGCTGCCGGCGCGCAGCGTGAGGCCGCCGAGAATGGCCTTGCAGTGGTCGATCTGGGTGCCGAGCAGGGCCGCGTCGGCGCGGGTTTCATCGTCGAGGGCGGGGTTGCGGGCCAGTTCGCCGGCAAGAATCGCCATGGTGCCCAGCGGGGTGCCCAGTTCGTGGGCCGCGCCCGCGGCCAGGTTGCCCAGCGCGACGATGCGCTCGCCCCGCAGGCGGGCCTCGCGGGCTTCGGCCAGGGCCTGGTCGCGGCTGCGGATCACGGCGGTCATGCGCACCACGTACCACACGATGACGCCCGCCGACAGGGCGAAGGTGAGCCACATGCCGGCCAGGTGCCAATGCACGGCGAGGCCGGAATCATAGATGTCGAGCTGTTCGTTGAAATCCCACAGTATTGAGTAGGCGGCCACCGCGAGCACGGCCAGGGCCCAGGCGTAGGGGGCCGACAGGGTTGCCGCACCGATGGCGACGAGGGGCAGCAGCAGCGAGATCAGCGGGTTGGTGGCGCCGCCGGTGAAGTACAGGAAGGCGCTCCAGGCGGCGAGGTCGATGCACAGCTGGGCAAAGAGTTCGGCCGCGCTGACATCGCTGATGCGCGAGAGGCGCAGCCGGGTGAGGCCGTTGGCGAGCAGCAGCGCAGCAGCCACCGGCAGCAGCGAGGCGCCGGGCAGGGGAATGTCGAGCAGCCAGGGCACGATCAGCAGCACGCCGAACATCGCGGCGATGGACAGCCGGCGCAGCCCGATCAGGCGGCGCAGGGCATCGGTGGAGCTGGATGGGCGGGGCATGGTGGGCTCGGAAGGCATCGGGGCATTATCCCCGAAGGGGCTGGCAGGAAGGGCCGGCCGATACCTGGGTGACTCAAGCGCCGGGGGGAGGGCGGGCATCGGTCGGCCAGCACCGAATTTAACGTGCCGGCCAGTGGGGCGGAATGTGGTGGATTGTCGCAGCGGCGCGGTTGTGGCGGCAGGTGTGCAGGGTGGAAAGCCGGTTTTTTTCATCCATCCATAAAATATTGTTTGCATTGCCGGGCGAATCAGTGCAAAGTCCTGCCTCGCGATCTTCAAGTAGTGTTGTTGTTGTCTGGTTCAGTACCCGCAGCCCTGCGGTAGTCTTTCCTTCATCACCCCGCCCTCTTGAGTTTCGCCCTATCCAGGGGCATTCCCTGTTTTTATTAGTTTTTTCAAGGATATTCAAAATGGCAGCAGGTACCGTGAAGTGGTTCAATGATTCCAAGGGCTTCGGTTTCATCACCCCGGAAGCCGGTGGTGACGATCTGTTCGCTCACTTCTCCGCTATTCAAGGCAAGGGTTTCAAGACCCTGACCGAAGGCCAGCGCGTGACCTTCGACGTGGTTTCCGGCCCCAAGGGTCAGCAAGCCGCCAACATCGTTCCGGTTGCTTAATTGCCGAACGATGCCAGCCGGGCGCCAAGCGCCAGGCTGGTGGTAGTGCCAGGTAGCATGGCCTGATTTTTCAGATCATGCTCCTGATGAAAACAGCCCGGCTCATGCCGGGCTTTTTCATTGTCTGTCACATTTGCAACGGCGGCTTCTCCTGCCTTTGTTGGCACGTTCAGGCTGCGCAAAGTGTCGTCTGGTCTGCCTGTGCTTCGTGTGCGTAGCTTGCGAAGCCTGAATCGGGCGTCACGGCGAGATTCGGAAGTCCGGACTCCCGGTTCTTGCTGGCTTTTCAAGGCAGACTGCCCAAAGAAAAAGGCTATGTTCGCGTTAAGTGTGGAAAGCGTTTTCCCCGCTACAGGTCAGGCTTTCCGAGTCTGGCAGGCCTGCCGGCGCGAACCTGAGACCTTCCTGGATTGAGCCCTTACTGGACGGCTTTCCGGTGTATGACCTTACATCGGCCGGGTCTCGCCCCGGCGGGCGACCTCCTTTCTTGCTTCGCCAAGAAAGGAGGCAAAGAAGGCGACCCGGCTTCACCGGTCGGCCTTCGGCCGACTCCCCTGTGCTGCTCCCAGCAGGCGGCCGGCGCGGAACTCGCCCTTCGGGCTCAGACAGCCGCGCCGGAAGGCCCCGCCTGCTGGTGCGCGGATCAAAGGTTCAGACGGGCTTTTACGCTCACCGAGCCTCTCCGGAAACCGATATGGCCACTGACCGTTGATCACCTGCATTTCCGGTCCCCTCTGACGCGCCGACTGGAGGTGATG
>NZ_JAOAUU010000137.1:0-5251 GCF_030157465.1 Zoogloea sp.
TCGGCTTCCGGAGAGGCTCGGTGAGCGTGAAAGCCCGTCTGAACCGCCGAGCAGCGCACCAGCAGGCGGGGCCTTCCGGCGCGGCTGTCTGAGCCCGAAGGGCGAGTTCCGCGCCGGCCGCCTGCTGGGAGCAGCGCAGGGCAGTCGGCCGAAGGCCGACCGGTGAAGCCGGGTCGCCTTCTTTGCCTTCTTTCTTGGCGAAGCAAGAAAGAAGGTCGCCCGCCGGGGGCGGAGGCGGGGTTTCGCGGAGCATCGCTCCGCGCCGCCGTAGCCGGCCGGGTGTGCAAACCCGGCCGTGGGAAACCCCGGCCAACGTAACGCCAAACACGGGAAAGCCGCCCAGTAAGGGCTCAACCCAGGAAGGCCTCAGCCCCGCGGCATGCCGAGGCCGCGCTCGGCGATCAGGTTGAGCTGGATCTCGTTGGTGCCGGCGTAAATGGTGTCGGCGCGGGAGAAGAAGAACACCTGCTGCAGGCGGCGCAGCGGGTCGTCCTGGGCCTGAAGATCGCCGGCCGTGCCCATCACGTCCATGGCCAGCTCACCCAGATCCCGGTGTCAGTTGGACCAGGCGTACTTGTAGACCAGCGCTTCCGGGCCGACCGCCGCTTCGCCCCGGGCGAAGATGCGCAAGGCATTGGCCCGCAGGGTCCGCAGACCGATCCACGCGTCGGCGATGCGACGCCGGATGCCTGGGTCGTGGTCAACGCCACGGGCGCGGGCGGCGTCGATCAGCAACTGGAGTTCGTGGCTGAAGTGCATCTGCTGGCCGAGGGTGGATAGCCCGCGCTCGTAGCCCAGCAGCGCCATGGCCACCTTCCAGCCATCACCGGGCGCGCCGACGATGCACTCGGCGGCGGTGCAGGCGTCGTCGAAGAACACCTCGTTGAACTCCGCCTCGCCGGTCATCTGGCGGATCGGGCGGATCTCCACGCCGGGCTGGTTCAGCGGCACCAGCAGGAAGCTGAGCCCCTCCCGTCCCACGCTGCCGGGTGTGCTGCGGGCAATCACGAAGATCCACTCGGACTCGTGGGCCAGCGAGGTCCAGACCTTTTGCCCCTGAAGATGCCATTTGCCATCTTCCAGCCAGCAGCGGGTGCGGATGGCGGCCAGGTCCGAGCCGGCGCCGGGCTCCGAATAGCCCTGGCACCAGAACGCCGTGCCCTCCCGGATGCCCGGCAAAAAGCGCTGCTGCTGCTCGGGCGTGCCGAAATCGATCAGGGTGGGGGCCAGCAGGGTTTCACCGATGTGGCCCATCCGGCCGGGGCCACCGGCGCGGGCGTATTCCTCGTGGAAGGCCACCTGGAGGGACACGGGCAGCTCGCGGCCCCCGTGGGCGCGGGGCCAGCCCAGGCCGATCCAGCCGCCTGAGGCCATCACCTGCTCCCATTCCCGACGCAGTTCCGAATGGGCTGTCTCGTCCCCCGGGCCGCCCCGGTGGCGCAGCACTTCAAAACGGCCGGTCAGATGGCGCGCCATCCAGTCCGCCACTTCGGCCCGGAAGGCCTGCTCGTCAATGGCGTGCACGGGTGCCGCTGCGTGCTGCGCGCTGGGATGCCGAGCATCCTCCGATGCATCCGCCGTCTGGCCGAGCACCCTGTCGGCCACCGCAGCGCGCCACGCGTCGGGGGTGCCGAACCACTGGCGGCCCCACTGGGCGCGCTTGAAATGAAGTTGAGGGTCGTATTCCCAAGTGAAACCCACGCCGCCGTGAAGCTGGATCGCCTCTGCCGCGCAGAAGCGGTAGGCCTCGGCGGCCTGTACCCGGGCCACGGCGATCTCGTCGAGGGCCGCCCCGGAGTTGGCGGCCAGGGCGCTGCCCAGGGCCGAGCGGGCACTTTCCAGGTGCACCATCATCTGGGCGCAGCGGTGCTTGACGGCCTGGAAGGTGGCCACCGGACGGCCGAACTGCTGGCGCTCCCGGGTGTAGGCGACGGTGAGTTCGATGCAGCGGGCTGCGCCCCCCACCTGCTCCGCCGCCAGCAGCAAAGCCGTGGCGGCCAGGGCGCCGGCGAGCCCGTCATCCAGGCTTCCGGGCGAATCCAGCCGGGCCTCGGCGGCCAGGCGCACGCCATCCAGCTGCCAGCCCGCCTGGGGGCGCGTCAGATCCCAGGCCTCGAGAGGGCTGCGCGTGACGCCGGCGAGCCCGGCCGCCACCTCGAACAGGCCCATGCCGCCGTCCTCGAGCCGGGCCACCACGAGGGCCATGTCGGCCGTATCCCCGTCCAGAACCTGGCAGGCGAGACCATCCAGCACCCAGCCATCGCCGTCGCGGCGGGCGCGGATGTCCAGTTCGCCGGCCCCGACGAAGGGAGACAAACCCGGGCCGGCGATCACCGTGGCGGTGCAGCGGCCTTCGGCCATCGCCGGCAGCAGGCGCTGGCAGGCCGTGTCGGTGGCACAGCGCACCAGCAGCGGGTGGGCCAGGGCCACGCTGGAGAACAAGGGCGAGCGGCTGAGCTGGCGTCCGCTTTCCTCCAGCAGCACGGCCGCCTCGGCAAGGCCCAGCCCCAGGCCGCCGAAGGCTTCCGGCACGATCACCGCGGTCCAGCCCAGCTCGGCGATGCCCTGCCACAGGGCCTGGTCGCCGTCACGGCTCGCCCGTGCGTTGGCGTGGCTGGCCAGGTAGGCCGCGGCGGTCTCCTGGAGGGCTTGCTGCTCCTCGGTCAGGGCTGCGCTCACGGCGTAACCTGCGCTTCCATGGCGGCCAGAAAGTGCTCGCCGTAGGGCGGCAACATGCCCCATTCCCGGCGCGGGTCATAGGCGGGGGCCTTGAACACGGTGCGCACGTGGCTGAACTCGATGAAGCCCTCACGCCCGTGGTAATGGCCCATGCCGGAGGCGCCGACACCGCCAAAGGGCGCGTCGTGCATCGCCGCGTGGAACATGGCCTCGTTGATGGTGACTCCGCCGGAGAGGGTGTGATCCAGCACCCGCTGCTGCTCAGTCGCATCCTCGCCGAAGTAGTAAAGCGCCAGCGGGCGCGGACGGCTGTTGATGTCGGTGATGGCTTCGCCGACTTCGTCGTAAGCCTTGATCACCACCGCCGGGCCGAAGATTTCCTCTTGCAGGATGCGGGCGTCGGCGGGCGGGTCGATGACGATGCGCAGGGGGCAGCGCCGGCCGGCCACCGGAGCGGCCGGGCTGGATTCCACCCGGGCACCGCGGGCGATGGCGTCGGCCAGGTAGCCCTCGATGCGGGCCAGGTGGCGCTCATTCACCACGGCGGTCAGATCGCCATTGCCCTCAACCGTGGGGAAAAGGCTGGCGAAGGCGTCCTTGAGGGCGCTTACGAAGCTTTCGAGCTGCTCCCTGGCCACGTAAATCACATCCGGATTGACGCACAGCTGGCCGGAGTTGGCCCCCTTGGCGGCGGCGATGCGGAAGGCGGCGGTGGCCAGATCGGCGCTGCGCCCGACGATGCTCGGCGACTTGCCGCCCAGCTCCAGGGTAACCGGCACCAGGTTGGCGGCGGCATTGCGCATGATGGCCTTGCCCACTTCGGTGCTGCCGGTGAACACCAGGTGATCGAAGGGCTGAGCGCTGAGCGCCGCTCCCATCTCGGGCCCGCCGGTGACCACCGCCACTTCCAGCGGATCGAACAGCTCGGCCACCGCGTCGGCGATCACGGCAGCCGTGCGCGGCACGATCTCGGAAGGCTTGAGGATGGCCCGGTTGCCGGCCGCCAGCGCATAGGCCAGCGGCGCAAAGAGGGTGAACAGCGGCGCGTTCCAGGTGCCGATGATGCCCACCGAGCCCTTGGGCTGGTACTGCACCCAGGCTTCGGCGCCAAGCTGGTCGTAAGGCATGAAGGGCTGGCGCTTCTCCGGGGCCATCCAGGGCTCGAAGTGGTCGCGGGCATGCTTGAGGGAGGCCAGCGAGCCCAGCACGTCGTTCATCAGGGAGAAGCCCGCATGGCGCCCCCCGAAGTCCTCGTCCATGGCTGCGACGAGAGGCTTGTAGTGCTTCACCAGCAGGTCGATGGCGGCCTGGATGCGACGGCGGCGGGTGGCCGCATCGACGGCGCCGGCACCGTTGAAGGCCTGTTGCTGGGCCGCCAGCATCCTGGCCAGGGCCGCGGGGGTGTGGTCGTGTGTGCTCATGGTCTCCGGATCACCTTGGTTGGGTAGGGGAAATGATGGGGTCTGGCCAGCCCGGTCGGCAGCGCAGCGTCGCCAGATTGGCCCATGAGCACATGGCGCACGGCAATGGTGAGCGTGTCGAGCCTGCCAGCAGGTCTGTTTCGCACCTTAGCAAGAGATGCCCGCCCGCCCATCGTCCGATTGGATGAGACAGGCGGCCGGCGCAACCGCCTGGCGATTAGTCCGTTGGGACGATGCCTGCGCCGGGGCGAGCTGTCGATACTGTGTTCAAGACCCACTGCCCCAGCGAGGCATGACATGACCCAAGCCAGCTTTGACCCCCAAGCCTTCCGGGCAGCCCTCGGCACCTTCACGACCGGGGTGACCATCATCACCACGCGTGCCGCTGACGACACGCCCGTCGGGATTACCGCCAACAGTTTCAACTCGGTGTCCCTCAATCCGCCGCTTGTGCTCTGGAGCCTGGCCAAGACGGCCAGGAGCCTGCCGGTCTTCGAGGAGGGCCTGCACTGGAACGTGCATGTGCTGTCCGCCAACCAGGAGAGCCTGTCGGGTCGTTTCGCCTCGCAAGGAGGCGACAAATTTGCCGGGCTGGCGCTGGACATGGGAATCAGCACGGCCCCCCTGCTCTCCCAGTGCACGGCCCGTTTTCAGTGCCGCACGGCATTCCGGTACGACGGCGGGGACCACGTGATCTTCGTCGGCGAGGTGCTTGCCTATGACCGCAGCGACTTGCCGCCCCTGGTCTACCAGGCCGGCCAGTATGCAATTGCCGCCCGCAAGCCTCGCCAGGAAGTGCGCCTGGGGGCCGCCCCGCCGCCGGAGTGCAGCTATACCGAAGACCTGCTGGGCTACCTGCTGGGCCGGGCCCACTATCAACTGCTGTTTGCCCTGCGCCAGCTGCTGGCCAGCCATGCGCTGGACGAACCGGCCTTTTTCATCCTGTCCACCCTCAGCGTGCGCGACCGGCTGAGCCTGGCCGAGCTTGACGCAATCATCGGCTACACCGGCTTCGAGGTGACGGCCCCCCAGCTGGCCGCGCTGGAGGCCCAGCGCTACATCGCCCGGGAGAACGACGGCGGCCTGCTGCGCTTCGTGCTCACCGCCGACGGTCGCGAGGCCTCGCTGCGACAGATCGCGCATGCCAAGGC
>NZ_JAOAUU010000137.1:5351-9829 GCF_030157465.1 Zoogloea sp.
GCCCTTTACCTGGCCACCCCGGCCTCCGGCTGGGTCACCGGCAAAATCCTCGAGGTGGACGGCGGCGCTGAATCCAGCGTGTGGCCGGGCTGAACGCGACACCGTCGACGAGGCGGCCTTGCACCGGCCTCAGTTTTTCATGGCTGCGCCAGCTTCCGATCGCCGAACTCCGAACTCCGAACTCCGGCTTCAACCGGAGTCGACCATCTGATCGCCGCCTCTCCCCCCGACGCCCATAAAACAAATAGATCGGCCCGGAAAACAAAAACCCCGGCAGCGCCGGGGTCTCGCGCCTCATGGGAAGATCATTCCCACTTGATTGTTTCTCAAAGGGAAACATCTTTGTTTTTCAAAAACTTACAGCACACAAATCATGGGATGCCATGGAAAATACCATGCCCAACCATTCACACTCGTCAACCTTCCAATCCGACACCTGCATCCTCGCCCATTTGGCCTGCAGCACTAAAACAATGCGGGCTGCGGCTTCTGCCCGTTACTTGAGTTCCTGGCCGTGACCGTCTCGATTGGTCTGTCCAGCAGTAGAAAGTCTGGGATGCCGCGCGGGGGGACCGTCTTCAGGACGCCAACTGCTGTGCGGGCGTGAACTGATGAAGCCAACGATCAACATGCTCTGATGTCGGTTCTGGAAGCTCACCTTTCGATAGGTCTTGATCTCGTTGGCTACGGAAACGAGAAGGTCATCACGTTCACTCATTCCCCCCCTGTAAGCAGCTATCAGACGCTGCACCACTCCTACCAATTCAAACAAAGATCGAGTAAATACCAAATACCCCATGTCTTCACCATTACCACGCCTTCATTTTGAAGAGTCGCCCCTGCTCTCCCTCATCGTGCAACGTGATCACAACTTCATCAGATGAGAACACTTGCCCCTCATCTACAGCACGCACGGGCAAATCAGAATCGATGAGCGTAATAATTGGCTGCAGCCCCAGCTCAGCATACCGACGAATGACCGCCAGCAGATTTTCCTTTTTGCGATCATCCAGGGATTCGAACACGCCGTCGTGATAAACGAAGCGCGGGAACTTTTCGTCCAAGTGGGCCCGCAAAATAGCCAAGTCAAAGGCAATACACAGCAGTTTTCTGTACGTGTGCCCAAGGTCGGCGCTGGTTGCATTACCGGATTCATCAAGAATTTCCGCTCTAAACTCTAGATGCCCCGCCTGGTTCGGCGATACGCTCAACAGCGCCTTGCGGTCAATCACCTCTTCGACAATCTCACTGAAGAACACGCGAATTGCCGAGAACAAGCTGTTCTGATCAGAGTTTTGTTTCTCGACATCCGCCTCGATTTGGGTCTGCAGATGCCCACGCTCTTCGGTCAACGCCCTGATCTCAGTTCGCAGCTCCTGCAGACGATGTAGGAAGCCGCGTTGACGCTCCAGCGAAGTGATGTCGGCACGCAGCGTCACCATCTCGTCCGACACCTGCTTGTACTTGCCAAAGATATCGGTTCCGCTCAGGAATGAAAGCATCTCCGAGCGCTTCTTGCCCAGGGTATTCAGTTCTGCATTGATGCGCTTAAGCTCAGCTTCGACCTCCGCGCGTTCTTCCTGCAGATAGCCTCGGCGCTCATCGGTAATGGCCCGATTGAAGGCAATCAACTGTTGGAAATCCTTCTTGATCTGTCCCTTGAACAGGACGCCGGCTTCCTCGAACAGGCGCTGCGCTTCATCAGGATTGAAGAGGATCTGATCCTCTTCCAGCGAGGCAATGATCTTCTTCTTGTTCTGGTTGAGCGAGTAGCGTTCAGCATTAAGGGACGCAATGCGCTCGTCGATGTCATCGACCAACTGCTTGGTGCTGTCCTTATCCTGTGCGCGGAAGTCGAAGGCGTCGAGCAGCTTCTGCTTCTTCTCAGCCTCTTTCTGCTTGAGCAACAGGATGCCCTCGATCTTGCTAATGTCCTCAATGGACCCGCCCAGTTCGTTCTTTATGGTCTGCGTGGTGGCCTGTTTCTCCGCAAGCTGCTCTTCCTTCTCATAGTGCTGTGCCACGAGTTGAGCGTCAAAGCCGAGAACGTGAGCCAGAAAAGGCTTCCAATCCGAATGAGCAGCTGCGAACTTGCGCAGATGAAAAACATCGCGGAAATCGTCCTGAGAGCGCAGCAGATAGCCCAAGCCTTTTCGGAACGCCCAGGGTTTTAATGCGCGCCAGTCAAGCAATCCATCCAGCAGATCACGCGCCCGCTCGAAGGGCATGTCCGAGTGGTCCCACTCCACCAGCGGTAACCCTGACAAGTCCTGGTGCCCGGCCTCATGACGCTTGAAGCTAATCTTGGTAGCTTCTTCCACACCTCGCCGGATCGTCACAAACGAAGCATCTTCCAGCTCGATTTCCAGGAAGAAGACGAAGTCCTGGAACAATTCGGCGTGCTTGAAAAGAAAGAACTTGGGATCGCGCTTGGCAAGAAAACCGAAGTCGAGCAAGCGCCCAAGCGTGGTCTTGCCGAGGTTGTGAGTGTCTTTGTTTCGATTTTCCGGTAGGCGAATTTCAGCCATGACGACGTTCAAGCCCTGAACAAACTCCACGGGCTCGAATAAGTCAGGCTTGCTGGAATAAAGTCTAGACAGCTTCATTTGGCCCCATGTACTCCACGGCGTCGGTCTTGGGGCGATATTCGATCAGGCCCATGAGATACAGAAAATTCAGTGCCGGCAAGAACAACACGTCACCGCCGACAACACTTTTTTTCGCAAATTTGCGCAGCGCATCGTACTCATCCACGCGCCGAGCCTTCAGGCGAGCCAGCAACAGCAACGAGACGTTGATGACAGTGCGATCAGGATGAGAGTGCTTGGTCGGCCGTAGCATCGCCTACCTCCCCGATATCGCAGTTCCAGTACATGTAAAACAGCACGGCGCGGGTCAAACGCTTGTGGGCGTGCTGCCGCAAGACAGGATCGCGGTTGAACAACAGATCCACCAAGTACTCCATAACCTCGTCGAAGGTCTGGTAGTCCTTACGCTTGGCGATGATCTTGAGTTGGAATTCATCGACAACCGACTCGTACATGCGCAGCAGGTCGAGGTTTTCCGGTGCCGCCAGGAAAGCCCGAATTTGAGCGGTCTCCTTCAGGTACTTCCGCCGTTGCACCTTGGCGTAATCGACACTCATGTTGTTGAGTACGTTCTTCTGCTCGTAGGTCACGCGCTCAGTCGGAGGATCGTCAAGCAGTGCGACCACACCATCTTTCTGTCGGGCCAGTGCTTGCACCACTTCGGCCAGATCGTCGGGGCTGACGATCAACGGTGAATCAACCGGATCGAGGTCTGCTTCCCTTGCAACCTCCGGGAAACGCTTCAGCCAAATTTCCAGTTGCTCCAGTCCGCAGAGGTAGATAGACGAGGCGGGAATACCACATTGAGACGCTATGTAATCACGTATTTCCGTTTCGGCATTGCCCGCCAGACGACGGTTGGCGAACAACATATAGTGATCGAGCTGCTTGGCCTCGCGCAGTTTCTTGATGCGGGGAATTTCTTTGCCCAGCACTGTGTTCGCTGCTGTCGCACTGAAGAAGTCGGATTCAGAGAAATTACGGTTATATCCGTTGGTGTGCTTGGCCTGGACGATGGTTGTACCGACCCACGGCGCCGACTTGCTCGGGTGTAGTTCCGCTGTCCCAATGAACTTGGCATCGCGTCCACCATCAGGCCCTTTTGCGAAGCCCTGAACGGCAGCCCCAAGCAATCGCTGACACAAAAGAACGATCAAGGTCTCGAACTGACCGTCGCTCATGTCTTCGTATGCGAATTTCATTGGGCTCCCATTTCTATCGGCTAGCTAACCGCAGTGCTTATAGATTGTCGTTCGCGACACCCCGTAGTCCCGCGCCAACTCAGTGACGCTAGTCTTCGGGTCACTCAGCAGCGCTTTAATGTGCCTGATCTGTTTGGCGTCCAACTTGGGCTTCCTGCCACCAACGCGACCACGCGCGCGTGCTGCGGCAAGACCGGCCTTGGTACGCTCCCGGATCAGATTTCGCTCAAACTCAGCCAGCACAGCGAAGAGATGAAACATCAACTTGCCTGATGCGTTCGTTGTTTCGATCTTCTCTGTCAGCGACTCAAAGCCAACCCCCTTCTCAACCAACTCGGTGACGATACGCACAAGGTCAGACAGGCTTCGCCCAAGCCGATCCAGTCGCCAAACGACGAGGGTGTCGCCCTCGCGCAAGTCGGCCAAGCATTCCTCCAACTGCGGACGGGCCACACCAGACTTGCCACTCGCGGTGTCCTGATAGACGCGATGACACCCCGCTCGGCGCAAAGCGTCCGCCTGCAGTGCGGTCGTTTGATCGTCGGTCGATACGCGGGCATAGCCTAAACGCAACTTTCCCATACGTTTTCACGCCATAGAAAACTGAACGAGAATTCTAACACTCCGAGAAGGCTGTCGGGTGACAGAGTTAGTGAAAAACAAGCTACTGATTATAAATCGGATTTTC
>NZ_JAOAUU010000138.1 GCF_030157465.1 Zoogloea sp.
CCGGAAGGCCCCGCCTGCTGGTGCGCGGATCAAAGGTTCAGACGGGCTTTTACGCACGCCGAGCCTTTACTGATGCCGCATCGCAGATCACCGGACAAAGCTACGAACCGTTGATCACCTGCATTTCCGGTCCCCTCTGACGTGCCGACTGGAGGTGATGACGGGCGGAAAAAGGGCTTCGCATGTCTGAGCCCGAAGGGCGAGTTTGCGAAGACCCCGCACGGCATCGCCGGAAGGAGGGAACCCCCGAAGGGGGCGCGGCAGCGGGGTACGTTTTCTTGCCTTCTTCTTTGTCGTACAACAAAGAAGAAGGTCGCCCGCCGGGGCGAGACCCGGCCGATGTAAGGTCATACACCGGAAAGCCGTCCCGCAAGGGCTAACCGGTTCGCGGTCGAATGGAATGAACCACCAAGGTTCGCGCAACGTGTGGAAAGCGCGTCCCCCGACAGGTGAGACTCTCCAAGCCCGGCGGCTCGGCCAGGAAGAGTGATTACACACTTAACGCGAACATAGCCAAATTCAATGATCGGGTTCATGAATGAAATCGAAAAAAATACGCTCTCTGTTGCTGGTCTTGCTGCTGCCCCTGGCCGCCGTGGCTGCGCCTCTCGTCCCCGGCACGCAGGTGCCCGCGCTGGTGCTGGAAGACCAGCACGGCAAAACCGTGTCGGTCGGTGCGGGCACAAAAATCGTGTTGTTCACCGCCGACAAGGCGGCCAGCGATTTTGCGAATGAAGTGCTGGGCGCCCAGCCGGCTGGCGTGCTGGAGCGGCTGGGCGCGGTTTACCTCGCGGATATCAGCGCCATGCCGGCCTTGATCTCGCGGATGTTCGCGCTGCCGGCGCTGCGCGAGCTGCCCTTTCAGGTCGGGCTCGGTCGAGAGCCTGCGAGCCTCGCCGATCTGCCCCGGGAGCGCGGCGCCGTCACGCTGCTGCGCCTGCAGGACGGCAAGGTGCTGGCGCTCGAGTTTGCCCGCGACGCCGGCCAGCTCCGGCAGGCCCTCGGGCTTCGCTAGGGCCGGGGCGCTGGCAGTGTGGCAGTGCGCGTTTCGCTGCCCCGTAACTGCCATCTGCCGGATGGCAGACATCACCGCCCCGGTCGTGAACAGCAAGTCGATGATTCCATTGGGTTTGCAAGGCTGTGACGGCGTGGCACGGATATTGACTGCCCCTTGCTGATGCGTGCCCCGAAATGTTCGGGGCCGCCACCCCCTATGGAGACAATCATCATGGCCGACACCCCCCGATCCAGCGCTGCTTGCTGTGCCCCCGATCCCCTCTGCAACCCTTCCCGCCGCCAGTTGCTGATGGCCACCGCGGGGGTGGGCGGTGCGCTGGTCGTTGCCGCGGCGGCACCCTTCGTCGCCAGCCTGACGCCCTCCGAACGCGCCCGTGCCGCCGGTGCGCCGGTGGAGGTGGATATCGACAAGCTGGCCCCCGGCGAACTGATGGTGGTGGAGTGGCGCGGCAAGCCGGTGTGGGTGCTGCACCGCACGCCGGAAATGCTGGCCGCGCTGGCCAGGGCCGAGCCCGATCTCGCCGATCCCGCCTCCGCCGTGGACACCCAGCAGCCGGACTACGCCCGCAATACCCACCGCTCGCTGAAGCCTGAATACCTGGTCGCGGTGGGTATCTGCACCCATCTCGGCTGCTCTCCGTCCAGTGCTTTCGAGCCCGGCAGCCCGGCGATGGGGGCCGACTGGCCGGGCGGCTTCCTGTGCCCCTGTCACGGTTCCACCTTCGATTTTGCCGGGCGGGTTTTCAAGAACAAGCCGGCGCCGACCAACCTTGAAGTGCCGCCCCACCGATACATGAGCGACGCGCGGCTGCTGATCGGCGCCGACGATTCCGGCGTCGCCTGAACCGCCCATCCCCGGGCCCAAGCCAAAGGAGCACCCCTTGGAGCACAAGATTTCCAATGAGCCGGATTCCGGCTTTCGCCTCCTGTCCCTCGCCACGGGCATCGTGCTGGCGCTGCTGCTCACGGTTTTTCCGCAGCTCGCCATGACCCGCTGGGGCGTTGCCGATCACGTTGCGGCCTTGCTGCTGCTCTGGTCGATGAGCGCGGGTTTTGTCAGCGGAGTGGGCTTCGTGCCGCGTCACCGGCTGCCGCGCCTGTTGCTGTCGAGCCAGGCCTGCCTCGGGGCGCTGGTGCTGGCCCTGCTGCGGGTGGCCAGCCACTGACTGAAGGCGTCGCGGCGCCGCCCGCCAGGCCTGGGCGGGCGCCTTCGGGGTGCTTCTGCGGCGGCGCACTTTTCGGGTAAGGTGCGGGCTCCCTCCCGATCCGCTCCCTGCCCGATGAACGCGCCTTTCATGCTGCCTCCCCTCGTCGAAGACCTCGGCCTCGCCTATCGCCTCAGCCCCGCCCGCGGCCGCCAGTCGGCCCTGTTGATCCTGCTGCACGGGGTTGGCGCCAATGAAACCTCGCTGGCCGGCCTGGTGCCGCTGATGCCCGAGCACGTGGCGGTGGCGCTGGTGCGCTCGCCCTTTCCGATGGGCATGGGGGCGTTTTGTGCCTTTGCGGTCAATTTCACCGCCAGCGGCCCGGTGATCGATGCGGCCCAGGCCGAAGCCTGCCGGCAACGGCTGGCCGATTTCGTGGGCCAACTCCAGGCGCGCACCGGCATTGCCCCGGCGCGTACCGCGGTGGCCGGCTTCAGCCAGGGCGGCGTGATGGCGGCCGGGCTGGCGCTCACCCGGCCGGACTGCGTGGCGGGTTTTGGCCTGCTTTCGGGCCGCACCCTGCCGGAAATCGGCCCGCTGATCGCCCCCGCCGAAGCCCTGGCCGGCCTTCAGGGCCTCGTGCTGCACGGCGATTTCGATGATCGTCTGCCGGTGGCCTTTGCCGAGCAGAGCGTCGAGTTGCTGGGCAGCCTTGGCGTGCCCTTCACGCACCAGCGCTACCCGGCCGCCCACGAAATCACCCGCGACATGGCCGTCGATTTCGTGGCCTGGCTGGCCCGTCTGCTGCCCGCCGAGGAGGTTTGATCCATTGATCGAGACATCTTTGCCCGGCGCCTTTGATGCCGGAGGTTGGTGGTTTGTGCTGCGCGGGCGCGAGCTGCTGCTGGCTGCCGATGGCGGAATTCCCGTCGGCCCGTGCCCGGTCGATTGCGGCACCCGGCAGGTGCTGGGTGAACTCGACGGCCGGCCCTGTTACGCCGTCGATCTGCCCGAGGTGGCCGCAGCGCCGCCCGGTGGCGTTTTTGCCGACCCCAAGACGCTGCTCGACCGCCTGCCCCAGCGGGCCGGCGGCATGCTGGCGCGGGCGCTTGAAATCATCGAATGGGACCGCTCGCACCGCTTCTGCGGCGCCTGCGGTGCGCCCACCGCGCAGCACAGCGTGGCCATCATGCGGGCCTGCAGCAACGACGCCTGTCGCCGCGAACATTTTCCGCGGGTGTCGCCGGTGGTCATCGTCTCCGTCGAGCGGGGCGACGAAATCCTGCTGGGCCGTTCGCCGCATTTTCCGCCGGGGCTCTACAGCGTGCTGGCCGGCTTTGTCGATGCCGGCGAGAGCGCCGAAGAGGCTGTCCACCGGGAGATTTTCGAGGAAACAGCCCTCCGCGTGCGCGACCTGCGCTACTTCGCCAGTCAGCCCTGGCCTTTTCCCCATTCGCTGATGCTGGGCTACCAGGCCAACTACGCCGGTGGCGAAATCGTCTGCGCACCCGGCGAGATCGAGGACGCGGCTTTCTTTCACGTAGACCAGTTGCCCACGACCTTTCCGCTCAAGGCCACGCTGTCGCACTGGCTGATCCGCGATTTCTGCCGCCGCCACGGCCGCGTCTGGCCGCCCGCAGGCTGAATTGTGCGGGCCGGACTGGCCGCGCGCGGGCTCCATTTCCGATGATCGAAACCGTTTTCAAGGCCGCACCAACATGAATCTTCCACCCCGTGATCTGCTGGCCCGCATGTTTGCCGCCGCTGTCGATGCCGCCCGGCCCGAGCAGTCCATCCCGCGCTTTCTGCCCGATCCGCCGGCCGGCCGCACCTTGGTGATCGGGGCCGGCAAGGCGTCGGCCGCCATGGCGCAGGTTCTGGAGCGCCACTGGCCCGGCCCGCTCCAAGGCCTGGTCGTTACCCGCTATGGCTACGCCGTGCCTTGCGAGCGCATCGAGATTGTCGAGGCCGCCCACCCGGTGCCCGACGCGGCCGGGCGCGAGGCCGCCGGCCGCATGCTGGAGCGGGTGCGCGGGCTGACTGCCGACGATCTCGTGATCTGCCTGATCTCGGGGGGCGGTTCGGCGCTGCTGCCGCTGCCGGGCGAGGGGGTCACGCTGGAAGACAAGCAGGCCATCAACCGGGCGCTGCTCAAGTCGGGTGCGACGATTTCGGAGATGAACTGCGTGCGCCGCCACCTGTCGGCCATCAAGGGCGGCCGGCTGGCGGCGGCCTGCCACCCGGCGAGGGTGGTGAACCTGCTGATTTCCGACGTGCCCGGCGACCGGCCGATGGACATTGCATCCGGCCCCGCGGTGGCCGACCCGAGCAGCTGCGCCGACGCGCTGGACATCGTGCGCCGCTACGCCATCGACCTGCCCGCTGGCGCCCGCACACTGCTTGAAAGCGGCGCCGGCGAGACGCTCAAGCCGGGCGATGCGCGCCTCGCCGACGTCGTCACCCATCTTGTAGCCACCCCGCAAATGGCCCTGGAGGCCGCGGCCGACGTGGCCCGCGCCGCCGGCGTCACGCCGCTGATCCTCGGCGACAGTATCGAGGGCGAAGCCCGTGACGTGGGCAAGGTGATGGCCGCCATTGCGCTGCAGGTAAAAAGGCACGCACAGCCGCTGGCCGCGCCCTGCGTGCTGCTCTCCGGCGGCGAGACGACCGTGACCGTGCGCGGCACGGGCCGCGGCGGGCGCAACGTGGAGTTTCTGCTGGCGCTGGCCGTGGCGCTGGACGGTGCGCCGGATGTTTTTGCGGTGGCTGGCGACACCGACGGCGTCGACGGGCTGGAGGAGATCGCCGGCGCCTTCGTCACCCCCGACACCCTGGCCCGCGCGTGGGCGCTGGGCATCCGCCCGCTGGGCCGTCTCGACGACAACGATGCTCACGGCTTCTTCGAAGCCCTCGGCGACGCCCTTGTCACCGGCCCGACCCTGACCAACGTCAACGACTTTCGGGCCATCCTGGTCGCCTGAGAACCGCGCCCGCCGTCCTTGCGCAGGCCGTCACCATTGCGCTTTCGGCCAGACTGCATGCCATTCCCGCCGATCTTCAGCGAGGCCGGCACGCAGCCCGCCGGCGCGCCCTAAACTGGCGCCGCCCCACCGAAAACACAACGACAGGAGATACCTATGAGCGATCGCCCGATCAGCCGTTACCCCGTGCCCGAACTCGCCGATCTGCCCGACGACATCCGCGAGAAAATTCTCGCCGTGCAGGAAAAAGCCGGCTTCGTGCCCAATGTGTTTTTGACGCTGGCCCACCGCCCGGACGAGTTTCGCGCTTTCTTTGCCTATCACGACGCGCTGATGGAAAAGGACATCGGCCTCACCAAGGCCGAGCGCGAGATGATCGTCGTGGCCACCTCGGGGGCCAACAACTGCCTGTACTGCGTGGTGGCCCACGGCGCGATCCTGCGCATCCGGGCGAAGAACCCGCGGGTGGCCGACCAGCTGGCCACCAACTACCGCAAGGCCGAGATCACCCCGCGCCAGCGCGCCATGCTCGATTTTGCGATGAAGCTTTCACTGGAATCGGGCGCCGTCGGCGACGCCGACATCGCCGCGCTCAAGGCCCACGGCTTTGACGACGAAGCCGTGTGGGACATCGGCGCGATCACCGCCTTCTTCGCCATGAGCAACCGCCTGGCCAACCTCACCTCGATGCGCCCCAACGACGAGTTCTACCTGATGGGGCGCTTGCCGAAGGCCTGAGCAATCAGCCGCCGGGCGGGGTGCGGCAGCGTCGATGCACGCCGCGTCCGGCAGCCTTGGCTTCGTAGAGGGCCTGGTCGGCTCGTTCGAGGAGGCGTGCCGGGGTTTCGCCGTCGTCGGGGAACAGCGCAATGCCGACGCTGCCGCCGATCCGGGCCTCGTGTCCGCCAGCGAGCACAAAAGGCGTCTCGAGCTGGCGGATGACTTCGTCCGCGACGGCCGTCACGCCATCGGCGCCCGGAATGTCTTCGAGCACGATCACGAACTCGTCGCCACCGATGCGCGCCAGGGTGTCGGCGTTGCGCAGGCGCGCGGTCAGGCGCGCCGCCACGGCGGTCAGCAGCTCGTCGCCGGCCTGGTGGCCGAGGGTGTCGTTGACGGGCTTGAAGCGGTCCAGGTCGATGAACAGCACCGCGCCTTTTCCGCCGCGGCGTTTGGCGCTCTTCAGGGCGTGTTCCAGCCGCTCGAGCAGGTGCCCGCGGTTGGGCAGGTTGGTCAGCGGATCGTGGTGGGCCAGCCTTTCCAGCTCGCTCTTGGGGTGTTTCATCCGGTTGATGTCGATGAAGATGCCCACGTAGTTGCTGACCTTTCCGGTGTCGTCATGCACCGCGCTGATGCTCAGCCAGACCAGGTAGGTGTCGCCGGACTGGCGACGGTTCCAGATCTCGCCCTGCCAGTTGCCGGTCTCGCCGATCGACTTCCACATTTCCTGGTAGAACGCGGCGTCCTGCAGGCCGGACTGGATGAAGCGCATGTTGTGCCCGCGCATCTCGCTGAGCGAATACTCGGAAATCCGCTCGAAGGCCGGGTTGGCCTCGATGAGGCCGCCGCAGGGGTCGGTGATGACCACGCCTTCTTCGGTGCAGTTGAACACCATGGCCTGCTGGCGCAGGCGCTCCATGTTCAGCTTTCTTTCGGTGATGTCCCGGGTGGTGCCCCGGTAGCCCCTGAACTCGCCGTTCCGCGAGAAGACCGGGTCGCCGCTGACCAGGAACCAGCGGGCTTCGCCGTCGATGTTCAGGACGCCCAGTTCCAGATTGCGGAAGGGTTGATGGGCTTCCAGCGTGGCCCGGTGGGCCTGCCAGGTTTCGTCCGAAATGCCGAAGGAGGGCAGCTCCCAGCGTCTCTTGCCGATGTAGCCCGCCAGATCGAGTCCGGAACGGACGATTGCCGGCGAAACCGCCTTGAAGCGGAACTGGGCGTCCAGTTCCCAGAAGTAGTCCGAGGCGATGTCGGTGAGGTTGCGGAACACCTCGCGCTCTTCTTCAAGGGCGAGTTCGGCCTCCTTGCGCTGCTGGATGTCCTGGACCACCGCGATGAAATAGGCCGGCTGGCCGGCATCGTCGCGCACCAGCGAGACGGTAGCGCTGATCCACAGCAGATGGCCGGCCTTGTGGATGTAGCGCTTTTCAACCGTGAACGTCTGGCGCGTGCCGGCCAGCACCTCGCTGGCCAGGGGATTGTCCGGCTCCAGGTCTTCCGGCCAGGTGAGATCCTGGTAGGTGAGCTTGAGCAGCGCCTCCCGCGGGTAGCCGACAATGTCGCAGAGTTTTTGATTGACGCGCAGCCAGTGCCCGTCCGGTGCCACGTGGGCGATGCCCACGGCGGCCTGCTCGAAGGTGGCGCGAAAACTCGCCTCCAGCTGGCGCAGTTTCACGTTGGCTTCGGCGTTGAGGCGGGCCAGATCCTCGTTGGCCTGCCTGAGTTGCGCGCTGTTCGCGGCCACCTCGAGGGAGCGCGTGACGACTTCCGTTTCGATTCTTTCGGCCTGCTCGCGCAGCGCCGTGTCGAGCTGGCGCGGGCTAATGCCCTCCCGCTGCAGGCGCACGAATTCCGTAACGTCCTCGACCCGGTGGATGATGAAGCGCAGGCCCCCGTCCGGCCCTGTGACAGGCGTGTTGAGGGGGCGCCAGTAACGCTGCGCGAAGCCGCCACCCTCGGCTTGCGGGTTGGGGATGTCGTACTTCTGGAGCGGCATGGCGTCCGGCCTGAGGGTCCGGGCCACGCGCTGGAGCGACACCCGCAGCTTGCGCACTCCGTCGGCCAAGGGGGCGTCGGGGTTGTCGGGAAACACGTCGAAGATGCTCCTTCCGACGATGTCGGCCCGCTGCGTCATGGTGGCGCTGGTGTAGGCGCGGCTGACCCCGACGATGACGAACTGCGGGTTCAGGACGAGATAGTGATCCGGCGCGCTTTCAAACACGCTTTGAAAGTCGGCATGCGTAAGCGCTGCAAAGTTTTCGTCCATGAGGCACTGCCCTTCAGCCAGCTCTTCCTATTCCCATAATAAGACTAAGGTTATAGATCGGCGGCTTTATATCGGGTGCTCGATGTCGTAACTGACGATGCGGCATTGCAACATCGATTTCCTTCGCGCAGATCAAGGTTTCTTTCTATCGTGGGGTATAGCATCATTCCGTTTTGCAATAACCACGAGCCGAAAATGGATGTTTCCCGCCGTCGCTTCCTGGGTGCTCGAACGCCCGGCCCGGCGCCGTTTCGGCCGCCGTGGAGCACTATCGAAGCCGCTTTTCTCGACGCCTGCACCCGCTGCGACGACTGCGTCAAGGCCTGCCCGACCGGCCTGCTGATGCGCGGAGCGGGCGGCTATCCAGAAGCCGATTTCACCGCGGCCGCGTGCACCTTTTGCGGCGATTGTTCGCGCGCCTGCGCCACGGGCGCCATCGGTCGCGACACCGCCGCACGGCCCTGGTCCTTCGGCATTGCCATCAGCGAAGGCTGCCTGGCGGCGCAAAACGTCGATTGCCGCGTGTGCGGCGAAATGTGCGACGTGAGCGCGATCCGTTTTCGCCCGCGCATCGGCGGCGCGCCGCTGCCCGAAGTCGATAACGCCGCGTGCAACGGCTGCGGCGCCTGCATTGCCCCTTGTCCCGTGGTGGCGGTAACGCGCACGGTTCTCAACCCCGCCCCGGAGCTCCCATGAACATCGTCAGTCTCGTGCTGCGCATCCGCCCGGAAACCCGCGCTGAAGCCGAAGCCGCCCTTGCCGCCTATCCCGGCGTCGAATGCCATGGCATGTCGGACGACGGCAAGCTCGTCGTGACCGTCGAGGATGCTGATGGCGCGGCCATGTCCGACACCCTCATCGCCCTGCATCGCGTGCCGCAAGTGCTCGCCGCGACCCTGGCCTACGAACACTGCGACGCCATGCTTGATGACGTCCCGACCAGTGACGCCCCGTTTTCGAATCAAGCGCAAGCCCTGAAATCCCCCTGCGAGGACGCTCAATCATGACCATCAACCGACGCGAATTCATCAAGACCCAGGCGATCGCCACCGCCGCAGCCACGGCCGGCATCTCCATCCCGGTGCTGGCTGCTCCCAAGGACGGGGCGGCCCCGGCCGGTGACAGCAAGGTGCGCTGGGACAAGGCACCCTGCCGTTTCTGCGGCACCGGCTGTTCGGTGCTGGTGGGCGTGCAGGACGGCCGCGTGGTGGCCACCCAGGGCGATCCGGATTCCCAGGTGAACCGGGGTCTCAACTGCATCAAGGGCTACTTCCTGTCGAAGATCATGTACGGCGAGGATCGCCTGACGCGGCCGCTGTTGCGCATGAAGGATGGCAAGTACAGCAAGGACGGTGAGTTCACCCCGATCAGCTGGAATGCGGCCTTCGACATCATGGCCGAAAAGTGGAAGACCGCCATGAAGGCCGAAGGCCCGGGCTCGGTCGCCATGTTCGGCTCCGGCCAATGGACCATCTTTGAAGGCTACGCCGCCTCCAAGCTGATGAAGGCCGGCTTCCGCTCCAACAACCTCGACCCCAACGCCCGCCACTGCATGGCTTCGGCGGTAACCGGCTTCATGCGCACCTTCGGCATGGACGAGCCGATGGGCTGCTACGACGACATCGAGCAGGCCGACGCCTTCGTGCTGTGGGGC
>NZ_JAOAUU010000139.1 GCF_030157465.1 Zoogloea sp.
ACCTCGATAAAGGTCTTCCAGTTGTAATTGCACTCGTGGATCTCGACTTTATCGAGTTTGTAACCGGAGAAATCCAGTTCGCCAGCCACCTGCATGCCCGCCAGATCTGCGTTCGCGGAGCGCGGCCCCTTGAACAACAGTCCCTGCCAGCGCTCGAGCTTGTCGCGCTGCAGGTCGAGGCAGGGCTTTTCCGGAAAATGCGGCGCACCAATCAGCAAGCCATCCGGGTTGTAGGTCCAGCGGTGGATCGGACACACGATGTTCCGGTCGGCCACACCCGAGCCCTGCAGCATGATTGCCTGACGATGACGACAGATGTTGGACATCTGGTAAAAACCGTCGTCCCGGTTGATCAGCGTCTTTGAATGGTCCAGCCATTCGAGCGAGCGGAACTGATTGGCCTCCGGCACCATCAGCTCATGACCGACGTAGCCAGGACCGGCATCGAAGAGGAGACGCTTCTCCAGTTCGAAAAGCTTTTCGTCCGAATACCAAGAAACCGGCAATTGGGAGACTGCCGACGAAAGAAGTGCCTGAGAGGCGATGTCAGACATCCCGAACCCCCTGATTCAAAGCGAAAGCCCGAAACGTAAAGCCGAGCATTATATGATATTACCGGTTTGACCTAAAGCCCGGCGATAGGCTATTTTTACGGTTTGCCTCACCCCGATTCCGGCCGCGTACGGTCAGGTCAACATGGTCAAGACACCTTCAAGTAAATCAGCCAGCTTCGAATCCGCCGTCACCGAACTGGAATCCATCGTCCAGCAGATGGAAAACGGACAACTGCCGCTCGAGCAGGCACTCGCTGCTTACGAGCGCGGCACCGCTTTGCTCCGCCAATGCCAGGGTCAACTCACCAAGGCCGAGCAAACCATCCGGGTACTCGAAGCCGACGTCACACCAGGAGACACCCAGCCATGACCGCCGTCACCTTCAGTCAATGGATGAGCGACATCCAGCAGCGCACCGAAACCGCCCTCGACCGCGCGCTCCCGGCCGCCGACATCGCGCCCGCCCGCCTGCATGAAGCCATGCGCTACGCCGCGCTGGGCGGCGGCAAGCGGGTCCGTCCGCTGCTCGTACATGCTGCGGGCCAGCTCAGCGGTGCCACGCCCGAACGCCTCGACAGGGTCGCCTGCGCCATCGAGATGATCCACGCCTATTCGCTGGTCCATGACGACATGCCCTGCATGGACGACGACGTCCTGCGCCGCGGCAAGCCCACCGTTCACGTCGAATACGACGAAGCCACCGCACTGCTGGTGGGCGACGCACTTCAGACCCAGGCCTTCCTGCACATAGCCGACGCGCCGGTGTGCGACGATCCCCAGGGTCAGATCGCCATGATCCGCCAGCTCGCCCTCGCCTCGGGCTCCCGCGGCATGTGCGGCGGGCAAGCCATCGACCTGGCCGCGGTCGGCGTCCAGCTCAGTCTCGCCGAACTGGAGTTCATGCACATCCACAAAACCGGTGCGCTGATCCGGGCTTCGATCAACCTTGGCGTACAATGCGGCCGCCGGCTCGGCGATGATGAAATGGCTTCCCTCGACCATGTAGGCAAGGTTATCGGCCTGCTGTTCCAGGTGGTGGACGACATCCTCGACACCGAAGCCGACACCGCCACCCTCGGCAAGACTGCCGGCAAGGACGCCGCCAACGACAAGCCCACCTACGTGAGCCTGCTTGGCGTAAACCGCGCCCGCGAGCTGGCCGAAGAAATGTGCGCAGAAGCCCTCGGCCGCCTCGCCGCCTTCGGCGATGCCAGCCAGCGCCTCGCGGAACTGACGCGCTACATCGTCCGCCGCCAGTTCTGAAGCCGGCCAGGCGCAACTCGAACAACACCGATCAACCACCCGGTAACCCGGAATGCCTCACGCAACGCAGCCAGCCCAACCCCGCACCAGCCTGCTGGACAGGATCGCGTCGCCCGCAGACCTGCGCAAGCTTGAGCCGGACGAACTTCCCACCCTGGCCAACGAGCTGCGCCACTTCCTGATCGATTCCGTATCCCGCACCGGTGGTCACCTGTCGTCCAACCTGGGCACGGTTGAGCTCACCATCGCACTGCACTACGTCTTCAATACCCCCGAAGACCGCATCGTCTGGGACGTCGGCCATCAAACCTACGCTCACAAGGTGCTCACCGGCCGCAGGAAGGGCATGGCCAGCCTGCGCCAGTACCAGGGAATGTCCGGGTTTCCGCGGCGCAGCGAAAGCCCCTACGACACCTTCGGCACAGCACACTCATCCACCTCGATCTCTGCCGCGCTCGGCATGGCCGAAGCAGCCCGCCTGCGCGGCGAAGACCGTCGCGCGATCGCCGTGATCGGAGACGGCGCGATGACTGCCGGCATGGCCTTCGAGGCACTCAACAACGCCGGTGACATCCACGACACCAACCTGCTGGTCATTCTCAACGACAACGAGATGTCCATCTCACCGCCGGTGGGCGCCCTCAACAAGCACCTCTCCCGGCTGCTG
Source organism: Zoogloea sp. (assembly GCF_030157465.1). Lineage (GTDB taxonomy): Bacteria > Pseudomonadota > Gammaproteobacteria > Burkholderiales > Rhodocyclaceae > Zoogloea. The sequence continues at coordinate 2,485 of NZ_JAOAUU010000139.1, forward strand.
TCCGGCCGCCTTTACAACGGCGCCCGCAAGATCGGCAAACGCGTCCTCGAAACCCTGCCGCCGCCGGTCATCGAACTGGCCCGCCGCACCGAAGAGCACGTCAAGGGCATGGTCATGCCCGGCACCATGTTCGAGGAATTTGGCTTCAACTACATCGGCCCCATCGACGGCCACGACCTTGAAGCCCTGCTCCCCACCCTGCAGAATCTGCGCACCCTCAAGGGGCCCCAGTTCCTGCACGTGATCACCCGCAAGGGTCAGGGCTACAAATTGGCCGAGGCCGACCCGATCCTCTACCACGGCGTATCCAAATTCGACCATACCGCCGGCATTGCCACCGGGGGGGATGCCAAAGGTGGCGGCAAGCTCACCTACACCCAGGTCTTCGGCGACTGGCTGTGCGACATGGCCGCCATCGACAAACGCCTGGTTGCCATCACACCGGCAATGCGCGAAGGCTCGGGCATGGTCCGTTTCGCCCACGAATACCCCGATCGCTACTACGACGTAGGTATCGCCGAGCAGCACGCCCTGACCTTCGCCGGCGGCCTCGCCTGCGAAGGCTTCAAGCCTGTGGTGGCGATCTACTCCACCTTCCTGCAGCGCGCCTACGATCAGCTCATCCACGACATCGCGCTGCAGAACCTGCCGGTGATGATGGCCATCGACCGCGCCGGATTGGTCGGCGCCGACGGAGCCACCCACCACGGCGCCTTCGATCTTTCCTTCCTGGCCTGCATTCCCAATCTGACGATCTTCTGCCCCGCTGACGAGAACGAATGCCGGCAGATGCTCCACACCGCCTACCAGCACAACGGCCCCACTGCCGTCCGCTACCCGCGCGGCGGTGGCCTGGGCGCCAAGCCCGAAACCGCAATGAGCCTGCTTCCCATCGGCAAGGGCGAAATCCGCCGCAAAGGCAAGCGCACTGCGCTGCTCGCCTTCGGCAGTCTTCTCGGCCAGGCCCTGCAGGTCGGCGAACAGCTCGATGCCACGGTCGCCAACATGCGCTTCGTGAAACCCATCGACCAGGATCTCATCCTCGAACTCGCCAGCACACATGAACTGCTGGTCAGCCTCGAAGAAAACGCGGTGATCGGCGGCGCCGGCTCGGAAATTGCTCGCGTCCTCCAGGCAGCCGGCAGCCCAGTACGCCTGCTGCAGCTGGGTTTGCCCGATCGCTTCATCGACCACGGCGACCAGAGTCAGCTCCTTGCCGAAATCGGTCTCGACGCCGCAGGCATCCTGAAGAACATTGAAAAGGCCTATCGGCCGAATAGTTGAGTGCTTTTGTCGGGAATGATAGGATCAAACCTATCGAGGGGCCTTAGAGCCCCACTCCCCAACGAGACCTACCGAGAACAGTCATGACCACGTGTGAAGCCCCCACCCCCATTCCGGACGTCCAGAGTTCAGCGGATTCCCGCCAGCTGGCCATCAACAAGGTTGGCATCAAGTCCATTCGCCATCCCGTAAAAGTGCAGGACAAAAACGGAGGGGTGCAACACACCATCGCCGTTTTCAACATGTACGTTGGTCTGCCGCACAACTTCAAGGGCACCCACATGTCCCGCTTCGTGGAGATCCTCAACAGCCACGAACGCGAGATCTCGGTCGAATCCTTCGAGCCGATGCTGCGGGAAATGGTGCAAAAGCTCGAGGCCGAAACCGGCCACGTCGAAATGACCTTCCCCTACTTCATCAACAAGGCCGCCCCGGTTTCCGGCGTGCAAAGCCTGATGGACTACGAAGTCACCTTCATCGGTGAAATCCGTGCCGGCGGCATCTACGAGTTCACCATGAAAGTTGTGGTTCCGGTCACCAGCCTGTGCCCGTGCTCCAAGAAAATCTCAGCCTACGGCGCCCACAATCAGCGCTCCCACGTCACCGTCACCACCACCACCAACGACCACCTGTGGATTGAAGAGCTGGTGCAGATGGTCGAAGCCCAGGCATCCTGCGAACTCTACGGCCTGCTCAAGCGCCCGGATGAAAAATACGTTACAGAACGCGCCTACGACAACCCCAAGTTTGTCGAAGACATGGTCCGCGACGTTGCTGGCGTGATGAACAGTGAGCCGCGCATCGACGCCTTCGTGGTCGAATCCGAGAACTTCGAATCGATTCACAACCACTCGGCATACGCACTCATCGAGCAAGACAAGCGCGCGAAATAATTCCATGTCCAGCCCGCCGGAAGCGGCGGGCAAACCGGAAAACTCCCGGACTGCACACGAAAAAAAACGGAACCGAGGTTCCGTTTTTCCTTTGCACCACCAGGAATCAAGCCTTGGCAGCAGCCTTTGCAGCAAAGGACTTGTAGTCCAGCTTTTCCTTGATCCGCGCCGACTTGCCGGAGCGGCTACGCAGATAGTAAAGCTTGGCGCGACGCACATCACCGCGACGCTTCACTTCGATGCTGGCAACCAGCGGAGAGTAGGTCTGGAACGTACGCTCCACACCTTCGCCGGAGGAGATCTTGCGAACGATGAAGCCGGAGTTGAGACCGCGGTTACGCTTGGCAATGACAACGCCTTCGTAAGCCTGCAGACGCTCGCGCGTGCCTTCCTTCACCTTGACTTGAACAATCACGGTGTCGCCAGGAGCGAATTCCGGGATTGCCTTGCCCTGGGTAAGACGGGCGATTTCTTCCTGTTCCAGCTGATCAATGAGGTTCATGCGTAACTCCAAAAAATAATAAGGCCTTGGGCCGTTCGTGCAGAGCAGGTCGCCACCTGGTACACGCCTTTTTTATGAAAGCAGAAAACTAGCTTTCCACCTTCTGTTCTGACTGCCGGAATGCTTCCAGCAGCCGGAATTCTTCCTTGCTCAACGTGCGGCCAGCCAACAGATCCGGCCTCCGCAAGCGAGTCTGACCAAGAGACTGCTGCAGACGCCAACGCCGAATTTCAGCGTGATTGCCTGACAACAGCACATCCGGTACTGCCATTCCCTCGTATACGACGGGTCGGGTGTAATGCGGACAATCCAGCAGACCATCCACAAAAGAATCCTCGACCGCTGAGTCTTCGTCATTCAACGCGCCCGGCAATTGCCGAATCATCGCGTCCAGCAAAACCATCGCCGGAAGCTCGCCGCCAGAGAGGACGAAATCACCGAGGGAGATCTCCTCGTCGACACAGCGCTCAATCAAACGCTGATCAACACCTTCATAACGACCGCACAGCAAAATCACCGCGGGCTCTGCAACCAACTCAAGAACCCGCCGATGATCGAGCGGACGTCCCTGAGGAGACAGATAGATAACCTTGCCTGCCGCGCCGACTGAAGCGTTCTGCCGAGCTTTCGCCGCAACAATCGACTTCTCGAGTGGCAGCGGCAGCATCACCATACCCGGACCGCCGCCATAAGGACGATCATCGACCGTACGATGGCGATCTTCGGCAAAATCCCTGGGATTCCAGCAGTTGAGCTCGTAGAGCCCACGCTCCCGCGCCCGGCCGGTAATACCGAAACCCGACAGCGCGGAAAACATTTCTGGAAACAACGTAACGACGTCGTAAGCCTTGCGGCCCATTACAGTCATTACCAGTCAGCTTCCCATTCGACGGTGATGCAACGCGCCGCCACATCAACGGCAGTCACATAATGTGCAACAAACGGAATCAACCGCTCGGTCTCACCGTCCTGCACCTGCAGCACATCGTGCGCGCCGGTAGACAACAAGCCACTGACAGTGCCAAGCACAAGCCCAGACGCGTTACGTACAGTCAAACCGACGAGGTCGGCCCAATAGTACTCATCCTGGTCGGGCGCCGGCAAAGCTTCCCGCGGAGCAGCGATGTAATATCCCGTGACAGCTTCGGCGGCATTGCGATCAGGCACCTCGACAAAGGCTGCAACGACGCCACCCTTGCCGTGTTCCTTGCACCCGCTGAGGGTATGAGGAACCCACTCCTTGCCGTCCGGATCGACGCCCAACCACCACTGGGGCATCTTTTTCCAGGACAAGGGATCATCCCCGAAGGGATGGACCTTGAGCCAGCCGGAGACCCCGAAGGGAGCCGCAATTCGCCCAAGAACAATCATCGGCGATTCAGTTGAAGCAAGATCATTCTGCACGCGAAGCCAGACGGATCAGGCTGCTGCTTTGGCTGACTGCTTGACCAGACGAGCGACGGTATCAGACAGCTGGGCGCCGGTACCTTGCCAGTAAGCAAGACGCTCGACGTTCACGACGAGACCCTTTTCGTTGCCGGAAGCAACCGGGTTGTAGTAGCCAACGCGCTCGATGAAACGGCCGTCACGACGATTGCGGGAATCGGCGGCAACGATGTTGTAGAAAGGGCGCTTCTTGGAACCACTGCGGGCAAGACGAATAACAACCATAACTGTTCCTGATCCGATGGAATTGGAAAAACGTTGGATCATAAATCACGAACCGGAAAACAGCAAGAAATCCCGCGTGCAAATTGCGTCTGGAACAGCAAGCCGGCGGCACCTCCACCGGCACGACACCCGGTACGCCCTTCGGCGGTCATTCAGAGCACATGATTTCCGGGAACTTAATTACAATATCTGTCTAGCTTCGAAATACCGCAGGCAATGAGCGTCGCCGACTCCCCCCATTCCGACCGCACAGCTCCAGTCCTCGACTGGCTCGCTACAGAACTTTCCGCCGACGCGGATCTGGAGCTGGCTGCACTCGTCCGTCACCTCGACGAACTCGGGCGCCCGGAAATCAGCCGCAACCAGTTCCATCGCTGCATCGACTTGTTGCATACGCGCGCGCTGGCTATAAGTCGCCTGTTTCGCGAACGCTTCGCCAGCGCACCGCTGCCGCTCACCGTCAACCTGCACCGCGCAGCGACACGTTTGGTGGCCGCTCTTGGCAAGGTGGCCGCCGGCTACGAAGAAGTGCTTGCCGAAGTGCGCCATCGCCTCGTGCGAACCATGCGCCGCAACCCGGAGACAATCAGTGCGAAGGCCCTGGAAATTCTGGGCGAACAACTCACGATTGCGCACCTTGCGGGCAACAGCGCGCCCTTCGAGTTCTGGCTGCGTGCCCATGCATTCTTTCTCGGCAGTCGTTCCGAGGCGACGGCCGACAGCAAACCCGGCAGCATTCCAGACACCACGCTTCGGGCCTACAAATACCTGCTGGCATTTTCTTCGACCCAGCCAGAAGGCCTCAGCGGTCACGAAATCAACTGGTTGGCCGAGTATCTCGCCAGTAACGCCAAAAACACGCTCATCCGCCACACCCCACCGGGCGAAGGCGGACTCGGGTGGCTATGGATAGACCCGGATCAGGATACTCCGCCGATCTCGATCAACCGCCGGGAACCGCCTGCGGTGGAAGGCCTCATTTATTTCACGGCCGAGGAACTGGCGCGTCGAACAACCTCCCTGATCGAACAACTCGAGGGAGACGGCCCTGCACCAGTCGGGCTTCCCCCGGGCCTTGAGCGTACCGCAACAGCAACGCTGCTGCGCAGAGTCAGGGAATACTGGGCGTCACCTCCCCACCGGGAGCACTCGCGCCGTCGCAACCGCTATGCTGTAAGTGTCTGCAGCGGGCTGGACGCAATCTGGAAGATGCTCCGGGAGCCTGGCTCCACCCGCCAGTCACGTTACGCAACCGAGTGGATGGTTGTAAACGAAAGCCCTACCGGCTACGCGATCATGCAGGTCACCGGAACAGCGAACAACCTGACGCCGGGAATCGCCATAGCAATACGCCGTGGCGACGAAGAGCCCTGGACACTCTGCGTCGTGCGCTGGATCCGGACCGAAACTCCGGAACAAGTCGAACTCGGCCTGCAGGTTCTCGCCAATACGGCCAAGCCGGTGTCGGTCGGCTTCCGCAATGCCGAGCAAACACGCCCAATGCGACCTGCGCTTGTCCTGCCTCCAGTCGCAGCACTCGGACGCCAACAAGCAATCCTTGCTCCTGCCGGCACGTATTCCGCTCGACGCTTCATGCTGGTTTCCGACACCCAGCGCCTGTATATCGCACAGGGGCGCCTGCTCAGCCTTGACATGCAGACCCCGGCGATAGAGCTTTTCCAGTACGAGATCGACCCTTACCCCCTATAAGCGACGTCAGGTCCGCTTCGTGGCCAGCGTGTCAATCGGAATCGCCGCCGCGGCATCCAGGGCACTCACCAGATCACGCCAGCGTGAATCAATTCCCGCTTCGGTGCCCGCAACAGGAAGGCTGGCCGAAGCGGGCAGATTCCACGCAAACAAGCGGGCAACCTCGGCAAGCAGAACATCCTCCGCGGCTCGCGCCAGCAGCCAGCCCCCGTCTTCCCTGCGCGCAGCAATCCTCGCGCACTCCAGAACTTCGAGCAGCTCACGAACCTCGCCATGCCCGCAACGGGCCGCGTCCGCCAACACATCCACATCACGCTGCCCTCCCTCCCGCTGCGCTTCGACGAGCTCGGCAATTATCTGCAGCGCGACATAAAGACGTCGCCCCGGAAACACCGGCAAGGGGCGGCGGCGCAGATTACGCTCAGGCAGTACCGCCGCCACCACCGCCCCGAGCAGAATCACGATCCACGACAGGTACAGCCACAACAGGAAAATCGGCACTGCGGCAAACGCGCCATACACCAGCGTGTAGCTCGGAAAATGAATCAGATAAAAGCTGAACAGCCGCTGCATGACCGACAGCCCGACAGCCGCCAGGACGCCCGCCACCACCGCATCACCAAGACGCACACTGCAATGCGGCACGGCGTAGTAGAGCATTGCAAAAACACCACTCAGCACCGCCACCGAGATAAACCGCAGCCCTGCCGCTTCAAGCCAGACGGGCTCGTTCACGATATTCAACGACATACTCAGCATGGCACTGGCGAGAAACACGCCGCCAGCCAGCAGGATCGGCCCGAAAGACAAGGCCATCCAGTACGCAGCCAGACGGGTCGCCCACGGACGACGACTGCGAACCATCCAGATCTGGTTGAGCACCTGATCGATGGTCTTCATCAATAAAACTGCAGTTACAACCAGGGCAAATGCGCCGGCAATCGTCAGGTTTGTCGCCTTCTGGCTAAACTGGATCGCATAGCCTGCGATCACCTTGCCAGCCTTGTCAGGCAGGAGGTTATCAAGCAGAAAGCCCCGCAATGCGGCATCCAGATGTGCAGACTGGGGAAACTTGCTCGACACGACTGCCACCAAGGTAACGAATGGCACCAGCGAAAGCAGCGTGGTGAAAGCCAGACTTGCGGCGACCTGGGCACAATGGCCCTCCCGGAAACGCCGCCAGATCGCCACCAGAAGATGGCGGACAGACACCGCCAACCCCGAAACACGCTGCCGGAAATCGTCTCCGGAATCAGGGCGGGAGTTCATTTACGTATAATGCCTTTCCGTCTCACAGGCCCAACCATGCAGGAAGTACTCGTTCTCTACTACAGCCACCGCGGCTCGGTTCGTGCGCTTGCCGAACTCGTCGCCCGCGGCATCGATTCCGTGCCCGGAGCCGCCGCGCGGCTGCGGACCGTACCACGAATATCCACCGTCTGCGAAGCAACCGAAGCCGATATCCCTGACAGCGGCGCCCCCTACGCCGAGGCGCAGGATCTCGAGGAATGCATCGGTCTCGCCCTCGGCAGCCCCACGCGCTTCGGCAACATGGCAGCACCCATGAAATATTTTCTCGACGGAACCGCCGGCCCCTGGCTTTCCGGCGCGCTTGCCGGCAAGCCAGCCTCTGTCTTCACCTCATCGGCAAGCCAGCACGGCGGCCAGGAGAGCACCCTGCTGTCGATGATGACGCCGCTGCTTCACCATGGCATGCTGATTCTTGGCCTGCCCTTCTCGGAACCCGACCTGACCCGGACCCAAAGCGGAGGCTCACCTTACGGTGCGACTCACGTTGCCGGCAACGAGAACAATACCAGCCTCACCGACGAGGAAAAACGGCTCGCCGTCGCCCTCGGCAAACGCCTTGCAGAAACCGCCTTGAAGCTCTCCACCCGATGAAACCAAAAACCCTGTCCCTGATTGCCAGCATCAGCCTTCTGGCACTGATCGCCCTCTGTCTCGCCTGGGAGGCGATCCTGGCGCCGCTGCGCCCCGGCGGCTCCTGGATGACCTTGAAAGTGCTGCCCCTGATGTTCGCGCTGTTCGGCATCCTGCGCGGCAATCGCTACACATACCAGTGGAGCACGATGATGATCCTGCTCTACCTGACAGAAGGCGTGATCCGCACAAATGACGCGGCCCCCGGCAACGCACTGGCGTTGGCGGAGGCCGTATTGAGCGTGATTTTCTTCATGGCCACGATGTTCTACGCCCGCAACACCGCACCGTCACGACTGGCTCAGGCCTCGCAGCGCGAAACCTGAGCAATCCACTTGCGCCTGCCTGACCCTCAAACTTGAGGGTTCAGCCTCTCAGTGCTCCCCTGCAACTTGTTGAGCGCATTGAGATAGGCCTTGGCCGATGCGACGATGATGTCCGTATCGGCCCCCTGCCCATTCACCACGCGACCGTCCTTCGAAAGACGTACGGTCACTTCGCCCTGCGCATCGGTACCGGTGGTAATCGCATTGACCGAGTACAGCAGCAACTGAGCACCGCTGTCGGCAATACTCTCGATCGCCTTGAAAGCAGCATCAACCGGACCCGAGCCACAGGATTCAACTTTCTGCTCCCGCCCATCCACAGACAGGGTTACCCGCGCGCACGGCGTTTCACCGGTTTCGGAATGGAAAGCCGACGATACCAGTCGGAAATGCTCTTGCGGCTCCGAACTGTCATCGCTCATGAGCGACTGCAGATCTTCGTCGAAAATCTCATGCTTCTTGTCGGCTAGCGCCTTGAAACGGGCAAAAGCATTGTTCAGCTGCTCCTCGGACTCGATCACCACACCCAGTTCCTGAAGACGCGAGCGGAAGGCATTGCGGCCCGAATGCTTGCCCATCACAAGCTTGTTGGCGCTCCAGCCCACATCCTCGGCGCGCATGATCTCGTAGGTTTCACGGTGTTTGAGCACACCATCCTGGTGGATGCCCGACTCGTGGGCAAAGGCGTTCGCTCCGACAATCGCCTTGTTGGGCTGCACCGGAAAACCGGTGATCCCGGACACCAGCTTCGAGGCCGGCACGATCTGCGTCGTATCGATACGCGTATCGCACTCGAAAATGTCCCGACGGGTACGTACCGCCATGACAATCTCTTCCAGCGACGCATTGCCTGCGCGCTCGCCAAGGCCATTCACCGTACACTCGACCTGACGCGCTCCAGCGCGAACAGCCGCAAGCGAATTGGCAACGGCAAGGCCAAGATCGTTATGACAATGCACCGACCACACAACCTTATCGGAATTCGGCACACGCTCGATCAGCGTCCGAAGCGTGGCGGCGAACTGCTCGGGAACGTTGTAGCCCACCGTATCCGGCACGTTGATGGTCGTCGCACCGGCCTTGATGACCTCCTCGAAGATCCTGCACAGAAAATCAATTTCCGAACGACCGGCATCCTCAGCCGAAAACTCGATGTCGTCCGTGTATTCACGCGCCCAGCCAATCGCCTTCACTGCCTGCTCGACAACCTGGTCGGGCGACATGCGCAGCTTTTTCTCCATGTGGATGGGGCTGGTGGCAATGAAGGTATGAATGCGCTTCGAGGCTGCCGGACGAATGGCCTCACCGGCCCGGCGAATGTCCAGTTCGTTGGCACGCGCGAGCGAACAGACCGTCGAATCCTTGATCGCCTCCGCCACAGCACGAACCGCCTCGAAGTCGCCATTGGACGCAGCCGCGAATCCCGCCTCGATCACATTGACCTTCATGCGCTCCAGCTGACGGGCGATCCTCAGCTTCTCATCCCGCGTCATCGATGCACCGGGGCTTTGTTCGCCGTCGCGCAAGGTCGTGTCGAAAATGATCAACTGGTCGTTCATGATGAGCTCCTGCCGGGGTCTGTCTAATTGGATTGAGCGATCTCCCGGCCGTTCAATCCGGCGGGAACAAATCGGAAACTGGGTGATGTATGCAGAGCGCCAGAGCCCCTGAATGCAGGCTCCCGTCGTCGAAAGTCGAAAGACTATAAATCAGGTTTTTCAGGCTCGGCAACCGCACTGCTGCGCTTGCGCCCCTTCAGCCAGCCCCAGAAACCGAGCACATAGCCGGAAACCGCATAGCAGAGAAAGAGCCCGAACAAGACGCCCGGCGGATAGCTGGATACCAGCAGAAAGCCCAGCACGAAGGCAATGATGACAATGAAGGGAACGCTGCGGCGAAGGTTGATCTCCTTACCACTGTAAAACAGCACGTTGCTCACCATCGACACGCCGGCGAAGATCGTCAGAGCACACGCATACCAGCGCACGTCCGGGCCGGCAATGCCGTTGTCGATGACAACCCAGACGAGACCCGCAACAAGCGCCGCGGCAGCCGGGCTGGGAAGCCCCTGAAAATAGCGCTTGTCGACGACATCAATGTTGGTGTTGAAGCGCGCCAATCTCAGCGCAGCGCCAACGCAGTAGATGAAGGCTGCCATCCAGCCCAGCTTGCCCATGCCTTTGAGCGCCCATTCATACACGATGAGCGCAGGAGCCGCGCCAAAGGAAACCATGTCCGACAGGGAGTCGTATTCGGCGCCAAAGGCACTCTGGGTGCGCGTCAGACGCGCCACGCGGCCATCCAGGCCGTCTAGCACCATCGCGATGAAGATAGCCACCGCGGCTTGCTCATAAAGGCCGTTCATTGCCTGCACGATGGCGTAGAAACCGGCAAACAGCGCTGCCGTCGTGAACAGGTTGGGAAGAATATAGATACCCCGGCGACGCCGTTCCGGGTTGAGCAGGGGCTTGCGGGATTGCAGATCGGCCATGGACAGGGGCGATGGGTAAAGTCGAATGCGATTGTAACGCAGGAAAAAGCATCAGGCCCCGAAAACGACACGGGGGACTTTCGTCCCCCGTGCGCTAATCAAGGCAGACCTGATCAGTTCTTGGACTGGTCAACCAGCTTGTTGGCCTTGATCCACGGCATCATGTCACGCAGCTGTTCGCCGACCACTTCGATCGGGTGAGCGGCGTTCAGACGACGACGAGCAGTCATGGCCGGGTAGTTGGTCTTGCCTTCCAGAATGAACATCTTGGCGTACTCGCCGGTCTGGATGCGCTTCAGTGCATTGCGCATGGCAACACGGGACTGCTCATTGATGACTTCAGTGCCGGTTACATACTCGCCATACTCCGCGTTGTTGGAGATGGAGTAGTTCATGTTGGCGATGCCGCCTTCGTACATCAGATCAACGATCAGCTTCAGCTCGTGCAGACACTCGAAGTAGGCCATTTCCGGAGCATAGCCAGCTTCGGTCAGGGTTTCGAAACCCATTTTAACCAGCTCGACAGCGCCGCCACAGAGCACAGCCTGCTCGCCGAAGAGGTCGGTTTCGGTTTCTTCGCGGAAGTTGGTCTCGATCACGCCACCCTTGGTGCCGCCGTTGGCAGCAGCGTAGGACAGGGCGATGTCGCGTGCCTTGCCGGACTTGTCCTGGTAGACGGCGATCAGGGTCGGCACACCGCCACCCTTGAGGTACTCGGAGCGCACGGTGTGGCCGGGGCCCTTCGGGGCGATCATGATCACGTCCAGGTCGGCGCGGGGGACGATCTGGTTGTAGTGAACGTTGAAGCCGTGGGCAAACGCCAGGGTGCCGCCCTGCTTGATGTTCGGGGCGATGTCGTTCTTGTAGACATCGGGCTGGGACTCGTCCGGCAACAGAATCATGACGACATCTGCACCCTTGACGGCGTCAGCTACTTCCTGAACCTTATGGCCAGCCTTCTCGGCCTTGCTCCACGAAGCGCCATCCTTGCGCAGACCGACGGTCACATTGACACCGGACTCCTTCAGGTTCTGGGCGTGGGCGTGGCCCTGGGAGCCATAACCAACAATAGTCACCTGCTTGCCCTTGATCAGGGAGAGGTCCGCATCCTTATCGTAAAAAACCTTCATTTCATGCCTTTCTGACAAAAGAGGAGCAAATCGCGGGAGGGTGCCGGCCGGGGTGGCCTGCACTATCCCCCGCATTAAACTTTCAATACCCGATCGCCACGACCAACGCCGCAGATTCCGGAGCGCACGGTTTCGAGAATCAGCCCGGCATCAATGGCGCCGACAAAGGAATCGAGCTTGGCCTGGGTGCCGGTCAGTTCGATTACGTAAGTCGTGTCGGTCACGTCAATGATGCGTCCGCGGAAAATGTCAGCCATGCGTTTCATTTCCTCGCGTTCTTTGCCGGTTGCCCTCACCTTGACAAGCATCAGCTCGCGCTCAACGTGGGCAGACTCAGACAGATCCACCACCTTCACAACTTCCACCAACTTGTTCAGCTGCTTGGTGATCTGCTCGACGATATCGTCCGAACCGGACGTCACGATCGTCATCCGGGACAGGGAAGCGTCCTCGGTAGGCGCCACCGTGAGGGATTCGATATTGTAGCCTCGTGCAGAAAAAAGGCCTGATACGCGCGATAGCGCACCGGCTTCATTCTCGAGGACAAGGGAGATGACGTGTCTCATATGCGTGTCGTTCTGGATTTTCATCAACCCGGCCACCGTTAGGCGGCGGGCTTAGGCGATGACTGGAAAAGCCGCCACGCCAGATCAAGCGTAGCGGTCCTCCGGCGGCTCAGAGGTCTTCGGCCGAAAGGATCATGTCTGTCAAACCCTTTCCACCCTGGACCATGGGATACACGTTCTCGGTCTGGTCGACCTGAAAATCAAGGAAGACCAGATCGCTCTTGCGACTGAACGCCTCCCGCAACGCTCCTTCCACATCATCCGGCTTGTCGACGCGGATACCCACATGACCGTAGGCTTCGGCGAGCCGCGAGAAATCGGGCAGCGAATCCATGTAAGACTCTGAATAGCGGTTGCCGTGAAAGATTTCCTGCCACTGGCGAACCATGCCCAGGTAACGATTGTTGAGCATCACCACCTTGATCGGCAGCCGGAACTGCTTGCAGGTGGCCAGCTCCTGGATGTTCATCTGGATCGACGCCTCGCCAGTGACGCAGGCAACCTGAGAACCCGGATGAGCCAGCTGCACACCCATTGCCGCGGGCAGCCCGAACCCCATCGTACCCAGACCGCCAGAATTGATCCAGCGGCGGGGCTTGTCGAACTTGTAGTACTGGGCTGCCCACATCTGGTGCTGACCGACATCGGAGGTGACAAAGGCGTCACCACCCGTCACTTCCCAGAGTTTCTGCACCACATACTGGGGCTTGATGAGCTCTTCGCCCTGATTGAATTTCAGGCAGTCGCGCCTGCGCCACTCATCGATCTGCTTCCACCAGACGGCGAGGGAATCCTGATCCGGTCGTTCGGGCGCGCCATCGAGCATGGCCAACATCTCGCCCAGCACCTCGCCCACGTCGCCGACGATGGGCACATCAACCTTTACACGCTTCGAGATGGACGACGGGTCGATATCGATGTGGATGATCTTGCGTGGCTCGGACGCAAAATGCGCAGGACTGCCGATCACACGATCGTCAAAACGGGCACCTACTGCAAGCAGGACGTCGCAATAATGCATGCCCATGTTGGCTTCATAGTTGCCATGCATGCCAAGCATGCCGACGAACTGACGATCCGTCGCCGGATAGCCGCCCAAGCCCATCAGGGTGTTTGTACAGGGAAACCCGAGCTTCCGCACAAGCGCGGTCAGCTTCTCGGAGGCATCGCCGAGGACCACGCCACCACCGGCGTAAATCATTGGCCGCTTGGCTTCGAGAAGAAGCTGAAGCGCCTTTTTGATCTGGCCCTGATGCCCCTTCACCACGGGGTTGTAGGAACGCATCGAAACCGTCTGGGGGTATTCGAAGGCACACTTCTGGGCGGTGATATCCTTTGGAATATCCACCAGCACCGGGCCGGGACGGCCGGTTCGAGCCAGGTAAAAGGCTTTCTTGATCGTGCTGGCGATGTCCCGCACATCACGAATGAGAAAGTTGTGCTTGACGCACGGCCGGGTGATACCGACGGTATCCACCTCCTGGAAGGCATCCTGGCCGATCGCAGCACTCGGCACCTGGCCGGAAATCACCACTAGCGGGATCGAGTCGCAATAGGCGGTGGCGATGCCGGTAACGGCATTGGTGGCGCCAGGACCGGAAGTCACCAGCGCAACACCCACCTTGTCGGTGGAACGGGCGTAGCCGTCAGCCGCGTGGATGGCTGCCTGCTCATGGCGCACCAGCACATGACGCACCTTGTCTTGCTTGAACAGCTCGTCGTAGATATAAAGGACTGAGCCGCCGGGATAGCCGAAAAGATAATCAACCTTTTCTTCCTGGAGACACCTGATTACAATTTCTGCACCGGTCAATAGCATCAACGCACCCGAAGCTGTTTCGGCAAAGTAAAGCATTAAACCATACCGCCGAGCCAGCGATTGGTCAAGGCACCTCGCCCCACCCGTTGCCACGAGCCGGCGGTTTGCCGCTTCAGCGGTCGAGTCCAGAAAGCTCGCACCACACCTCCCGACACCAGAGGAACATCCCCTGCCTTCCCGCATCGAACTCTCGGATTTCCTCGCAAGCGTCGAAAAACGGGCCTTCAAACAGGCCTTGTTCGCAGTTCGCAACGAAGAGTCGGCTCTCGACATCGTGCAGGACGCGATGATGAAGCTTGCAGAAAAATACGGTGACAAGCCGACCGGCGAGCTGCCGATGCTTTTCCAGCGCATTCTGCAAAACGTCATCCGCGACTATTACCGCCGCCAGAAGGTGCGCAACATGTGGACCACGCTGCTGTCTGCGTTCTCCGGTCCCGAAGACGACGAACACGATCCGCTGGAATCCATCGAATCTGCCGACAGCGACCACAAGAGCGAATCCCCGCAGGCCCAGCTCGAGCAGCAGCAAACACTGGGGGCGATCGAAAAGGAAATCGAAAAGCTCCCGCCCCGTCAACGCGAAGCCTTTCTCATGCGTTACTGGGAAGAGATGGATATAGCCGAAACGGCTGCGGCGATGGGGTGCTCCGAAGGCAGTGTAAAAACACACTGCTCGCGCGCAACGCACACCCTCGCCGCCGCACTAGCAGCAAAGGGCATCACGCTATGAATGATCACGATTTTCACTTCCGGGTTCGGCAACACCTGAACTCATCCGCACATGCGCTTCCGCCGACGGTCGCAGCCCGCCTCCGCCAGTCGAGGCAGACGGCGCTGAGCCACCAGAAAGTGGCCGTGCGAGGACTCAGTTTTGCGGGGATAGGCCAAGCGCTGTCCGAACACATCATGCCGCGCGGTCGAACGGCAGTCAGTGTGCTGCTTGTCGTGGTCGCCGCGCTCGGCGTGGGCTACCTTGGTGAATTGCAGCGTACTGCAGACCTCGAAGAAGTGGATAGCGCCCTTCTCGCCGACGACCTTCCGATTGACGCTTATCTGGATAGCGGGTTTGACGCATGGGTTCAAAACGACTCGCCCGACTGACCGCCGCGTGTGCACTCGTCTGCTCAAGCCAGCTGGTGGCAGCGCCCCCCCTGACTGCGCCAGCCTGGAATGACCTGACACCCGATCAGCAACGCACCCTGTCTCCGCTGGCCAGTGAATGGCGTGACCTGCCTGATGAGCGCAAGCGCAAATGGGCTGGAATAGCGGACCGGTTCCCTGGCTACACGCCGGAGGAACAGTCACGCCTGCAGAGACGCATGGAAACCTGGTTTTCGCTCACGCCGGAACAACGCACCGTTGCACGGGACCAATACCGCAACCTGCAACGTATTCCGCCTGAACAGCGCGAAGCACTTCGGCAAAAATGGATCACTTATCAGGAACTACCCAGTGAGGAAAAGCAGCGCTTCAACGAGGCTGCAAAAAAGCCGGCCGCCAAGCCGGCCATTCCGAAAATCGGGGCCCCCCCGATAAAGCCCCTGAGCGCACCGCCTCCGCCACGCCCGGCAAAGCCGAAAATCATCGTCAAGACGCCGCCACCGCCAACTGAAGCAGCCCAGCAGCTCGCTCCTGTATCGACGCTGCCCGCCCCGACGGCGGCACAGGCAACATCACCGATGATTGAGCCAGTGATACCGGCAGTACCCTCCCCCGCCAAACCCTGACCCGCCCCATGCCCTCAAAACCCACACGCGCCGGGGTTGTACCCCCGGTGCGGCAGGCTGCCGAACTCGCCGGCCTGCGCCGCCGCTTGGCCAGCATGCTTTATGAATGCCTCCTGCTCCTCGGCGTCCTCGCACTGACCCTCATGGTGCCAATGCTGCTGCTCGGCATCGGCGTTAACTACACTCCGGGCGGAGGCGTCCTGTGGGGATACATCTTCCTGGTGCTAGGAGGGTATTTTCTCTGGTATTGGCGCCGCAGCGGCCAGACTCTGGCCATGCAGACCTGGAAGCTGCGGATCGTCAGCGTCGACGGAAACCCTGTGTCGCTCAGACAAGGCTGGCTTCGCTACGCACTTGCCTGGCCCTCTGTGCTGTTTTTCGGTGCCGGTCTCGTATGGGCCTTGTTCGACCGGGACAGACAGTTCCTGCACGACCGCCTTTCCGGCACCCGAATCGTGCTGCTGACAACCGCGAAGCCTCAGGACTGAAGCAAAGCAGGCAATGGATGGAGCACGACCTTAGCGGCGCTCCACCCACCACATCATGCCCATCGCAGCGATCAGGAAGCCAATGCTCGGAGTCAGCGCCGCCACTGCCGGAATCCAGCCGTTGATGACCCCAAGGTTGGAAAACAGGCCGTTCAAAAGATGGAAACCAACGCCGATCATGATGCCCGAGAAGACCTTCAGGCTCACGCCGCCCATGCGCGTCTGCATGTAGCCAAACGGCAGCGCCAAGCCCATCATCACCAGCGCGGCAAAGGGGTAGGCGAGTTTCTTCCAGAGCGCGATTTCATAGCGGCTCGTTCGCTGGTTGTTCTCTTCCAGATGACGAATGTATGAATACAGCGTCTCGACCGACATGCGCTCCGGAACCACCATCAACACCGAAAGCACATCGGGCGTCAGTTCCGATTTCCAGATCAGCTCGGGCAGATTCACGATCTCGGTGCGTTCACCCAGGAAACGCGTTTGCGCTACCTGGCTTAGCCGCCAACCCTCCCGCTCGTCGTAGACACCGGACCCGGCTTCGCTGATGGAAACCAGCACCGACTTGTCGTCGAACTCGTAAATACGGACACCCTGCAGTGACGTGTCGGGCAAGACGTTGCGAACGTTTACAAAACGCAGCCCGTCCCTCACCCACAAACCGGTGCGCAGCTCCTGGGACACCATCGAACGCGTAGCCGCCAGGCGCCATTGCTGGGCGGCCCGCTCTGCCGGTGGCGCCAGGTACTCTCCGAAAATGAAAGTCAGCAATACAAAGACGCTGCCGATGGACAGCAATCCGAGCAGAAAACGCCCGGTAGACAAGCCGGAGGCTCGCAGCACCGTGATTTCGGAATGACGCGCCAGCGTCGTCAGCGAATAAAGCGTACCGATCAGCACGGCGATCGGCATCAGCTCATACACCCGCCCGGGCATGATCATTGCCACATATATGGCGGCCTGATAGAGCTGGTAGCCGCTCTTGCCGATGTCATCCAGCTCATTGACCAGATCGAAGAAGGCGAACAGGCCAAGGAAAGCAACAAGAACCAGAGCCACCGACGCATAGATCTCGCGGCTCAGGTAACGAATGTAAATTGGCATCATCAACGTCTCCGCCAGCGGGCGAACACGCTGATCCGCCGGTAGAACAGGATGGCCAGGACACCCAGCATGGCCAGATGAGGCATCCACAGGCCGACATCGAAACGGATGCGCCCCTGCCCCACCCAAGCCTGGCTGACACTGACGGCATTGCTGTAAATCAGGTAAATGAGAACGGCAAGAATCAGGTTGTTGGTCCTGCCCGCCCGCGGGTTAACGAACGACAGGGGAATCGCAAGCAGCGCCAGCATGGTCGCCAGCAAGGGGGTGCTGACCCGCGCCAGCAATTCTCCCCGACTGCGGTTGTCTGGGCTTTTCAGCAAAGCCGGCAAAGCCATTGTCTTGGGCTGGCGGGGTGTACTGCTCGCCTCTTTTGATTCCATGCGAATCTGGTAGCGCTCGAACTCCATCACCCGGTAGCTGGGGGTACCCGGCGTACCTTCGTAGCGTCGGCCGTTCTCCAGCACGATGAAACGGTTTCCTGCCCCATCGACCTCGGTGTGCCCCTGACTCGCCACCATCACGCCGAGCCGACCATGCTGCATGCTGCTCGCGAAGACGTTGCGCACGCTGCCTTCTCCGCTCGTCAGCGCCTCGACGAAAAACACCCGCTCGCCACCGGACGATTCGCGGAACAGGCCTGGCGCAACGCGGGAAACATCATCCCGGTTACTGAGCTGCGTTTTGTATTCGATGCTTTTCTTTTGAGCCCACGGGGCAACGAACAGCGACAGGATCGCAATAAGGATCACCACCGGAACGGCAAAGCGGAGCACCGGCCGGATCCATGCGGTCAGCGGCAACCCGCTGGAAAACCAGACAACCATTTCCGAATCCCGGTACCAGCGGGAAAGGGTCATGAGGATCGCGATGAACACGGTAAGCGACAGCACCACCGGCATCTGCGCAACGGCACCAAAGCCGATGAGGGCCAGCACCGCGTCAGCCGGCACGCGGCCTCCCGCAGCCTGGCCGAGCAGGCGGATGAGGACCGTGGAAATCAGGATGGCAAACAGCGCCACGAAGACCGCCACGGCGTTCTGTGTGAATTCGCGCTGGGCGGCTCGAAGAAAGATCATGCGGGGGGCAGGTTTTAGCGTCGGAGAGCGGTCGTTTTGACGTCCGTCAGGGTGCCAGCCATAATGGCGCGATGTCCTATTGACGCGTGTTTCCAAGGAGAAGCGGGTGGAATTTACCATAAAGGCCGGATCGCCGGAAAAACTCAAGAGCGGCTGTGTGGTTGCCGGTACCTACGCCAACGGTGATCTGACCGCTGCCGCACGAGCCCTCGACAAGGCCTGCGACGGCGCCATCGCCGCCGTACTGGCTCGCGGCGACCTCGACGACAAGCCGGGCTCGACCCTCATGCTTCACGATCTGGCCGGCATCGCTGCGCCCCGTGTCTTGCTGGTCAGCCTCGGCAAGGCCGACGAACTCACCGACAAAACCTACCGCGATGCGATTGCCGCAGCCGCCAGGCAACTTTCCGGCTCGGTAGCCGGTGACGCGAGCTTCTGCCTTGCCGATGCCGAACTGCCCCACCGCGACCTCGCTTGGCGCCTGGCCCAGGCCGCGCAAATCCTGCGTGACAGCACCTACCGCTGCGACGAGCTGAAATCGAAAAAGGAAGAATCCAGGAAAGGCATCAAGAAGCTCGTCTTCATCGTCAAGGGCAAGGATTCCGAATCCCTCGAGGCCGCCGTGCTGCGTGGCGAAGCGATCGCCGAAGGCGTGGCTCTTGCCAAAACTCTGGGCAACCTGCCGGCCAATGTCTGCACCCCGGGCTATCTCGCCACCACCGCCAAGAAGCTCGCCAAGGATCACAAGATCAAGGTCGAAGTGCTCGAGCGCGACGACATGGAAAAACTCGGCATGGGTTCGCTGCTGTCGGTCGCCCGCGGCTCCCACGAACCGCCCAAGTTCATCATCCTCAACTACAAGGGTGGCAAGGCCAAGGACAAGCCGGTGGTACTGGTCGGCAAGGGCGTCACCTTCGACACCGGCGGCATCTCCCTCAAGCCCGGCGAGGGCATGGACGAGATGAAATACGACATGTGCGGCGCGGCCAGCGTACTCGGCACGTTCAAGGCCATCGCCCGCATGGAGCTGCCGATCAATGTCATCGGCCTGATTCCGGCCACCGAGAACATGCCTGGCGGCTCGGCCACCAAGCCCGGCGACATCGTCACGTCCATGTCCGGCCAGACCATCGAAGTCCTCAACACCGACGCCGAAGGCCGCCTGATCCTGTGCGACGCCCTCACCTACGCCGAGCGCTTCGAGCCGGCCGCAGTGGTGGATGTGGCCACGCTCACCGGCGCCTGCATCATTGCACTGGGCAACTTCACGTCCGGGCTTCTGGCCAACGACGACGAACTCGCTGCCGAACTCCTTGCCAGCGGCCAGACTGCCGGCGACAAGGCCTGGCAATTGCCCCTGTGGGATGAATACCAGGACATGCTCAAGAGCAATTTTGCCGACATCCCGAACATCGGCTCCAAGGGCGCGGGCACCATCACCGCCGCCTGCTTCCTGGCCCGCTTCACCAAGGCCTACAAGTGGGCTCACCTCGATATCGCCGGTACGGCCTGGAAATCCGGTGCTGACAAGGGTGCCACCGGCCGCCCGGTGCCGCTGCTCACCCAGTTCCTGATCGGCCGCGCCGGACAGTGACCGACGTCCGCTTCTACCACAACGCCCCCGACCGCCTGCGCGTGGCCTGCGTCCTTACGGCCAAGGCCAGCGGCGGCGGGCGGCGCGTGGCGGTGTTCGCACCGGATGGCGGCGTGGCGCGGCATTTCGACCAGATGCTCTGGACATTTCAGCCACTCGCCTTCGTACCCCACGTGGCAGCCACATCGCCACTGGCTGCAGAAACGCCCGTCGTGATCGGCGGCGCGCTCGACACCCTGCCCCACGACGACGTGCTGATCAACCTCGGCAACGACCTGCCGGCGGGCTTCGAACGCTTCCGGCTGGTTCTCGAAATCGTCGGCCCGAGCGAAGACGAGCGCCAGGCCGCACGCGATCGCTATCGCCGCTACAAGCAGCAGGGCCACGCACTCGACGCCCACGACCTTGCCCAACGGAGCGGCGAATGAGCACCCATCCGGATTCCGAATTCGAAATCTCCCTCGACGACGAGGACACCGAGCACCTGACAGAAAAGCCAGACGTGCTTGACCGGCACAACGCGAGCCTTGCAGCCGCCCCCGAAGCCGACGACCTGCCTGTGCTGACCGATGTTGTGGACGAGCGCCCCGAACCCTACATCGGCGAATCCGCGCCCATCATCCTCGAGCCTGTCCAGCCCGAGCCTTCGATTTCCGAGGCATTCCCGCCGGCCTTTGCGGCACAACCCGGCCAGGACGAACTGGCCGAACGTCTCGTCGCCCTCGACACGGCAATCAGCCGGCACATCGAGGACTGGGTCGCCAACGAGCTGCCCCAGCTCATCTCGCGCGAACTCGACGAACTGGCCGAACGACTCAGCCACAAGGCCGCCGCCCATCTGCGCGCCAGCCTGCTTCCCCTCGTCTCGTCCGAGATCGCAGACACCCTCGACAGCGAATCCCAGGCCTGATCCGCTATCGCGCAGCAAGTCTTCCCGGCGGGCGGGCCGGGCGCATCCGCTATAATCCGCGTTTTGCCTTCAAAGACAGAACCCATGGAACTGGCCAAGAGTTTCGAGCCGGCGGAGATCGAACGCCGCTGGTATGAGCACTGGGAGTCGAGCGGCTACTTCGCCGCCGGCCTCGACCGCAGCAAGCCTGCCGATCAATCCTTCTGCATCCTGCTGCCGCCGCCCAACGTCACCGGCACCCTGCACATGGGTCACGGCTTCAACCAGACGCTGATGGACGCGCTCACGCGCTACCACCGCATGCGCGGCTGGAACACCCTCTGGCAGCCCGGCACCGACCACGCGGGCATCGCCACCCAGATCGTCGTCGAACGCCAGCTGGACGCCCAGGGCGTCTCCCGCCACGACCTCGGTCGCGAGAAATTCCTCGAGAAGGTGTGGGAGTGGAAAGAGTATTCCGGCGGCACCATCACCCAGCAGATGCGCCGCATGGGCACCAGCCCCGACTGGAGCCGCGAGCGCTTCACGATGGATGCAGGCCTCAACAAGATCGTCACTGAAACCTTCGTTCGCCTCTACAACGAAGGCCTGATCTACCGCGGCAAGCGGCTGGTGAACTGGGATCCCAAGCTGCACACCGCCGTGTCGGATCTCGAAGTGGTCCAGGAGGAAGAGGATGGCTTCATGTGGCACATCCATTACCCCTTCTCCGACGGCCCGATCGGCGAGCTGACCGGCCTCACGGTCGCCACCACCCGCCCCGAAACCATGCTCGGCGACGTGGCCGCGATGGTGCACCCGGAAGACGAGCGCTACGCCCACCTGATCGGCAAGACGGTGCGCCTGCCCCTGTGCGATCGCGATATTCCGATCATCGCCGACGACTACGTCGATCGCGAATTCGGCACCGGCGTGGTCAAGGTGACCCCGGCCCACGACTTCAACGACTACGCCGTCGGCCAGCGCCACAAGCTCGAGCAGATCAGCATTCTTACGCTGGATGCCAAGATCAACGAACACGCCCCCACCAAATACCAGGGCCTCGACCGCTTCGACGCCCGCAAGGCCATCGTGGCCGATCTCGAAGCCGCTGGCGTGCTCGTCGACACCAAACCCCACAAGTTGCAGGTTCCCCGCGGCGACCGTACCGGTGTGGTCATCGAGCCGATGCTCACCGACCAGTGGTTCGTCGCCATGTCCAAGCCGGGCGAGGATGGCAAGTCCATCACGCAAAAGGCGCTGGATGTCGTTTCGTCCGGCGAGATCGAGTTCGTGCCCGGAAACTGGGTCAACACCTACAACCAGTGGCTCAACAACATCCAGGACTGGTGTATCTCCCGCCAGCTCTGGTGGGGCCACCAGATTCCGGCCTGGTACGGCATCGACGGCGAATGCTTCGTTGCCCACAGCGAGGAAGAAGCCCGCGCCCTGGCTGACAAGGCCGGCTACCCCGGCCCGCTGACCCGCGACCCGGACGTGCTCGACACCTGGTACTCGTCCGCCCTGTGGCCCTTCTCCACGCTCGACTGGACGCCCGAATACCCGGCCAAGTCGAACGACGCGCTCGACCTCTACCTGCCCTCCACGGTGCTCGTCACCGGCTTCGACATCATCTTCTTCTGGGTGGCGCGCATGGTCATGATGACCAAGCACATCACCGGCAAGATCCCGTTCAAGCACGTCTACGTGCATGGCCTGATCCGCGACGCCGAAGGCGCCAAGATGTCCAAGTCGAAGGGCAACGTGCTCGACCCGATCGACCTGATCGACGGCATCGGCATCGACGCGTTGGTGGCCAAGCGCACCACCGGCCTGATGAACCCCAAGCAGGCTGCCAGCATCGAGAAGAAGACCCGCAAGGAATTCCCCGAAGGCATCCCCGCCTTCGGCACCGATGCCCTGCGCTTCACCTTCGCCAGCCTCGCCAGCCCCGGTCGCGACATCAAGTTCGACATGAGCCGCTGCGAGGGCTACCGCAACTTCTGCAACAAGTTGTGGAACGCCACCCGCTTCGTGCTGATGAATGTCCAGGGCCACGACCTCGGCCTCGAGCACAAGCAGGACGGCCCGTCCTGCGGCGGCAACGGCCCGCTGGAATTCTCGTTTGCCGACCGCTGGATCGTCAGCCGCCTGCAACGCGTCGAGAAGGACATCGAGCAGCACTTCGGCGAATACCGTTTCGACCTCGTTTCCAAGACGATCTACGAGTTCATCTGGGACGAGTACTGCGACTGGTACCTCGAGCTCGCCAAGGTGCAGATCAACACCGGCACCGAAGCCCAGCAGCGCGGCACCCGCCGCAGCCTGATCCGGGTTCTCGAAACCATCCTGCGCCTGGCCCATCCGCTGGTTCCCTTCGTCACCGAAGAGCTGTGGCAGACCGTTGCCCCGCTGGCCGGCCGCAAGGATGTGGACAGCCTGTGCCTGGCCCGCTACCCGGAAGCCGACCTGGGCCGCATCGACGAAAAGAGCGAAGCCGACGTGGCCGAACTCAAGAGCCTGATCGGCGCCTGCCGCAACCTGCGTGGCGAGATGAACATCTCCCCGGCCCAGCGCATGCCGCTGATTGCCAGCGGGAACGCCGCGCAGCTGAAGAAGTTCGCACCCTACATCGCCGGCCTCGCGAAGCTGTCGGAAGTTCAGGTGGTGGACGAGATCAGCGGTGAAGAGCTGGCGCCGGTGGCCATCGTTGGCGAGCAGCGCCTGATGCTGAAGGTTGAAATCGACATCGCCGCCGAACGCGAACGCCTGTCGAAGGAAATCGCCCGCCTCGAAGGCGAGATCGTCAAGGCCCACGCCAAGCTCGGCAATGAAAGCTTCGTTGCCCGCGCGCCGGCCGCCGTCGTGGCCCAGGAAAAAGACCGCCTGGCCAATTTCAGCGCCACCGTCGACAAGCTCAAGCAGCAGCTCGCCAAACTGCCTGCGGCGTAAAACCGCAGCATTCTGGCAACCCGGCACATCCACAAGGCTCACCTGAGTTCCGCCTTGTGGATGTCCGGAAAGCATAAAAAAATCCGGCACCCCAAGCAGGTTCCGGATTTTTTTTGGCTGGCTGCCAGGAGGGCAACGACACCTTGAACGTCAGCGCATTGCACGCAATGCGTAGCCCTTTTCTAGTGGAGCGATCCCGCCAGCCTATTTGCGCTGCAGGAAAAACTCATAGGCCTTGTCCGGCAATTCATTCTGGGCCAGCAACTGATTCCCGGTCTGCTTGGCGAAGGCTGCAAAATCCTTCACCGAACCCGGATCGGTGGCCACAACGCGCAGCACTTCGCCGGCCTTCATCTCCGCCAGGCCTTTCTTGGCGCGCAGAATGGGTAGCGGACAATTCAAGCCGCGGGCATCCACTTCCTTGTCAAAATTCATCGTGCAACTCCAGCCTTACAGAGACAATCAGCTTTCAATTTTAACCTGCAACCCGCTCCTGCCTGATAACAACGTCACGCCACGCAAAATGCCCGTTGAAAAAATTGCCGGACATTTGTGAAATAATGACAACTCGAAAATATTGTCATAAACGGAACGATACCCTGCAGTGCAGTTCAATCTGCATAGCCAGTACGCCTCCGTACCCCACCAAACAAATTCACCCCCCCTTTTTTCAAGGTACTGCACGATGCGCTCAAACATGCTCCAAACGGTTCTCAACGACCTGAACGGCACCTCCGCTGACATCGAGGCTTCGGCCATCATTTCGTCCGACGGCCTCATGATGGCCGCCCTGCTCCCCAACACCGTGGACGAAGACCGGGTCGGCGCCATGAGCGCGGCCATGCTCTCCCTCGGCGACCGCACAGCACGCGAACTTTCCCGCGGCGGCCTGGACCAGGTTCTGATCAAGGGCGAAAAGGGTTATGTTCTGATGGTTCAGGCCGGCGCCGACGCGGTGCTTACCGTCATGGCCAAGCCAAACGCCAAGCTCGGCCTCGTCTTCCTCGACGTCCGTCGCGCCGCCGACGCCATCGGCAGGATTCTCGGCTGAAGGGAAACACCGCGGTGAAGGACATGGATCCGGCCCAGGTATCGGGCAAAACCTCCGAACACGTTCTGACATACGCCGATGGCTCCCGTCGGCGCGTCTTCGTGACCCTAGTGGAAACCCCCTATCCCCATGGCAAGCTGATCGTCTCGCGGACGGACACCCTCGGAAACATTACCCAGTGCAACCCGTCCTTTGTAGAAATGTCCGGCTACACGGAAGCCGAAATCATCGGCCAGCCCCACTGCATCCTGCGTCACCCGGACATGCCCGCAGCCGCTTTCCGCGATCTGTGGGACACGGTCAAGGCCGGGCGCCAGTGGAACGGCTATGTCAAAAACCTGCGCAAGGACGGTGGGCACTACTGGGTCTATGCCACGGTCGTCCCCAACATCCGCGACGGGCAGATCGTCGGCTTCACCTCTGTACGACGGGAGCCCTCCCGCGAGAAGGTCATCGCCGCGGAAGTGCAGTACCGGAGCCTGAGCTGATCATGACTTTCAATCTCACGGTAAGCCCAAGCTTCCCCAACGAACGCATTTCCGACTGGTACATCTTCAACACCTGGCTTCAGCGTGCCCTCGGCCTGCCCATCCACCTCGAGCTCTACGACAGCTTCGGCGCCCAGCGGGCGGCCATCGGTGAGGGCAAGGTCGACATGATCTACGCCAACCCCTTCGATGCCTCGCTGCTGGTACGTGAAAAGGGCTTCAGGGCCGTCGTGCAGCCCGAAGGCCAGCCGGACGAAATGCTCATCATTGCCGCCGCGGAAGGCCCCTCCTCCGCGATGACCGCGTTGCGCCCAGGCACCCGCCTGGCCTGCAGCGACGACCCCTGCGTCAACACGGTCGGGCGCATCCTGCTGGAGCCCGCCAACCTTGACGCCGGTAACACTATCGAGCACCGTCGCGAAACCTACATCCAGGTGGCGCGCGAAGTCCTGCGTGGTGAAGCCGACATCGGCTTCCTGCCCGTCGACGCCTTCAACGCACTATCGTCCATCGTCCGGCGCGATCTACAGGTTCTCGTCACCAGCCAGTTGCACGTGATCCGTCACGTCTTCCTCGTCGGCCCTGCGCTCCACGAGCGGGCCAACGAAATCACCGCACTTCTCGCTTCCATGCACGAAACCGAAAAGGGCCGCGGCATCCTCGAAGCCCTCGGCGCCCGCCGCTGGCAGGCCGTGCAGCGCGAAGACGTGGAGTTCATGATCGACATCATTTCCACGCTGACCCAGTGAAACCCTTCGTCACCGATCCGGCCCGGCCGGACCGAATCCGCCGCCCGGCCCCCCCGGCCGTCTTCGGGCTTCCGGTTCGCACCCTCGCCATCGCCTCCCGCTGGCGCTCCCCGGCAACGGGCGCACTGCTGGCCGGTGAGATCGGCCGCAGTCCGGGCAACCTTCACCTGCATGTCCAGCGCATCTCGCTTTGGCACAAACTCGACGCCGCCGCAGCCACCGCCGCAGCGGTCGTCGACCTCTGGATCGTCCTCGGCTCGCGCGGACTCGACCTGCGCACGCGCATGCTGCGCAACCACTACACCGAGCTGGAAAGCTGCGAACTCGGGCTCTATCTCGCAGCCCGCCTCACCGACGGCATCGACCGCCACGACCCGCGGATAGCCCTGCCGGGCGCCGTGCTGGCCCGTCCGGTGGAAGGCGCCAGGATTTTCCTGCACCATGACGTCAAGTCCGGTCCATCCTTGAGCTGAATCCCACGCACGCAGCCCCACGCCCGTCACCCCGTATCCAGCCAATGCCCCGTGCTGTCCCGCCCCTCCCAAGCCCCTCATGAGTCGCCATACCATTCTCCCGGGCCAGCCCCTCACCGCGCTTTACCTGCTCCACGTGGGCAGCATGGACGCGCGACTGATCGGGCTTTCCGTCGAACGCCACTGGAAACACACAGTGCATCTGGCGAGCAGCCTGGAGAGCGGCCGGGTCGTTCTCATTGATTGCGACCGCCCCGGCGTTGAAGCCGCCTTCGAACAACTGGCCCCGCATCCACGTACGGGAGTCGTCTGCTACGCCTTTCACCCAAAAGACCACGCGCAGCGCTTTCCCAACCGGGTCATCCTCGGCAAGCCGCTCAACCTCGAGGCCCTGCCCGGCATTCTCGCCAAGGCCGCCGCGGAAAGCGCGCGAATAATCGCAGCGCCGCCGCGACGCGTGGCCCCGGCACACGACAAGCCCCCCGCCGAAGCGGCACAGCCCACCGAAACGCCGCCCTCCCTCGGACACGGCCTGCAAACCGAAGACGAGCGCGATCTCTGCGGCGTCATGGACGATCTACCGGCGGTCCCCACCGGCCCGCTGCCCGAGCGGCTGTTCTTCAACCCCGACGAATACCTCATCGGCCACCTGCAACGCGCCATCGAACAAGCCGCCAGCAGCGGACGCCCCCACCTGATCGCCGGCCTGCCCCGGCTCATCGGCGTGCGGCCGCTGCCCGTCCCGGCCTGCATCACCGATTTTCGCGACAACCAGTTGCGCCCCCTGTCGATGGCCCAGCTCCCGCCGACCACGGCCCGGCTCATCAGCGCTTCCAGCCTCACCAACCACGGCAGTGAAACCGTCAGTGCGTCCGAAGATTTTCTCTGGAATGTCGCGGCCTGGGCTGCCCGCGGGCGGCTACCCGAAGGTGCCGACCCCTACAAGCCGGTTCGCCTGCGCGCCTGGCCCAACTTCACCAAAGTCTTCATGTCACCGCACGCGCTGCGCATCAGCGCCCTGTGGGTACGCACCTGGGCCAGCCCGGTGGAAATCGCTGCCCGCCTCGGCATTCCGCAGCGCTACGTTTTCTCGGTGTTCTCGTCGGCGCGTTTCGCTGGGCTGCTCGACAGCACCCCGCCGGTGCGTTCCGGGTCAACTCCGCAACCCCATGCGTCGTCTTCGGCAAGCACCCCCACCGGCAGCGCGACGAGCGAACCCGTCACCCGCCAGCAACCTCAACGCCCTTCGATTTTGTCCCGAATTCTCAGGAAACTTCTCAATGCGGTCTGAACGCGCCCGCCACAACAAGATCATCTTCTCGGGCACCGTCGGCGCAGGCAAAAGCACTGCCATCAACGCCCTGAGCGACATCCCGCCGGTCAGCACCGAAGCGCTCGCCAGCGACGACACCGCCAAGCTCAAGAAGACCACCACCGTCGCCATGGATTACGGCGTGCTCAACCTCCCGGATGGCGAGAAAGTCATGCTCTACGGCACCCCGGGCCAGGAGCGCTTCAGTTTCATGTGGGACATCCTGTCGGAAGGCGGGATAGGCCTCGTCTTGCTGATCAACAACGCCAATACCGACCCGCTTTCAGACCTCAAGGGCTACCTAAACGCCTTCAAGGATTTCATCGCGGGCACCGCCGTCACCGTGGGCGTCACTCACATGGACCGGGCCGAAACGCCGGGCCTTGACGCCTACCGGGCCACGCTTGCCGAACTCGGACACCAGCCCGTGCCCGCCGTGTTTCGCGTCGACGCCCGCAGTCGCGACGACGTCGCGATGCTCGTCAAGGCGCTCCTCTACACCCTCAACCCCGGCCTGATCGATGCTTGAAATCATTCCCGGCTCCTACCTCACCGTAACGCCTTACGGCGCCTGGCGTGCCGTGGCCCGCGCCGACGAAAGCGTCGATCGGCGCATCCTGCTGGCAGTCCTCCGCGAAAGCATGAGCCCGCTGCTGAGCCCCGAAACACTCGGCAACTGGGCCGGCGAAGCCGATCCGGCAGAGGCCCTCGACGCACTGCTGCGCCTGCAGGAAGGGGCCTGCCTCGAAGCCTGGACAAGCCCCCGCACCGCACCACTCGGCACCCTTGAATCAACCCTGCCAAAACTCCTCGGCACCCTCAGCGACAGCGGCCAGGCGGTGCTTGCCGACAGCATGGGCTTTTGCCTCGGAATGGCCGGGTACCCTGGTGAAACCGGCGAAGCGCTGGCCGCCCTGGGCGCCGACATCCTGTCGGTGGCCGAACGCCAGTTCGTCGCCCTTGCAAAGCTGGGCGACCACCTCCTCGACGGCTGGGGCAACGTGGACGCGGCCGGCATCAGCGGCTTGAGCTTCTGGCCGATGCACATCGGCCGCACCCGCCTCGCGCTCACGGTCAGCGGCCGCCCGCGCTTCAACCAGCAAGCCTTCGCCGATCTGGTCTGGGCGCTCTACGTGCGCTACGGCGAAATCTAGTCTCCGCAGTCAGGGCAGTTCAGCGCGGGTTGTTTTTCATCTCGCGCATCTGCTCGGCCAGCAGCGCACGCACGTCGCGCAGGCGAGAGTCCACGGCCGACTGCTCGAAAAAATCCCCGTCGCCGGCCGATTGCGCGAGGGTGAGCTGCTCGACAGCCGCCGCATAGCTGCCGCGAATCGTGTATACCTCGGCCAGCGAACGATGCTGGGCGAGGCGCATCCCAAGCGCCGCCTCCGCCCGTGCCCGCAGCTCCCAGAGGGTCGCGTTGTCGGGCGTGGTCAGCACTTCGGCCTTCACTGCAGTCAGTGCCTCGGCCGGGCGCCCGGAGTCGATCAAGGCCTCGAGCTCGCCGTAAAGCAGGCGACGGGACTGGGGAAAGCGTGCCTTTCCCTCACGGAACACTTTCGCCGCACCGGCCGGATCGCCCTGGGCCAGGCGCAAATCCCCCTCCAGCCCGGCGATCATCGCCGACACCTCGTGCCGTTTGCGCACCTCGACCATCGCCCGCTCCGCGTCGGCCAGGCGCCGCACACTGAGATAAGCCCGGACAAGCCCGTACTGGGCCGCGAACGACGGATTGCTCACCCGCGCCGCCCGCTCGAACTCCTCGAGCACTTCCCGTGAGGCCTGGCGGCCCGCCTTCAGCTTGGCCCGGACCAGCTGAAAATCAAGGGAATCCGGCACCTGGCGGTAGGGCATCTGAGCAATCCGGTTCTCCATTTCGGTGATCCGGTCACCGGTCAGCGGGTGAGTGCGCATGTAGGCCGGCGCGTTGTTCTCGTAGAGACGGCTGTTTTTCTGCAGCCGCTCGAAGAATCCGACCATGCCCCGCACGTCAAAACCCGCCGCCGCAAGGTTCTGCACACCGAGACGGTCGGCCTCGTTTTCGAAATCCCGCGAGTACGACAACTGTGAGCTCAATCCGGCCGCCTGCCCCGCCATGATCGCCCCCTGGCTCACCTGGGAACTCGACTTGGCAGCCAGCACGGCCACCAGCAACGAGGCCAGCATCAGCAGCCCGGTCTGGCTCTGCTTGCCGACCATCCGTGCAATGTGCCGCTGGGTAACGTGCGCAACCTCGTGGGACAAAACCCCGGCCAACTCCGACTCGCTCTGGGCTGCGAGGATCAGGCCGGTATGCACGCCGATGTTGCCGCCGGGCATCGCAAAGGCGTTGAGCGACGGGTCGCTGACACCGAAGAACTGGAAGGACAGGCCGGCACCGGCACCCGCCGCAACCAACCGCTCGCCGATCCGGTTGAGGTAATCCTCGATTTCCGCATCACGCAGATAGGCCGGGTCGCGCCAGCGAATCTCACGCATGATTTGCGCGCCGAGACGCTGCTCGGCAAGCGGCGACAGATCGGTGGATGCGTTGTCACCCAGGTCAGGCAGGTTCTGGGCAAGGCCGCGGGGCACCATGGCCACGCACAAAAGGGCGGCGATCAGACGTTTTTTCACGGTGCTATGATAGTCGATCCCCTTTTTCAGTTCCCCGCGCCATGAGCGATGTCTTCACCCATTTCGACGCCCAGGGCCAGGCCCACATGGTGGACGTCTCCGCCAAATCCGAAACCCGTCGCGTTGCCCGCGCAGAAGGCCGCATCGTCATGGAGCCGGCAACACTGGCCCGGATTCTCACCGGCGACAACAAGAAAGGCGACGTGATCGGTATCGCCCGGATCGCTGCAATCCAGGGCGCCAAGCGCACCGCCGACCTCATTCCCCTGTGCCACCCCATCCCTCTCACCCGGGTCACCGCCGACTTCATCGCCGAGGGCGACAACACCATCCGCTGCACGGTCACCGCCGAAACCGTCGGCCGCACCGGCGTCGAGATGGAAGCCCTGACCGCCGTTCAGGTTGGCCTGCTCACCATCTACGACATGTGCAAGGCCGTCGACCGCGGCATGACCATGGAAGGCATCCGCCTCCTGGAAAAGGAAGGCGGCAAGTCGGGGCACTGGAAGGCAGAAGCTTGATCGCGGAATACGCCGGCTCAGCGCACGGAAGGTAAAAGCATGAAGCATGTGGCACGTCGTCATTTCCTTCAGGTCTTTGGCAGCGGCACCGCACTGTCGCTGCTTGTCGGCAGCGGGCTGCTCAAACCCGGCATGGCCCTCGCCGTGGACTTCAACCGCAGCGCCTTCGAGGCCAAAACGGCTGCCGATGCACTGCGTCTGATCGGCGCCGCCGGTGCCGAAACCAGCCCGGATATCCTTATCAAGGCACCCGAAATTGCCGAAAACGGTGCCGTCGTGCCTATCGAGGTAACAAGCCGGATTCCCGGCACCACCCGCCTGTCGGTGCTGGTGGACAAAAACCCCTACCCCCTCGCCTTGCAGTTCAATTTTGCAGCCGGCGCCACCCCGACGTTTCAGGCAAAACTCAAAATGGCCGAAACCTCGCGCCTGCGTGTTGTTGCCAGTGCCGCAGGCCGGCACTACACCCTCTTCCGCGAGGTGAAGGTGACCGTTGGCGGCTGCGGCGAATAGGAAACAGATGCCATGTCCGATCCGATCAAGTTTCGCGCCACCGTCAAAGGCAGCACCGGCGAAGTCCGCGTGCTGATGCCCCACCCCATGGAATCCGGCCTGCGCCGCGCCCCGTCGGGCCAGCTCATCCCGGCCAGGCACATCACGTCGGTGGTGCTCAGCCTGAATGGCCGGCCGGTCATCGAAGGCGCACTCGGCTCTGCCGTCTCGGCCAACCCGCTGTTTGCCTTCCAGCTCGAAGGGGTCAAGGCCGGCGACCAACTCGCCGTTGCCTGGCAGGACAACACCGGCCAACGCGGGAATGCGGAAACCGTCTTCTCGGCGGCCTGAACACATCTGCAGGCTCCTCTGAATGTAAAAGCACCGCGCAAGACAGCATCGCGCCTTCGGGACTAGAA
This sequence comes from Zoogloea sp., assembly GCF_030157465.1. GTDB lineage: Bacteria > Pseudomonadota > Gammaproteobacteria > Burkholderiales > Rhodocyclaceae > Zoogloea. The sequence goes on from NZ_JAOAUU010000139.1 coordinate 34,775, forward strand.
TGGCCCGCGCCCGAAGTCCGGACTCACCGCCGGGCGCGTACCCCATGACAACCGATGGCACGACCATGAGCCACGAAATCGAACTCAAGCTGACCCTCCCGACCAAGGCGCTGCCCGCGCTGCGCCGCCATCCGCTGATCGCCGACGCACCCCGTGAAGGTCGCGCCTGCACCCTCGAAAACACCTATTTCGACACCCCCGAACTGGAACTGCGCGAACGTCGCATGGCCGTGCGCACCCGCAAGGCCGGCACGCGCTGGCTTCAAACGGTGAAGTGTGCAGCCCAATCCGCCGGCGGCCTCTCGTCACGCCCCGAGTGGGAACAGCCTTACGTCAACGGCAGCTTCGATTTCTCGGCCATCGACCGGGACGACGTACGCACTCGCCTCGAAAACCTGCAGCCGAGCCTCGTGCCGGTATTCACTACCCACTTCAAGCGCGAAACCTGCATCCTCACCCCCCGGGACGGCGTCAAGGTTCTTGCGATGATCGACAACGGCAGCATCGAGGCCGGCGGGCACAGCCGCCCGCTGTGCGAACTCGAACTCGAACTCGTCGAGGGCGACCCGAGCGAGCTCTACGCCCTTGCCCTCACGCTGGCCGAAACCCTGCCTCTTACGCCTGAAAACGTCAGCAAGGCCGAGCGCGGCTACCGCCTGTTCTCCAACCATGCGCTGCGTCCGGCCAAGGCCCGCCCGTCACGGCTCACCCCGGAACAATCACCGGTGGACGCCTTCCGGCTCATCGCCTTCGATTGCCTCTCCCTGTGGCAAACCAACGAATCCGGCGCCCGCGAAAGCGACGACCCCGAATTCATCCACCAGCTTCGCGTTGCCCTGCGCCGCCTGCGCTCGGCGCTGCGCCTGTTCGGCCCGGCCCTGCCCCAGCAGTTCGTTGAACGCTGGTCACAGGGGCTCAAGGAAGCCGCCGACGGCCTCGGCGCCGCCCGTGACCTGGACGTGATGCTCGCCGAAGTGCTGAGCCCGGTAGCCGAATCGGGCCTTGCCGACGACGCCACCCAGCGCCTTATCGCAATGGCCGTCGACCGTCGCGATCGGGAGAAGACCGCCGCCCGCGAACAACTGCTTGCCGCGAGCCACGGCCGCCAGATGCTCGCGCTTGCCGCCGAACTCTACGCGCTGCAGAGCGACTCGCTGGTCAAGTCCGCCAACCTCACCACCTTCGCCCGCCTGCAGCTCACCCAGCTCAGAAAGCGTGCCCGCAAACGCTACACGGCGGCCGCCGAACTGCATCCCGAAAAGCTCCACGAACTTCGCGTCTCCCTCAAGCGCCTGCGCTACGCGATCGAATTCCTGCTTCCGCTGCTGCCCGAAAAGGCCACCGTGCGCTTTGCCAACGACATTGCCGAAATCCAGGAAACCCTTGGTTACCTCAACGACGAGGCCGTCGCCCGCAGCCGCCTGAAGGCCTGGGCCGGCAAGGATCCCGAGCTGCGCAGCGGAGCCGCCTTCGTCGCCGGCTGGCACGCGCCAAAGATCGCCCGCCTGCGCAGAAACGTGCTCCCGGCCCTCGAGCCCATCCTGTGGGGCAAAGCCCCCTGGCGGCGATGACAGATTCACCGTCCGGTAATCTTCCCGGTCCAGAATATCGCGCTCACAAGAATGACGAGGAGACGATAAAAATGGATCTGCTGCTGTGGCGCCACGCCGAAGCCGTGGAGGGGCTGCCCGACAGTACCCGCGAACTGACCGAGCGGGGCGTCCGCCAGGCCCACAAGGTAGCCGAATGGCTGGAAAGCCGCCGTCCCAAAAAACTGCGCGTGCTGGTCAGCCCCACGGTGCGCACCCGCCAGACGGCCAGCGCCTTCACCAAGGATTTTAAAATTGTTCCCGCCTTGGGGCCGGGCAACGACATCTCCAGCATCCTCGGCGCCTGCGGCTGGCCCGGTGGCGGTGGCTCCGTGCTGGTCGTCGGCCACCAACCCGAACTCGGCCGTCTCGCCGCCCTGCTGCTCTCCGGCCAGGAAGCCGACTGGACGATCAAGAAAGGCGCCCTGTGGTGGTTCTCAAACCGCGTGCGCGAAGGCGAAACACAAACGGTACTGCGCGCGGTAATGCCGGCCGATCTGGTCTGAAGACAGATTGCCGGGTCAATAAAATTAAAAAAGCCATCCGAAGATGGCTTTTTTTATGTGCCGTCGGTTAAACCGACATGGCCTTCACGTGCTGGATGACTTCGCCAATTGCCTGCTGGGCCGAGCCGTATAGCAAGCGGGTGTTGTCCTTGTAGAACAGCGCGTTCTCGATGCCGGAGTAACCCGTGCCCTTGCCGCGCTTCACGACGATGACGTTCTGCGCCATATCGGCGTTGAGAATCGGCATGCCGAAGATCGGGCTGGATTTGTCGGTGCGGGCC
>NZ_JAOAUU010000005.1 GCF_030157465.1 Zoogloea sp.
TTCCGAACTCAACCTCCTCACCACCCGGCTCCGTCACCGGAGCCGCTGCAGCAAGAGAGGCCGCATTATAGAGAACTATCAAAAACAGTCAAGAGATTAGAGAGATAAATCAGAAAAACATCAGCAGCATCCGCCGTCGCCCCTCTCAAGTTCATGCACTGCCTACAGCGCCTCCACCAACTCCGCCCTGCTCGCCTTCCTGATCAGTGGCCTGCGGCGCGGCGCGCACAGAGCCCGACGGCTGCTTTTGCGCCACAGGCGAAGCGCATTCGTTCGCTGCACGGAGGAATCGCCGCTCACGTCACGGAAGGCGGGTGGTTCAGAGTTGGAGCGGCCAGGTAAATAAGGCTGACGCCACAGGGCCAGCCTTATTATTGACGTGCCAGTGCTAGAACGACGAGTTGACGCCTACCATGTAGCCCGTCGGGTCAAAGCCTGGGCGGGCTACATTGCCAACCAGATCACCACCATTAGCCAAGGAGTAGCTGGCCTTCTGATTGTTGGTCAACTTGCCATAACTGCCGTACACCTTGGTGCCTTTTACCAATTGATAGGTGTAAGCAAGCCCGATGAGGTTGCCATCCTTGTTCAGCGAGGATTTGTCGTCGAGTTTCGAGTAGCTGGCTATTATCGTGCCGTCTCCAAACGGTATGGCTGCGCTGGTGCTCCAACCGGAAGACTCAGATAGCGTCCTGGTTATATTTTCGTAGTTGCCGCCAGAAATTTTTCCGGACAGCAGGGTTCCATATAGTTTGACAAACCCGAAGTCGTAATTCACAACAGCCTGCCAGCCTGACTTCCTGGCCAGAGCCGTCTCGCCTGCAGTGACGAAACTGGTGTTAAGCACGTTCCACGATGTGAGGGCTGTACTAAGGGCACCTGTCTTGTAAAAGAGAGCCAGATCCCAGCCTGACCCGGCCTGATCGGTTGTCGTGGTGCTCCCAACTGCGGTATTGAGGCTGGTGTTGTTCTCGCTACCGACCGTATATGTCAGCCAGCCACTGAATCCGCTCAGGTTAGGCGTGCGGTACACCACCGAGTTGTTGACGCGGGTCGGCATTCCGCCAACCACGGGCAGAAAGGTTGCGCCGCTGCCAAAAAAGCCCGGCCCAAAAGCATTGCCGAGGATCGCCGCAGCGACATACGACCCGGTATATTGGCGCCCCAGCGTAAGGGTGCCAAAGTCGTCACTTGCCAGACCTGCATACGCCTGGCGCGAAAATATCTGATTGCCGTTGCCAAGATAGCCACCGGAAGAAGGAGATGTGGCGTTGACGCCTGGCGTGACCGCACCATTGCCTACGCCCCCTGTCGACAGGTCGAATCCGACCTCCACCTCGCCGACTGCCCTGAGCTTATGACCCAGATCCTTCTGCCCCTTGACGCCTACGCTCGACGCTGTCATGCCCCCGGAATTGATGCTGGTCTTGGAGCCAAAGCCGCTATTCGTGCTGGCGACATTGACATCGACGGTACCGTAGAAGGTAATGCCCGGAATCGCCGTACCAGACGATCCTTTTGCAGTCGCGCCAGAAGCGGATTGGGTTTCCATTTTGGCGATCGCCCGGGTTTGCGAGTCCTGATTGGCGATCAGCTTCTGAATCAACTGCTTTTGTTCGGCGAGCTCCCTCTTGAGCGCCTCGACCTCCGTTTCTGCAAATGCGGGCATTGCTGCAGCCAAACCCATGACTGCTATGCCGTAGGCCAATTTGCGCGGTCGAATCCGTGATGCGTTGCAATTTTTCATGATCGTTTTTCCTTTGGATGTGTTCAATACAGTCCTGGTTTTTTATGCTGCGCGTCGTCCCGCCCCGGGCCGACCGCCTTTATTGGCACCCTAAGCAGCGCACGCAGTACTGACGGCCAATGTCATCGGCCCATTCTTCGAAATCAATGCATAAGGGGGATCAGCGCTGGACCAACTTGCATTTGGACTGGGCCAGGGGCATCGCCGAATCGGCGGCCGGAATGACGCCACGGACGTGGTAGTAATCCCACGGCTCGGTGGATTCACTGGGTTTCTTCACTTCGAGGAGCATCATGTCGTGGGCGAACTTGCCGTCCGCTCGAATGCGCCCCTTGAACAGGCCGTCGTCGATGTCTGTCGACTTGAGCTGCTTCATTACCGTCGCCGCGTCGTCGGTGCCGGTCTTCTCGACAGCCTTCAGATAATTGAGGACCGAGGAATAGACACCTGCATGGGCCATGCTGGGCATTTTCTTTGCACGCTCGAAGAAACGCCGTGACCAGGCACGGCTCTTGGCGTCACGGTTCCAGTAGAAACCTTCGGTGAGGGTCAAGCCCTGCGCGGTCTTGAGTCCGAGGGCATGCACATCGTTGATGAAGAGCACGATCGGCACGAGGCTCTGCTTTGACCCGGCAATGCCGAACTCGGCCGCCTGCTTGATCGCCGTGATGGTGTCCTGCCCCCCGTTGGCCAGCGCGATGACGTCCGCCTTGGAAGCCTGGGCGCTCAGCAGATAGGACGAGAAATCCGGATTGGGAAAGGGGTGCTTGGCGACCCCCAGCACCTTCCCGCCGCCAGCGCTGACGACCTGGCTGGCATCTTTGACCATCGCCGCACCCGCGGTGTAATCGGCCGCGATGAAGTACCAGTTTTTCTTGCCCGCATTCATTACCGCCTTGGCCGTGCCCGATGCCAGGCCATAGCTGTCGTACACCCAATGCACGGTGCTGGCATTGCAGCGCTCGTTGGTGATCGACTGGGTTGCCGCGCCCGACACCAGGGCCAGCCTGTTCTTCTGCTCGGCCACATCCATGACGGCCAGCGCCACGTTGGTGGATACCAGCTCGACGATCACATCGACCTTGTCCCGGTCAAACCAGTTGCGTGCTCGCTCCGCGCCGATATCCGCCTTGTTCTGGTGATCCGCGCTGACGATCTCGATCTTCTTGCCAGCGACCACACCGCTTTTCGCGAAGTCCTCGACCGCCATTTGAGCTGCAATCACCGACGCCGATCCGGTGAAGTCCGAGTAGCCGCCAGACATGTCGGTCAGGACGCCAATTTTCACAACATCGTCACTGATCTTCTGTTGGGCGAACGCGCTTCCTGCCGCGCCCAGGACGACACCCGCAACCACAATCCCGATCCACTTTCGGCTGCCGCCGATCCCGCGTGGCATGGAATCGCCTGCAACACCGCTTCGTTTTATTTTCTTCTGCATGTCTCGCTCCTTTGTTGTGGCCTTCGTTGATCACGGGGGTTCCGCGATGGCACGCAACGTATCGACAAGACGGATTTAAGTCAACATATTTACCTTTTTTGAAAAAAGACTGCTTGATTCACATGCTGCGATGCAAAAAAGCAAAGTTTTAAACCAATGTTTTAAAATAGTTTTTTGACTTTGCTATCGCACATCGATTTTTAATTCAAAAAAACAACTGACCATTTAAGTAAATATATTGACAGAAATAAGGTGCGTTCCTAGAATCCAGCCACTCGTAACAGGAAAGGGATCAAAGATGGACTTCAGCCTTACTGACGAACAAAAAGCGCGAGTTGAATCCGCCAGCCGCTTTGCCGGAAGCGGCTGTGCTCCCACTGCAATCGATTTCGGCTTGCAGCGCTGCCGGCGCCCGGAGCAAGAGCATCTCGGCGCAGCGGAATTCACCTGCGAAGGCCCCCACGACATCCGCGCGCTGAACATTGGCCGCCCCCAAACCGGCATCGCCGCGTTTGGCAACTAATCGGCTGGTCCGAGTGAGAAAGCCAGAATGAGCGGACACAACCCGACCGCAGCAGGCTCTGCTCCGGAGTTCATCCTCGAGACCTCCGGTCTGGTGAAGGAATTCCGGGGCTTCGTGGCGGTGAATGGCGTGGATCTGAAGATCCGAAAAGGTCATATCCACGCCCTGATCGGCCCCAACGGTGCAGGCAAGACCACATGTTTCAACCTGCTGACGAAGTTCCTGGAGCCCACCCGGGGCAGCATCCATTTCAAGGGTGTCGACATCACCCGCGAAGCACCGCAGAAGATCGCCCGCATGGGGGTCATCCGCTCGTTCCAGATCTCAGCGGTTTTCCCGCATCTCACGGTGCGGGAAAACATCCGGATCGCCCTGCAACGACGGCTCGGCACCAGCTTTCATTTCTGGAAGACGGAACGCAGCCTCGACAAGCTCGACGACAAAGCCATGGAAATCCTCGCCCTGGTCGGGCTGGAAACCTACGCCCGCATGGTCGCAGTCGAGCTCCCCTACGGCCGCAAGCGGGCCCTGGAAATCGCCACCACCCTCGCCCTCGAGCCCGAAATGATGCTCCTTGACGAACCCACTCAGGGCATGGGGCATGAGGACGTGGACAAGGTCACGCAACTCATCAAGAAAGTCTCCGAAAACCGCACCATCCTGATGGTCGAGCACAACATGAAGGTTGTTTCCGGCATCTGTGACGCCATCACCGTCCTCGCCCGCGGTTCCATTCTGGCTCAGGGGGACTATGCCTCCGTGTCCACCAACCCGGCCGTCATCGAGGCCTACATGGGCACCGAAGCGGCCCATCAGGCCACAGGGGGGCATTGATGCAATCCACCGAATACCTGCGGGTTTCCAGCCTGCATGCCTTTTATGGTGAATCCCATGTGCTCCATGGCATGGATTTCACCGTTCGGCGTGGCGAATGCGTCAGTCTGCTCGGCCGTAACGGTGCCGGGCGGACCACCACGCTGCGCGCCATCATGGGCCTCACCGGCAAGCGGACTGGCTCAATCATGATCAACGGCCGTGAGGCGGTGAATCTGGCGCCCCACAAAATCGCCCAGCTTGGCGTGGGCTACTGCCCGGAGGAGCGCGGCATCTACTCCAGCCTCACCTGCGAAGAGAACCTGATGCTGCCCCCCAAGGTCGGCAGCGGCGGAATGAGCGTCGAGGAACTCTACGAGATGTTCCCCAACCTCAAGGAGAGGCGCCACAGCCAGGGCACCAAGATGTCTGGCGGCGAGCAGCAGATGCTGGCCATGGCCCGCATCCTGCGCACCGGCGCGCGCCTTCTGTTGCTCGACGAAATCTCCGAAGGGCTGGCCCCGGTGATTGTTCAAAAATTGGCCGAAATCATCCAGACCCTCAAACAACGGGGTTACACCATCGTGCTGGTGGAACAGAACTTCCGCTTCGCCGCGCCATTGGCCGATCGCATGTTCATCGTCGAGCACGGCCAGGTCGTCGCCGAAATCGCACAACACGAACTCCAGGAAAAGCAGGCGTTCCTTCAAGAGACGCTGGGCGTATGAACTCGACGCCCCTCCCCCATCCGTCTGCGCCTCAGCCCGTCTCCACTTGGCCCTCGTCGGCTATCGGGCAGGGTGCCTCCCTCGCACCCTGCCCACATTTTTGGAGCCTCATCCGATGATCGAAATTTTTGGCGTCCCCCTTCCGAGCCTGATGGGTCAGCTCACCCTCGGGCTGGTCAATGGTTCCTTCTATGCGGTGCTGAGTCTTGGCCTGGCCGTGATCTTCGGCATGCTGCACATCATCAACTTCTGTCATGGCGCCTGCTACATGCTGGGCGCGCTGTTCACCTGGATGGCCATGGAATACTTTGGCCTTGGCTACTGGTGGGCGCTGCTCCTCGTTCCCCTCAGCGTTGCCGCCATCGGCATCGTATTGGAGCGCCTGCTGCTGCAGCGTCTGTACAAACTCGATTACCTCTACGCGCTGCTCCTCACCTTCGGCATCGCCCTAATGATCGAAGGCGGCTTTCGCTACCTGTTCGGCGCGACCGGCAAGCCCTACTCGATCCCGGACGAACTCACCGGTGCGCTCGATCTGGGCTTCATGTTCCTGCCCAAGTACAGAGCGTGGGTCATTGGCGCCTCGCTGACCGTATGCCTGTTTACCTGGTACATGATCGAGAAGACCCGGCTGGGCGCTTACCTGCGCGCCGCCACCGAGAACCCCAAACTGACCCAGGCCTTCGGTATCAACGTCCCCGTAATGGTGATGCTCACCTACGGCTTCGGCGTCGGCCTCGCCGGGCTGGCCGGCGTGCTGGCTGCGCCAACCACTCAGGTCAGCCCGCTCATGGGCTCGAACATGATCATCCTCGTCTTCGCCGTGGTCGTAATCGGGGGCATGGGTTCCATTCTCGGCTCGGTAATCACCGGTCTTGGCCTCGGAGTGGTTGAGGGCCTGACCAAGGTTTTCTACCCGGAAGCCAGCGCGGTCATCGTCTTCGTCATCATGGCCATCGTCCTGTGGCTCCGCCCGGCAGGCCTGTTCGGAAAAGGAGCATAAATGAACCCACAACGCCTGCCCTACGGCTACCTGGCTGCCGTAGCACTCCTCCTGGTGGCTCCGACACTGGTCTATCCGGTGCTGCTCATGAAAATCATGTGCTTTGCGGTCTTTGCCTGCGCGTTCAACCTCTTGCTGGGCTACACCGGCTTGCTGTCCTTCGGCCACGCCGCCTTCCTGGGCAGCGCCGCCTACCTGACGGGGCATGCCCTGAAGGTGTGGGAGCTGCCCACCCTCGCGGGCCTTGTCATAGGCACGCTCGGCGCAGGCGCCCTCGGCTGGGTCGTCGGCACACTGGCCATCCGGCGACAAGGCATCTACTTCGCGATGAGCACCCTCGCCCTGGCTCAGTTGATGTTTTTCATCTTCCTGCAAAGCGAATTCACCGGCGGTGAAGACGGGTTACAGAGCGTGCCCCGCGGCTCACTCTTCGGCATCAGCCTGTCGTCCGACACCACGTTGTACTACCTGGTCCTCGCCGTCTCCGTTAGCGCCTTTTGGCTCATTCACCGCAGCATCCATTCGCCCTTCGGGCAGATCCTCAAGGCCATCCGTGAAAATGAAGCCCGTGCCATATCACTCGGCTATGACGTCAATAAATACAAACTGCTCGCCTTTGTGCTCTCGGCCGCCGTCAGCGGCCTGGCTGGCGCACTGAAGACCCTGGTCTTCACCTTTGCCACACTCTCCGACGCCCACTGGCACACCTCGGGCGAAGTCGTCCTGATGACGCTTCTTGGCGGCGTCGGCACCGTGTTTGGGCCCGTTGTCGGTGCCGCAGTCATCGTTACCCTCCAGAACGAATTGGCCGACAAGGTCGGCTCGATGGTCACCGTCATCATGGGCTTTATCTTCGCCGCCTGCGTCATGGCCTTCAGGCGCGGCCTGGTCGGAGAAATCATTGCGCTCTACAAACGCATGATCGGAGAGAAAGTCCAGTGAAGCCCGCCAGCCCGTCACGAGGTCTTCAACCAGGTCCGCACTGACCGGAAATCAGCACCGGCCTTTGTGCCCCACGCGCCCCTCGCCAACGCAACAAGCAAGGCAGCAGAACCACATCAGGCATCCGGACGATCCATACGGAAACTTCGATAGCGAAAACGCTTGTCGCAGAAAAAGCCCGCCTTCGCAGCGGGCCTTGATTGGAACGACATCTCGGTGATCGACTCGGGAAGAACTCCGCAAGCGTGAAGACGGTTTTCGAGCTGGGCACGGCCTTGAGGGCTCGCCCGCCTGAGTTCTTCGGACTCGTGGAAGCGGAGCTTGAAGCAGCCCGGAACCCTGCCCCACGAAGCCAGTTGGAATTAGCGACTACCGGCCCTGGCAGGCAACGCCCTCTTTTGCTTTGCCTACGTCCAGCGGACGCGCAGCCAGTGGGAGGCACGCTGCAGCAGCGTGCAGACTGCCAGCTTTTGATTTTGTGGGGAAAAATCTAAACATCAAACGCTGAAAAGCACTTAGGCCACTCCGAAGAGTGGCCTAAGTGCTTGTTTCCTTTGGTCGGGGCGGCGGGATTCGAACTCGCGACCCCTTGCACCCCATGCAAGTGCGCTACCAGGCTGCGCTACGCCCCGACAAGCTGCGCATTATAGACATCGATTCCGATTTTGCCAAGTCTAAATTCAATTTTTTATGCAGTAGCCGGAATCAGGAAGTCGTCGGAGATGCGGCAGCCCAGATCGAAGATGCGATCGCGGAAATCTTCGAGGTACTTACGCATGCCGCGTTCGAAGATCCGCTCGATGCGCCCGAAGTGCAGATGCGATTCGAGTTCGCCAGCGAGTCGCTCGGTTTCGGCCGAGCGGGCGTTGGCGACGCGGCTCAGGTTGGTGTGGACTTCCTTCAGACAGCGCGCCAGGGAGCGCGGCATGTCGGCACGCAGGATCAGCAGTTCGGCAACGCGCATGGGGGTGATCTGATCGCGGTAGACCTTGCGATAGACCTCGAAGGCTGACACCGAATGCAGGAGCGCGCTCCACTGGTAGTAGTCGCTGGTGTGGGTGTCATCCTCGGCCCCGGGCAACAGGTTGAGGTATTTGACCTCGAGGATGCGCGCGGTGTTGTCGGCACGCTCGAGGAAGGTGCCGAGACGGATGAAGCGCAGGGCTTCGTCCTGCAGCATGGTGCCGATGGTGACGCCGCGAGAGAGGTGCGAGCGGTACTTGACCCATTCGAAGAAGGCTTCCGGCCCGCTCTCCATGAGCTTGGCCAGCGTGAAATCACGCATCTTGAGCCAGCTGGCGTTGGAGGTTTCCCACAACTCCGAGGTCAAGGTGCCGCGCACGGCATGGGCATTCTCGCGGCTGGCGCGCAGGCAGCGGTAGATGCTGCCCGGGTTGTCGCGATCGAAGATCATGAACTCGAGCACGGCCTCGGTGCTGAAGACCGGATGCCGGGCGAGGAATGCGTCCTGCAGCTCCATGATCTTGAGCATTCCGTCCCACATCGCCTCGACGTCCTCTCCGTTCTGGGGCAGGAGGCTCAGGCGATAGGTTACGTCGAGAATGCGCGCGGTGTTTTCGGCACGCTCCATGTAGCGTGCCATCCAGAATAGATGGTCTGCGGTTCGGCTTAGCATGTCAGGCCTCCAGTACCCAGGTGTCTTTGGTGCCGCCGCCTTGCGACGAGTTCACCACCAGCGATCCTTCGTTCAGCGCGACGCGGGTCAGCCCGCCCGGCACCAGTTGCACTTCGCTGCCGGAAAGCACGAAGGGGCGCAGATCCAGGTGGCGCGGCGCAACGCCGCTATCGACGAAGGTCGGACAATTCGAAAGGGCCAGCGTGGGCTGGGCGATGTATTTTTCGGGGTTGGCTTCGAGATACTTGCGGAAGGTTGCGATCTGCTCCTTCGTCGAAGCCGGGCCGACGAGCATGCCGTAGCCACCCGCCCCGTGCACTTCCTTCACGACCAGCTCCGACAGGTGCGCCAGGGTGTAGGCGAGGTCTTCCGGCTTGCGGCACATGTAGGTGGGCACGTTGTTGAGGATCGGCTCCTCGCCCAGGTAGAAGCGGATCATCTCGGGCACGTAGGGGTAGATCGACTTGTCGTCGGCTACGCCGGTGCCGATTGCGTTGGAGAGCGTGACCCGCCCCGCGCGGTAGGCGTCGAGCAGGCCCGGCACGCCGATCATCGAATCCTTGCGGAAGGCCTTGGGATCGAGGAAGTCGTCATCCACGCGGCGATAGATTACGTCCACCCGGCGCGGCCCCTGGGTGGTGCGCATGTAGACCTGGTCTTCGCGAACGAAGAGATCCTGCCCTTCCACCAGTTCCACGCCCATTTGCTGGGCCAGGAAGGCGTGTTCGAAATAGGCGCTGTTGTGCGCTCCCGGCGTCATGACGACCACGGTCGGATCGGTCACGCCCACTGGCGCGACGCTGCGCAGCGTGTGCAGCAGAACGTCCGGATAGTGCTCGACCGGCGCAATCCGGTGGCGTGCAAAAAGCTCGGGGAAGAGACGCATCATCATGCGCCGGTCTTCGAGCATGTAGGACACGCCGGAGGGCACACGCAGGTTGTCTTCCAGCACGTAGAACTCGCCGGCCCCGGCGCGCACCACATCCACACCGGCAATGTGGGCATAGACGTTACACGGCACATCAACGCCCTTCATCTCGGGGCGGTACTGGGCGTTATTGAGAACCTGCTCGGCAGGAATGCGGCCGGCCCGGAGAATGTCCTGGTCGTGGTAGATATCGTGGATGAAGGCATTGAGTGCCTTGACCCGCTGGCGCATGCCAGTTTCAAGCCCCTTCCATTCCGCAGCGGGAATGATGCGCGGGATGATGTCGAAGGGGATGAGTCGCTCGGTTCCCGACTCTTCGCCATACACAGCAAAAGTGATGCCGTAGCGATGAAAAAGGGAATCAGCCTCTGCACGCTTGCGGGCGATGCGCTCTGAAGGTGTGTCGCGCAGCCACGCGGCGTAAGCCGCGTAATGGGCACGAACGCTCCCGTCGTCCGCCGTCATTTCATTGAAGAATTTATTGTTGGCCATCAGCAGTCGCCTGTCATGTTTTGAAGCGGGAATACCACTTTTTGATTAGCGAGAAGCGTGCCAGGCAAAAAATCCCGAAAAACAAAACACTTGACGGCACATCGCGCCCAACTTGCACCAAAACAGTGCCCTTACGCCGGATGGGTGATTCCACGATGCAACAAATCGGTGCGTGAGAGATCAAGCGTAGCCGCCGGGGTGCTGCAGGCGGAGGGAACGAGATACGCCGCGCACAAGAAGATTGATGACGGCTGGGGCGTGGTGCTCTCGGCCGCAGCTGCAGCCAAGGCGCCCCCGGAAGAATGTATTACTTGCGGCCGAACTTTTCAGCGAGTTCAGTCAGTTTGCGGAGGCGTTCCTGTTCCGCGGCCACGGCGGCGGCGGCTGCGGCCTGCTGGGCTTTCTCGGCCTTGTGCTTGTCGGCACGGGCCTTGAAGTGCTCGCGCAGGGTCTGCGAGGCAAGTTCGCGCTGGGCAGGCGACACCGGATCGGCCGGGCTGCCGTCAAGATTGAAGCGCACTTCTGCGCTTTGCAGCGACTTCAGGTAGGGAATCGATCGCGTATGCAAGCCCATCGCCGGCCTCAGGAGCTTTTTGCTGAAGTCGGGGCGCAGCGCCATCAGTTGCTTGTCGATGCCGATCGCGAGCGGTTTGAAGTCGCCAAAAACCGCGAACTCCTGACGCAAGGCTTTGAGCATGTCTTTCGACGTCTGGATTTCGGCAGAGTCCGGTGCGTTTTTTTCTTCCATCGAGGATAAAGGTTCAGTTTTCGAAGGGTAATGATGTTAGCATCCCGGCCGGACTCGCGCTCCGAGTATCGAAGCTTGCCGCGGCATGACGCACACCCGAAAGCACCGCGGAATCCACAGCATGGCCAACCGGCGGGCAGAGTTCGAGTTCGACCGGGGCCTGCCCGCTCAATCAGCGTTGGTCAGCACGGAATCCTTCCAGCCCCTTGCCTTTATGCGGGGAAAATCAAAATCTATTTCTTTAGATATAGGTTTAATCGTTACAATCCCGACTGTTTTCAGCCTCTTACCAAAATTAGCCCGGTTTTCGCTTAGATGCCGAGGGCACCGCTCACAGCCTTGCCAAGCCCCCCATTCCCCCTCTCCCCCCGCCGCATCCGCAAAGCGATGAGCCGCCTGCTGCTTGATCTTTCGATCAGGCAGCAGATCGTTCTCGTCGCAATTTTCACGACCGTAGTCGGACTTGCTGCCGTGCTCGTCTTCCTTCTTGCCGGTGAGCTTCAATCCGCGGCCCGCATGCGCCAGGAGAGCGCCGAAAGCCTGACCCGGCTGCTTGCGGTGAATGGCGCCACCGCCCTCGCAAGCCGTGCCCCGGAATCAGCTGGCGAAATTCTCGCCACGCTCGGCGCCGACAGCACGGTCATCGCCGTCACCCTGCGCCTGCCGGACGGTAGCGAATTTGCCCGCTACCGCAGCCCGCAGCGCGCCCACGGCAACGCAGGGGCTTGCCCGCAGCCCGGCCGATCGCACGGTGCGCTGAACGCCCTGCTCTTCGAACCATTCCTGAAGGTCACCCGGCCAGTGCGCTCCGGCACGCAACACCTCGGCACCGTAGAGGCCTGCTTCGACCTGTCGCCCCTGAACGATCTGGTTCGCCAGCGGCTTCTCACGGCACTCGCCATTCTCGGCGTCGCCGGCATGCTTGCCTGGATTCTCGCCGCCCGCCTGCAGCGCCTGATCGCAACACCCGTCAGGCACCTTGCCCGGCAGATGGAAAAAGTCGGCACCACACGCAACTACGCGGTGCGTGTTGCGGCCGCCAGCGACAACGAAATCGGCACGCTGATGAACGGATTCAACGCCATGCTCGACCAGATCGAGGCCCGGGATGCCGATCTGCGCGTGGCCAAACAGGCTGCAGAAGAGGCCAACCAGGCCAAGTCCTTGTTCCTCGCCAGCGTCAGCCACGAAATCCGCACCCCGATGAACGGCGTCATCGGAATGGCCGATCTGCTCGCCTTCACCCGGCTCGATGACGAACAGCAGCGACTCCTCCGCCACATCCGCCTGTCGGCCGACAGCCTGATGCGGGTCATCAACGACATTCTCGACTTCTCGAAGCTCGAAGCCGGGCGCATGGCGGTCGAGGCCATTTCGTGCAACCCGCGGGAGATCGTCGAGGACGTGGCCGCTTTCTTCCAGCCACAGGCGTGTGAAAAGGGGCTGTTGATCCAGTGCCGGATTGCCGACACCCTGCCCGTCGTGATCGAAGCCGACCCGATCCGCCTGCGCCAGATCCTCAGCAACCTGATCGCCAACGCGCTCAAGTTCACCAGCCAGGGCGAGATCACGCTGCGCCTCGACCACCGACGCCTCGACAGCATCGACGGCCCCCGGGCCCTGCTGCACTTCAGCGTCGCCGACAACGGAATCGGCATCGATCCGGCGGTCGTGCCGCGCCTCTTCACCCCCTTTACCCAGGCCGACAGCTCCTACGCGCGGCGCTTTGGCGGCACCGGGCTGGGCCTGGCCATCTGCCAGCAACTGGTGGATCTGATGGGCGGCGAGATCGGCGTGGACAGCGATCCCGGCCAGGGCTCCAACTTCTGGTTTACGGTGACCGTACCGATCCGCCAGGACGCCCGCCTGTCTGCAAACGTACCGCACCACCCTCTCGACAACACCGACACCCGTGCCACCCTGGCCGGCACGCGGGTGCTCGTGGCGGATGACGACAGCGTCAATCAGGTGCTCGCCACCATGCAGCTCGAACAATTCCACTGCGAAGTCACCACGGCCAGCAACGGTGCCGAAGTGCTGGCCCTGCTCGAACGCCACCCATTCGACCTGATCCTGATGGACGGAGAGATGCCGGTTCTGGACGGCTACGAAACCACCCGCCGCATCCGCCAGGCCGAACAGGGCGGCCCGCGCCACATTCCCATCGTCGCCGTATCCGGCAACGCAAGCCTGGACGACCAGGAACGCGCCCGTGCCTGCGGGATGGACGACTTCCTGCCCAAGCCCTATAGCCAGGCCGCGCTGCGGGACATGATCGTCCGCCACGTAAAAGCCCGGAAACCGGAACTCAGGGTGGCCTGACGGGCCCCCACCCGATCGATACACGCGATTGACACAAGCACGGCAATAGCACCGCCCGACGCCTGGCGCAGCGCCCGCGCACCCCGCGGAAAAGACTGTGCCAGAATGCAGCCCCCCGCCGAAGCCGCTCCGCCATGCCCACCCCGCCGCCGCTGATCTACTCGCCCCCGCCTGGCGCACCCTGCGTGCTGTACATCGACGAAGCATTGATCGTTCTCGACAAGCCGTCGGGCCTACTGTCGGTGCCGGGCCGCGGCCCGGCCAACGCCGACAGCCTGGCCACCCGCGTGCAGGCCGAATATCCCGACGCGCGCATCGTGCATCGCCTGGACATGGCCACCTCGGGGTTGATCGTCATGGCGCGCGGCGCGGCCATGGAGCGCCGTCTCAGCATCGCCTTCCAGCAACGACAGGTCGAAAAGCGTTACGTGGCGGTGGTTACCGGAAAACCCGACGCACAGAGCGGCGAAGTGAATCTGCCGCTGATCTGCGACTGGCCTAACCGGCCACGGCAAAAGGTGGATTTCGAACTCGGCAAAGCCTCGCTCAGCGTCTACGCGCTGCTGTCGCACGACACCGCCAGCAACACCAGCCGCGTCGACCTGCGCCCCCACACCGGGCGCACCCACCAGTTGCGGGTGCACATGCAGGCGATCGGCCACGCCATTCTTGGCGACGAGCTCTACGCCGATGAAGCCACCTGCAAGGCCGCTCCACGCCTGCTTCTGCACGCAACGGAACTGACCCTGCCCCATCCGCTCACGGGGCAGCCAATCCGGCTGCTAAGCCCGCCGCCGTTCTAGAGGCCCCTGCCTGATCCTGCTTCCGCTCGCTGCCGGCCAAGCGCCGACACGTGCTGCGGGCGAGGATCTGCTGAACGGACGGCAATACCCGGCAGCCTGATAACTTCCGTCATCGTCCTGAAACCTGCAGAAAGCATCCTGCGAAAGGATTCTGGAGGCGTGCCTGCAGCCCCGGCCACGCCAACGCATGGGATACGCCGTGACGAGGAAACAGTGACAAACAAAGTCTATTGCTACCACTGCATGACCTACCACCACCCGGAAACGATGCGAAAAATGATGACCCGCTCGGGTGTTCGCTGGCGCTGTATCCGCTCCATCGAGGCGACGCGTGGCAGCCTGAAAGAGCGCGACGCCTTCGGCGAACAGCAATCCGAACTCAATCGTGCCCAAGCCCGCGCCTATCAGGAAAGCGTGATGCCGGGACGAAGGCTGGCGACGCTCTCCTGCTAACCATCGCTTGGCCGCGGCCGGGCGGTGGTGGCGCTAAAAAAAGGGTTCTAACCGGGGCTGACCGAACTCAGCTTGTCGCCACGCTTTTACGACAACGGACGACGCTCGCCCGCGCTTACCTCGCAGCAGCTTGCGCCTGCGCAGCGGGAAGCGGCACGACGCCAACACCCGCAGCGGCAACGCGAGGCGGGTGACGCAGGAGCCCCCACACCAGCGCAGCAAGTTCGGCGCCATCAACTGGCGGGTCGACCAGCATGATCCCATCGGGCAGACGCGCACTCACCGTGGCCCGGTCTGCGCCGGAAGCGAGCAGGACCACCACCCGCATCGCCTTTTCGCGCACGTGTCCGGCGAGGGAATGGATCATCCGGAAGAAATCCAGACCGGTCACGCCCAGGTCGATGATCAAGACATCCGGCGGCGTCTCGCCGATCCGGATGAGCCCCTCGAAGCCGCTCGCAGCCGTACTGATGGTGCACATGGACAGCGCATGGCGAAGCTGCTTCTGCAACCCGGCCCGCTCTTCATCGTTCTCCCGCAGAAGCAGGATCCCGAACGGCCGATCTTCGACCACGCCGGCCCGACGCTGCTCGTCGAGCAGCCGATCAACCGATTCGACCAGAATCCTGCGATGCCCGCCCGGCGTCTTCCATGCCCTGAGACGCCCGTCCTCGACCCATAGCTGGGCGGTGCGAACGCTGATGCCGAGCAGGCTGGCCGCGTCACGGGTTGAGCATGTCAAAGAAGGATGGGCGTCGTGGTTCATAGCAATGGAACAATCAGATTTTTTGTATTATCACTTTTAACGATTAAAAAAATAAAGACGTTTTTAATGTTTTTGACGTTTTTTAAAACACAGTGAGGCGACCGTCACAGCAACTGAAAGGCCAGAATCGCCACACAGGTTGGCGGCAACGCAGCCAGAAACAGGCCGAGAGGACTCACCGACTCGTCGTCGAAACTCGACTTGAGGATTGCCACCCCCGCCGGATTGGGGGCGTTGGCGATGATCGTGAGGCCGCCACCCGTCACCGCCCCGGCAACGATTGCATACTTGAAGCTGTCCGAAACGCCGTCCACCTGGGCCGCAAGGTAGGTGAGCGCGGCATTGTCGGTAAGCGCCGTGAGTGACGTGGCAAGAAAATAGAGCGCCGTCGGCTCGACCCCCACCAGCACATGCTGCAGCCACCATTTCTGCAAGCCGCCAAGCACCACGAGGCCCGCCAGAAAGAAGGCAACCAGCAGGCCCTCGCGCAGGATCAGCCGATCCTGATGGGTCTTGTAGGCGTCGGTGAAGCCAAGGAACAACAGGAAAATCCCCATGAACACGACGGGGTGATGCGCAAAGAAAACGGCCCCGACCAGAAAGCTCAGGTGAATGCCGGCCACCGCAAGCGGTGTGGGCGCGCGGTGGGAGTCGCTCTCAACCCGTCCTTTGGCCACGAGTTCGCGCCGGAAGATCCAGGTGATCACAAGGGCATTCAGAAGCACCGCGATGGCAGCCTTCCAGCCAAACGTGGACAACATGAACGGGGTATCCCACTGCCAGGTGGCCGCAACCATCAGCACGGGCGGCGCGGCAAAATGGGTCAGCGTTCCGCCAATCGAAATATTGACGAAGAGCATGCCCAGCGTGGCGTACTTCAGGCGGTTGGAGAGGCCCCGCTGGAAGTAGCTGTCACGCAGCATCAGCGCGGCGAGGGTCATGGCCGCCGGCTCCGTGACAAAGGAACCCAGCAGTGGCACCAGGGACAGGCAAAGAAAGTAGACAGCCAGCGAACTGTGGATGGGAAGCACCGAAGCCAGCAGGCGAACCACGCCAATCAGGCTGGTGACGATGGGCCGGCTCGCCGCGATCACCATCACCACGAAGACGAACATCGGCTCGGTAAAATCGCGCCCCTCCACGTAGCCTACGGCCGCATCCTTTCCAGACAGCCAGAACAGCACGGCAACGAGCACGAAAGCCCAGAAGCCAAACACCACCTCCACCTCGCCCAGCAAATGCCAGAGCCCGGCGTGGCGCGGCTGGATATGGGCCAGATGCGCAAAGAATTTCGTGGAAAACGTATGCACGACCGCTACCGCAAAAACGATGGCGGCGATGATTTCGGGGGTGGAGGCAGCCGGAAAGCTCATGACGGAATGACGTAAAAGGTTTGCTCAAGGGTATCCGTTACCGGCCCCCGGCGGCGTCGAAAATAGTTGCACAACGCGATGCAAAAACCGAAACCCGGCCGGAGGAACCTGTCCCCACCAGGATTTAAACGGCCTATCCCCGCGTCCGCAGGCAGATGCAGCCGGCTCGCCGCCATGAAAAACGCCCCTGACGGACAACTCCGTCAGGGGCGTTTTTATGTCCGAGCCCAGGCCCAAGCCTGGACTTCAGGCAGCATGACTTACATCTCGACGGTTTCGGCAGCTTCCACGAAGCTGGGGATCTGGTCGAAGTTCATGTAGCGGTACACCTCGGCAGCCTTGGCATTCACCAGCTTGATCTGCTCCATGTACTCTTCCTTGGTAACGATCCGGCCAGCCAGCGCGCACATGGCGGCCAGTTCGGCGGAGCCCAGGTAAACCTGGGTGTCGATGCCGAGGCGGTTCGGGAAGTTACGGGTCGAGGTGGAGATTGCGGTGGAGCCCTTGCGGATCTGAGCCTGGTTGCCCATGCACAGCGAGCAGCCCGGCATTTCCATGCGGGCGCCGGACTTGCCGAGCACGCCGTAGTAGCCTTCCTCGGTCAGGATCAGCGCATCCATCTTGGTCGGCGGAGCAATCCACAGACGGGTCGGGATGTCGGCACGGCCTTCGAGAACCTTGGCAGCGGCGCGGAAGTGGCCGATGTTGGTCATGCAGGAGCCGATGAACACTTCGTCGATCTTGGCGCCGGCGACTTCGGACAGCACTTTCACGTCATCCGGGTCGTTCGGGCAGGCCAGGATCGGCTCGGTCACTTCGGCCAGGTCGATCTCGATCACGGCGGCGTATTCGGCCACGTCGTCCGGCTGCAGCAGCACGCCGTTGGCAATCCAGTCTTCCATGGCGTTGATGCGACGCTTCAGGGTGCGGGCATCTTCGTAGCCTTCCGAGATCATCCACTTCATCAGGGTGATGTTGGACCGCATGTACTCGACCATCGGCTCCTTGTTCAGGCGCACGGAACACGCGGCGGCGGAACGCTCGGCAGCAGCGTCGGAGAGCTCGAAAGCTTGTTCGACCTTGAGGTTCGGCAGACCTTCGATTTCGAGGATGCGGCCGGAGAAGACGTTCTTCTTGCCCTTCTTCTCGACGGTCAGGAGACCGGCCTTGATGGCGTAAAGGGGGATTGCATTGACCAGGTCACGCAGGGTGATGCCCGGTTGCATTTCGCCCTTGAAGCGCACCAGAACGGATTCCGGCATGTCCAGCGGCATCACGCCGGTGGCAGCGGCAAAGGCCACCAGACCGGAACCGGCCGGGAAGGAGATGCCGATCGGGAAGCGGGTGTGGGAGTCGCCACCGGTGCCGACGGTGTCGGGCAGCAGCAGGCGGTTCAGCCAGGAGTGGATCACGCCGTCGCCCGGGCGCAGGGACACGCCGCCGCGGGTGGAGATGAAGGACGGCAGCTCGCGGTGCATCTTCACGTCCACCAGCTTGGGGTAAGCGGCGGTGTGGCAGAAGGACTGCATCACCAGGTCGGCAGAGAAGCCGAGGCAAGCCAGATCCTTCAGCTCGTCGCGGGTCATCGGGCCGGTGGTGTCCTGGGAGCCGACGGTGGTCATCTTCGGTTCGCAGTACGTGCCGGGACGGACGCCCTGACCTTCGGGCAGGCCGCAGGCCTTGCCGACCATCTTTTGCGCCAGCGAGAAGCCCTTGCCGTTGTCGGCGGGGTTCTGCGGCAGGCGGAACAGGGTGGAAACCGGCAGGCCCAGGGCTTCACGGGCCTTGGTGGTGAGACCACGGCCGATGATCAGGGGGATACGGCCGCCAGCGCGGACTTCGTCGAGGATGACGGCGGTCTTGAGCTGGGATTCGGCGATGACGGTACCGTTCTTCAGCGCGGTGACCTTGGCGGTGGCGTGATCGACCTTCAGTTCGATCTCGTCGCCCATGTCCATCTGGCCGGCGTCGATTTCGATCGGCAGCGCGCCGGCATCTTCCATCGTGTTGAAGAAGATCGGAGCGATCTTGGAGCCGAGGCAGACACCACCAAAGCGCTTGTTCGGGACGTAGGGGATGTCTTCGCCGGTGAACCAGAGCACGGAGTTGGTGGCGGACTTGCGGGAGGAACCGGTGCCGACCACGTCGCCGACGTAGGCGATCAGGTTGCCCTTGGCAGCCAGCGCTTCGAGTTGCTTGAGCGGGCCACGGGCGCCCGGCTCGTCAGCCTCGATGCCCGGACGCGGGTTCTTGAGCATGGCCAGCGCGTGCAGCGGGATGTCGGGGCGGGACCAGGCGTCCGGAGCGGGCGACAGGTCGTCGGTGTTGGTTTCGCCAGTAACCTTGAAAACGGTCAGCTTCTGGCTGGCGGGGACTTCCGGACGGGAGGTGAACCACTCACCGTCGGCCCACGATTGCATCACGCCCTTGGCGTTGGCATTGCCGGCCTTGGCCAGCTCGGCCACGTCGTGGAAGAAGTCGAAGACCAGCAGGGTCTTCTTGAGGCCTTCGGCAGCGGTGGCGCCGGTTTCGGCGTCGCCCAGCAGGTCGATCAGCGGCTTGACGTTGTAGCCGCCGAGCATGGTGCCCAGCAGTTCGGTAGCCTTCACACGGGAAACCAGACCACAGGCCAGCTCGCCCTTGGCAACCTTGGCCAGGAACTCGGCCTTGACCTTGGCGGCGTCGTCAACGCCGGCGGGAACACGATAGGTCAGCAGGTCTACCAGGAAAGCTTCTTCGCCGGCCGGCGGGTTCTGCAGCAGCTCGACGAGAGCCTGGGTTTGCTGCTTCGACAGGGGCAGCGGCGGGATGCCGAGTGCAGCGCGCTCGGCAACATGCTGGCGGTAGGCTTCAAGCATGGGTAGATCCTTCCTAGACGATGGTTACATTACGGTGATGCTGTGATGAGCGACCGGCCGTTTCGGGCCCGCCGCACTCTCCCTCGCAGACCGGCCTCTTGTTTTTATCAAGCACAGCCAAGTCTTATATATATTATATTTTATTTTTATATCGATTGTGCGCCTGCACAATCCGATTCTTCCAGCAAGTTCAATGACTCCCGCTGCCTTTCATCGGGAAGACAGCACCGCTTCGACAGCCTTCATCGTGATGGGTTTGATCAACAGGTCGTCGAATCCGGCGTCGATGAGGTGCTGTTTTTCCTCGGGCAGCGCGTGGGCAGTATAGGCGATGACGTACAAGCCATTGAACCTGCTGTCGGTACGCAGCTTGGCCAGCACTTCTTCGCCAGACATGCCGGGCATGCTGATATCGAGGAAAACGATGTCGAAGCGCCCGTTTTCAAGCTTTGCAAGGGCTGAGGGGCCATCTTCCGCCTGGTCGGTTACGTAGCCGAGGCGACCCAGGAAGGCCGACGCCAGACGCCGGTTGATCACGTTGTCGTCAACGACCAGAACGTTTTTGGGGGTGGATGAAGACGATTCGCTCATGGTCTGGCGTATATCAGGGGTGCGGCTCCCGCAGCGGGATGAAAAGGGTGAAGGTGGAGCCTTCGCCAAGACGTGATTCTACGACGAGATCACCCTCCAGCAGATGCGCCAGTTCCCGCGCCAGAGTCAGGCCGAGGCCGGTACCGCCGTGATCGCGGGTAATGAAGCGGTCCAGCTGGCGGAATCGCTCGAAGATCACGCCCAGCCCTTCGGGCGAAATGCCCGGGCCGGTGTCTGAAACGGCCAGCGCCATCCGTGCGCCCTCCATGCTGACGCGCAAGCCTACCCGGCCGTTTTCAGTGAACTTGATCGCGTTGTTCAAGAGATTGTTGAGTATCTGGCGGACCCGCTGGGCGTCGATCATCACGCTCGCCGGCAGGCCGTCGGCCAGTGTGAGTTCGATGGAAAGACCCTTGGCCTGGGCGTGAGCCCGGTGGGCGCTGACGAGATCGGCGGCAAGTCGGGCGATGTCCTGCTCGACCGGCTTCAACTCCATTCGCCCGGCTTCCACCTTGGCCAGGTCGAGCACGTCGTTGACGATGTCGAGCAGGTGCTGACCCGAGCTGTGGATGGTGGCCGCAAATTCCTGCTGGACGGGATCCTCGAGCTCGAGTTGCAGCAGTTCGGAGTAGCCGAGGATGCCGTTGAGCGGCGTGCGCAGTTCGTGGGACATGCTGGCAAGAAAATCCGACTTGAGCTTGTTGGCTTCTTCGGCCCTGCTCCGCGCTTCTTCGGAACGCTTGAAGGAGAGCTGCACCTCATCCGCCATGCTGTTGAACGACTGGGCCAGCTGGCCCATTTCGTCGCTCGACCGGACTTCCAGCCGGTAAGACAATTCGCCCGCCTGAAAGCGCCCGAGGCCGTCGATCATGGTGGTAATGCGGCGGGTGATGAACTGCGCCATCCAGATCGCCACGATGATGACCAGTGCCACCATCACCAGCGTGGACAGGGTGAGCGCGCCGGCGGTCTGGGCGAGGTTGCTGGCGATGTCATCGCGCAGGCCCTGGCGCTGCCCCTGGAAGGCCTTGTCCATTTCGGCAATGGTGAGCCCGATGCGCGTGGCCGAATCGGTGGCAGCACGGTGGAAGTCATCCACGTTGGCGCCGATGGTGATGAAGCCGAAGCCCCGCTGCGTATGGCCATATTGCCCCGTGTAGTAGGGAATGGCCGCGGCCGTGGTGAGCTTCCAGAGACCCGAAAAAAAGATCACGAAAGAACCCGACCCACCCTTTTCGGTCAGCTGGTTCCAGCCGGCGCACTGGGGCGAGAAATTGAGGTAGCGGCAATCCAGCCCTACCGTCCCCGCCTTCACTTGCGCACCGGCGGGCTTTTTCTTGAGGGACTGGGTGTCGAAGGGGGTAACGGTTTCGAGGAATTCCCGCGACGGCTTGCCGGACGCCTGCCAGGCCTCGTAGAGGGATTGATCCAGCCACGGCGTCACCGGTTCGCCGGTCTTCGGGTCGTAGCCGGGGATGAAGTAATCCCGCGGATGGGAGATCGCCCGGCTCCGGTGATCCCACATGAAGGCATAGTTGCCGACGATGGCATCGTTGATCGGGGAGTAACGGGAATCGGTGGGGCTGATGTGGTCGGTGAATTCACGGATGTGGTCGTGATCGAGCGCCAGGGTTACGTAGCCGGTGACCTTGCCGCCGCGCACCACCGGCGTCGCCCAGCGCACGATGCCGCGAAAGCGCTTGCCCACCGGGTTCTCGGTTCCCGCATAGGCGGACTCCTCGGGCTTGAATTCCACACCGGCCTTCTTGGCACTGGCCGGCAGGTAGGCGCCGACAACCCGGCTGCCCACGTAGGCCCCGATCACCTCCGAAACGTAGATTTCTCCCGGCTTGAGTTTCTGCAGCTCAGGCCAGTAGCGCTCGGCCTTGAGGAAGGTCTGGCCGGCGTCGCTGACATCCCGCAGCTCACGGGACATCATCCCGTCTGCCCCCACCTTGACGCGCTCGCGGCCCCGGGTATCGACGAAAGTCATCTCGACGAACAGCGGGCGTATTTCAGGGCGGCCGATGTATTCGGGCGGGCGGGCACTGAAGGATTTTGCATTGTCGACCAGCGCCTGCTGCGGATCGGCAGCCAGCGCTTCGTCCCAGCCCGCAGGCGCCGCCGGCTCCCAGCGTGTTTGGTCGTCCGAGAGTTTCCACTCGCCGTGCCGGTGCAACGTGCGGGAGCGATGCTGCAGAAAACCACGATAGGCCGCCTCCCCCGGTTCCACCTGGGCTGCCTGCAGTACGTCGGAGTCACGATCGTAGAGAAAGGCCGCGACGGCGCGGGCGGTGTCCGTGGTGAGACGCTCGATCGCCTCGCGGGCCCGGTCGTCCAGCGCCTTGATGGCATCGCCGGTAGCGGCTTCGCCCACCTGCTTGATGGTAGCCAGCATCGATTCGGCCATCGTGCCGGCCTGCAAGCTGACCGTATCGCCGAGTCGCTGAGCCATGCTCCAGGCCAGCAGTGCCAGGAGCAGCAGCGGCAACACCTTGATCACCACGAAGATCGCGATCAGCTTGCCGCGAATCCCCACTATCCATCGCTTGAGTCCCATGCCTTCCCCTGTCCGGCGGACGCGCCTGGAGCAACGCTGCCAAAGCCTTCGGATTGTCGTCATGCAATCTGCACGCCAGCGAATTTATCGGCAACTTTTCAGTAATCTCAAGGGGCGGAAGACCGCCAGCTTGCCGTCAAACTGCGGGCGTAACAAAATGCGCCTTCGATTTCATCCGCGATCCATCCATGGCCCAGCCCTGCCCCTGCGGCACCTCGTCCGATTATTCGCTCTGTTGCGGGCGCTACCTCGACGGCGGCCAGCCTGCTCCCACTGCCGAAGCGCTGATGCGCTCCCGCTACACGGCCTTCGTCCTTGGACGGGAAGCCTATCTGATGGCCACCTGGCATCCGGATTTCCGGCCTGCAGAATTGACGCTTGCAGACGACCCGCCGACAAAATGGCTGGGCCTGCAGATCAGGCACCATGAAGAATCCGACCCAAACCACGCCACCGTGGAATTCATTGCCCGCTACAAGATCGGGGGGCGTGCCCACCGACTGCACGAAACCAGCCGCTTCGTCCGCATTGGCGAGTGCTGGCATTACACCGATGGCGACATCCATCCCCACTGAGACCACCAGGAAACCACCCATGAAGCTCTACTACTCCCCCGGCGCCTGCTCCCTCTCCCCCCACATCGTGCTGCGCGAAGCGGGCTTCGACATCACGCTCGAAAAGGTAAACCTGCGCACCAAGGAAATGGAATCGGGCGGCGACTTCCTCGCCATCAATCCGAAGGGCTACGTGCCGGCACTGGAACTGGACGGCGGCGAGATCCTGACCGAAGGCCCGGCCATCATTCAGTACGTGGCCGACCTGGTGCCCGAGAAAAAGCTCGTTCCGCCGGCCGGCACCCTGGCCCGCGCCCGCGTTCAGGAATGGCTGAACTTCATCGGCACCGAACTGCACAAGAGCTTCAGCCCGCTGTTCAACCCGGCCACAAGCGACGATGCCAAGGCCGCAGCTCGCGCCCTCATCGACCGGCGCCTGGCCTTTGCTGCAAGCGTACTCGACGCCCAGCCCTACCTCACCGGCGACAGCTTCACGGTGGCGGATGCCTACCTGTTCACCGTGCTGTCCTGGACGGGCTACGTGAAAGTGGACATCACGCCCTGGCCCAGCCTCGGCGCCTACTTTGAACGTGTAAAGGCCCGCCCTGCCGTTCAGGCTGCGATGGCAGCCGAAGGCCTGACGGGCTGAATCCGGTAGTTGGCTTGCGGGGGAGAAAGGCTTCTTCCCCGCACACACTGCATTACCGCGGCATCAAGCCCCGGTAACGAGTTCGATGGTTTCGCCGGCAAAATCGATGCGCTGACCCGGACGCAGCTTGGCCCGCTTGCGGTTTTCGATTTCCCCGTCCACGAACACATCGCCATCGGCGACGCGCTGCTTGGCCTCGCCCCCCGAGCCACACAGGCCGGTAGCCTTCAGAAGCTGGTCGAGCTGGATGAAGTCGCCTTCAACGGGGAAGCGGATGGTCATGGTGGCGGGTTCCGGTGTGTTGCAGAAGTGTTTCAGGAGCGGCGGATTGTGTCAGAGCCGACCCAATCCGCCAATCCGTCCCGCCCTTGCTAGCGCAATGAATCAGGCGGGAATGCGCAGCACCTGGCCCGGATAGATCTTGTCGGGGTGGCCGAGCATGGGCTTGTTGGCCTCGAAGATCTTCATGTAGGCATTGGCATTGCCGTAGCAGGTCTTGGCAATCCCCGACAGGGTGTCGCCACGCACCACGGTGTGGAAAGTTGCGGCCGGCTCGGGATTGGTCACGTTCAACTGGTCATCAACCTTGTCGACGCCATCCACGTTGCCGCAGCACAGCAAAACCTTTTCTTTGGTGGCCTGGTCAGCCACCGTGCCGGCAACGCTTACCACACTGCTCGCGCCGTCGAAGCTCACGCTCAGGGCGCTGGTATCCAGCCCCTGCTTGGCAATGTAGGCGACGATGGACGCAGCGGCCTTCTGGTTGAGATCGGCCAGCTTGTCGGCGGCACTGGTATCGGCGGCAGCCGCTTCCACGTCCTTGCGACCGAACAGCTTCTCGCCCGCTTCACGTACAAAACTCAGCAAACCCATAATCGACTCCCGGTGGTTGTGGTCAAGACAACAGACTAAGCCGGCACGCCGACAATCGCGGGACAAATTTGTGTCTAAGCGTCAAAACACAGGCTGACGCGGGCAGATGTCACTCCCCCAGCGGCGCCAGGCCATGCCGCCGCCGGGCACGGGCGCAGGCTTCGTCACCGATGTTGAGGGCCGCGTAGGGGGCAAAATCACGGCACGGGCCGGGGCGCCGGTCGTAGATCGTGCAGCGCACTGCGCTGCCGATCTCGCCCTCCAGCGCGATGCAGCGCGGCGGGCCGTCGTCGGTGCCGCGCATGCGCACGAGCGTTGCCGTCACCGGAACGGTAAGCGCCACCGGCACACCGCCGCCGGAGTGATTTTCCAGGTCGGAGACATGGAAATCCACCCGGAAGCTCGCGCAGCAGGCGCCGCAACTGAGGCAGGGATCAGCCACGGTTCAGGCGTCGGCGCCGCAGCACTTCTTGTACTTCTTACCGCTGCCGCAGGGGCAGGCGTCGTTGCGGCCCGGGCCGGCTTTTCCGGCCTTGGTGGCGGCGCTCACCGGCACCGCCTGCTGGGCCGGCAGACCCAGGGCGCGCCAGTTCTGGTAGAGGCGCTGAACAGCCAGGCCCTTTTCTTCCAGCTCGGCCAGCTGGGCTTCGAGTTCGGGCTTGACGGTGACTTCTTCCTCGGCACCGAGAATGGTCTCCAGCAGCGCCTCGGCGATGGTGGTGTCGCTCACGGCATCGGGCCATTCCGAGGGCCACATCTCAAAGCCCTGCTCGAAGCCGTTGGTCCACTCCTCGCCGATGGCGGGGTCGTCCTCGCCGCCCTGGGCGTAGCAGAACGGCGCCCAGCCTTCGGCTTCACCCTCCTCGTCGCCTTCTTCGTCACCGATCGTGGCCAGCAGATCGTTGTAATAACGCAGCACCAGTTCGATGGCCTTTTGCAGCGTGGCGCCGGAGCCGAAGCCCACTTCGCCCTCGTCGGCGGTCCAGACGGCCGGCAGCCAGCGCTCGACCGGGATCGGCAGCGGACAGGAGACGATGGCGGCGAGGTAGCCGTCGAGCATCTCCATGTTCATGCAGTCGGCGGGCACATCGTCCGAGACGAGCAGGTCTTCGAGCTGTTCGAGTTCGGCGTCGGAGAGGGGGTTGGATTGGGCTTGGGTCATGACGGGTTGTGCTCCAGGTTCGGTTGGCTATCGAGCTCGACCACACACCGGTAAAGGGTCTGGCCGGAATCCCGGTATTTGCGTTCAAAAGGGGTGAGCGGAGACGGGGCCTCGAAGGATTCCCATTTCACCTCGCGGCCGATCAACAGACCCAGCGCTACGGCGAATTCTTCCACATAAATATTCCAGTTACTGCGACATTCCAGGCGGCCACCGAGGCGCGGCACAAACGGAAAAACCGGATGCGCGTGCCAGCGCCGGGCCAGGTGGCCGACTTTCGGCCACGGGTTCGGGTAAAGGATGTAATGCCGCGCCAGCTTGATGCCGGCATCGGCCATCAGGCGCCAGTAATCGACCAGATCGGCGCGCACGAAGACCATGTTCTTCGGCATCAGCGCGTCGGGGTAAGGCTTCTTGCGACTCAGGCGATCCTCTGATTGATCGACGCCGATCACCCAGTGATCGGGAAACTCGCGGGCCAGCTGGATGGTGCTGTGCCCCACGCCGCAGCCGGCGTCGAGGATCAGCGGCGCCTTGCCGTCCCAGCCGGCAAGGCTCGCCTCGAAGGCGGCCTTGTTGTAGTCGAGATAGGGTTTGCGAAACTCGGAGCTGGCGTGCTTGGCAACCCGCTGGGCGAGATGTTCATGAACGCCCTGCTGGGCGCTTTCGGGAATGCTTGAATTGGCGTACATCCGGTGATTTTACGCGGCGGCCTTGAGGAAGGGGATTTCGTGGGCAGCGAGCACCTGGCTTACCGACGGCACATCGCTTTTCGCTCGCACCGCGGTGTATAGAATTTCGCCTTGCGGAAAATTGCGGCGCAGCAGGTTGAGCCACTGCTTGAGCCGCCCTGGCGCATGGCGGGCCTCCACCTTGGCCAGCACCCGCTGCCAGAACTCGCCGATCAAGGGCAGCAGCTCGGCCCATTCGGCATCGCGATCGGCCGGCGCCTCACCGCCCTGCCGGATGCGCCGCACCAGAAAGGGATCGGCCACCGCACCGCGGCCGAGCATCACGTCAGTGGCCCCGCTCACCGAGCGGCAGCGCCGCCAATCGTCCTCGTTCCACACCTCGCCGTTCGCCACCACCGGAACGCTCACCACGTCGGCGATCCGCCCGACCCACTCCCAGTGGGCCGGTGGCCGATAACCATCGGTCTTGGTGCGGGCATGCACCACCAGTCCCACCACGCCGCCAGCGGCCAGCGCACGGGCACAGTCGAGCGCCCTGGCGGTGTCGGTGACGCCGAGGCGCATCTTGGCGGTAAAGGGAATGTGCGCCGGCACGGCCGCCCGCACCGCGCAGGCAATGGCGTAAAGCAGCTCCGGCTCGTCGAGCAGCGCAGCGCCGCCCCGGTGACGGTTGACGGTAGGCGCCGGGCAGCCAAAGTTGAGATCGACGCCGGCCGGACCCAGCGCCGCCAGCTGCGCGGCGTTGTCGGCCATGCACACCGGATCGGAACCCAGCAACTGCACCCGCACCGGCGTGCCGCTCGAGGTGGCGCTGCCGGCCAAGAGCTCCGGCGAGATGCGCCGGAAGGCCCGCGGCGGCAACAGCGTGCCGGACACGCGCACGAACTCGGTCACCGCGTGGTCGTAGCCCGCCACGCGGGTCAGCACTTCACGGAGCACATCGTCCGCGAGGCCTTCCATGGGTGCGAGCAAAAGACGGGGCATGGCGAAAATTTCCTGATTTATCAACACCTGACCGGGCGCGCAATGTACCGGACTTTGCCCCCGGAACAAAGGACTTTGCGCCGGCCCGCGGGCATCGGCAAGGCGCGGTAAGATTCGCCCCCTCGCCGCACCACGAATGCCATAAAAATGCGCCGCCCAAGCCACGCCACCGACGACTCGCCCAGCCGCCGCGATCTCCTGCAGCTCGCCCTGCCGGCGCTGATCGTCGTGATTGCCGCCTTTTTGCTAGCGTGGCAGTTCGTGCGCCCGGCGCCGCCCAAGAAAATCGTGATGAGCACGGGTGCCGCCGGCGGTGCTTACCATTATTTTGGCGAGCGCTACCGCGAAAAACTCGCCCAGGAAGGCATCGAAGTGGAGCTGCGGCCGTCAACAGGCGCCGTCGAAAACCTGCTCCGCCTCAAGACCGACGACAGCGTGGACATCGGCTTCATTCAGGGCGGCATTGCCAACGAGCCGGAATCGGAAGACCTCGCCACCCTCGGCAGCATGTATCTCGAACCCGTGTGGGTGTTCTACCGGGGCAAGACGCAATTCGATCGCCTCGACCAGCTCAAGGGCCTGAAAATCGCCGTCGGCCAGCCCGGCAGCGGCGCCCAGCTTTTTGCGCTGCAACTGCTCGCCGCCAACGGCGTGGCCACCGATGATCCCCGCCTCGTCACCCTCGGCGGCATGACGGCCGTCGACGCCCTCAAGCGCGGCGACGTGGACGCCTTCTTCGTGGTGGGCGCACCGCAGGCACCGGTGGTCGATGCCCTGCTTCACACCGACGGCATCAGCCTGCTCAACTTTGCCCAGGCGGACGGCTACGTGCGCCACTTTCCGCATCTGCTCAAGATCACCCTGCCCCGCGGCGCCATCGACATCCGGGGCGACCAGCCGCCCCGCGACATCCAGCTCCTCGCCGCCACCGCCAACCTGGTCGTCAAGGCCGACATCCACCCGGCGATCGTCACCCTGCTGCTCAAGCACGCCCGCGAAATCCACAGCGCGCCCGGCCTGCTGCAGGCCGCCAATGCCTTCCCCACGCCCCAGGATCACGCCCTGCCGCTGCACACCATGGCCCGGCGCTTCTACGACAGCGGCCCACCCCTGCTGCAGCGCTACCTGCCCTTCTGGCTCGCGGTGCTGATCGACCGCCTGTTCATCATGATCCTGCCGCTCATCGCGGTGGTCATTCCGCTCTCCAAGGTGCTGCCGGCGGCGTACAACTGGCGCATGCGATCACGGGTTTATCGCTGGTATGGCGAACTGAAATTTCTCGAAGCGGAAGTCGACGCCAGCGATGACACCGGCAACAATGCACAACACATTGCCGCCTTCATCGCCCGCCTCGACCGCATCGAGCAACGCGCCACCCACCGCAAGCTGCCGCTTGCCTTCAGCAACGAGCTCTACACCCTGCGCGAACACATTGCCCTCGTCCGTCGCCGTCTGCTCCGCCTTGCGGAAACCGTCACAAAACCCTGACCACCCAGTTGATACATTGAGATTGCGCGTGTTTCCCGACACGGGCAGTCGTTTCCGAGCCCCGCCATGAGCCCCCATCTCGACCTCACCGCCCCCTACGCCCCGCTCGTTCGCCGCATCGAATCCGAAGGCAGCGTCGACGGCCAGATCCTGCGCATCGACCACTTTCTCAACCACCGCATCGAGCCCGGCTTCATCTTCGAGCTGGCCCACGAGCTGGCCCGCCGGCTGTCGTTCTTCCAGCCCAACATCATCCTCACCGCCGAAGCCAGCGGCATCGCCCCTGCGCTGATCGTGGCCCAGACCCTCAACGTGCCGATGGTCTATGCCAAAAAGTACTCCACGCAGGTCGAGGCGCCGGCCCTCTCCCGCGAGATCCACTCGCCCACCAAGGGCGACAACACCCGGCTGGTCATCTCCAGGCGCTACATCAAACCCGGCCAGCGGATCGTCATCGTGGATGACTTCCTCGCCAACGGCCGCACCGCCGCCGCGCTGATCGACATGGCCCGCGAAGCCGGCGCCGACGTGCTGGGCGCCGGCTTCGTCGTCGAAAAACGCTTCAAGCACGGCCGCGAATACATCGAGTCGCTGCACGTACCGGTATCCAGCCTGGCCCAGGTCGAGCACCTGAAAAACGGCCGGGCGATCCTCACCCAGCCGCGGAAAGAATAAGGCGGGCTATTTGAACTTCACGACCACTTGCGGATTGCCCGGCAGGCCTTCGTAGCGCGCCGTTACCACCAAGCCCGGCTTCGGCGGCGTGAGCTTGGTGAATGAACCCAGCGACAGCAGGTCACCACGCTTGAGCGGCGTGCCGGCCCTGGCCAGATCCTGCGCCAGCCAGATTGCCGCGTTGAGCGGATTGCCCAGGGTTGCGCTGCCCTTGCCCGAATCGATCACGGCGCCGGCGCCGTCGGTGAGGCTTACCGTCATCAAGGCAAGCGCCTCGGCCAGCGCCTTGTCGTGCTTCGCGACAACGGGCTTGCCCAGCACGCCCAGGCGGGCGCCGACGTTGATCATCGCCAGCATCGGGCCGCCGAGTTTCGACGGATCGCCGACCATCAGATCAGGCAGCTCGATGAAAGGCCGAACCGCCTTGATGTGGCGCAGTGCCTCCCCGGGCGTGGCGGCCTTGGCGAGGCCCACCGGATTGCCCACTTCCACCACCAGATCCGCCTCGAAAACCGGCCGCGCGCCAAAGGCCGCCGGCACTTCCGCGCCGTCCTCGACGATCATCGACTTGAACAGCGTGCCGCGCAGCGGCGCGTTGTAATTGAAACGTTTCTGCACCACCGGGTTGGTCAGCCCGGCCTTGTAGCCAACCGGCTCGCCGTAAGCCTGGGCAAGGTAGCGCACCACCTTGCCCTGCCCGCACAGGCCGTCTTCCATGCTCATCTCGCCGGCAGGCGCGGTAACAGGCTGGCGGGCGACGATGGCGGCGGCAACCGTAGCAGCTTCCAGATCTGTCGGACAGGCGGCGTGAGCCCCCAGAGGCAGTGCAGCCAAACCCAGGGCAAGGGCGGCGAGGGAAGTTTTCATCGGTGGCGTCTCCTGAAAAATGAACGAAAAAAATGACATTCAACACATTCTGATCGACTGGCGACGCGCGCGAAAGCCGCTTCCACGGTAGCGGAACCCGACATCCGCGCAATGTTGTCGGGTTACGCCCTGCGGGCTAACCCGACCTACGCTGAACGGCCGGTGATTCCCGCTTACGGGTTCCGGCATTCCCCGATCTTCCGCTGCCCGCGCTTGCCGCAAGGCGTGAGCGCGCCCGGCACCGGCGAGGGGGTTCCGCCCTCATCGAGCTGGGCGAGCCGGGTATCCCAGGCGGCGAGGCCGCGCTTGTCGAGATCGAGACGAAGCAGCCAGCCCTGGCGGGCTTCGGGGGCGTCGAAGCCGTCGAAGACGAAGTTGCCGAGGCTGTAGACGATCAGCCGGCCGCGGTAGATCTCGGCGTTTTGCACCACGTGGGGATGGCCGCCGACGACCACGTCGGCGCCGGCGTCGATCATTTGCCGGGCCAGTTCGCGCTGGCGCAGGCTGGGCGCTTCATCGTATTCCCAGCCCCAGTGCATGAAGGGGATCACGATGTGGGCGCCGGCACGGCGGGCCGCGCGGATGTCGGCGATCACCTGCGCGTCTTCGCTCCAGGCTATGCCGGGGTGGGCGGCGCCGGCTTCGAAGGAGCGCGGCTTGAATTCGTTGTAGCCGAGCACGGCGATGCGCAGGCCTTTGCGCTCGATCCACAGGGGCGCGTGGGCTTCGGCGAGGTTACTACCACCGCCGAAGTGGCCGATGCCGGCGCTGTCGAGGTGGGCGATGGTATCGAGGAAGGCGTCCTTGCCGAAGTCGCCGGAGTGGTTGTTGGCCACGCCTACCGCATCGAAACGCCCCTTGAGCACGGCAGTCACGCGGGGATCGGCGCGAAAGGTGTAGCGCTTGTTGGGCAGTGCGGTGCCGCCCGACGACACGGCGCATTCGAGGTTGGCGATGCGGTAATCGGCATCGGCCAGCACTTGGGCAAAGGGCGCCAGCGGATCGCCTCCGGCTGCGATGAGCTGGCCGGGGCCGTCGGCGAGCATGACGTCGCCGGCGAAGACGAGGCGCACCGTTTCGGCACGCACGCTGCCGGCAAGCATCAACAGCCCGATCAGCACAATCTGATAAATCCGTTTCATCGCGCGCGCTCCTTCACCGCTTCACACCAGTATTCCAGCTCACCGTCGAAGGCCGGCTCGAAGACACGCTGCAGGCCGGTAAAGCCGTGCCGCGCGTGGCGCCCCGGCAGCGGTGGCGGCCACGGGTAGCGGGCCTGGTGGATCATCACCGGGCCGCTCTGCGTGTCGGCTGCCGGCGCATAGGTGGCGATGCTCACGCCGGCGATGTCGGCCGGCTGGTCCTGAACGCTCAGCTTGAACAAAAAGGTGTCGCCGATAGCGTTATGCACATCGGTATACAACGATTTGGCCGGGCGGGCGACGATGACACGGGTCTCGCCTTCGTTGCTGACATAACAGTCGATGCGATGACCGGCCAGCGCGGCAGCAGGCAGCATGGCGAGAACGAGCAACAGGGAGCGGGTCATGATGGGGGCGGTCAGGCGTAAAAAAGCCGACCGGATGAGCGGTCGGCTTGAGGTTTGCTTCGGATAAATTCCGGTGACCGGCAGGTCAGGCGGTTAGCGCGGCCTTGATCTGTTCCAGCGTGGAAGGATCGTCGATGGTGGTGAGATCACCCGGATCACGGCCTTCGGCCAGCGCCTGGATCGAGCGGCGCAGCATCTTGCCGGAGCGCGTCTTGGGCAGGCCGGAGATGAAGTGCACGCGGGCCGGACGCGCAATGGCGCCCAGGCTGCCGTCGACCAATTTCATCACGGCTTTTTCAAGGGCGGCGATCTTTTCGGGGGTATCGACGGAGGCCGGATCCTTCACCACCGCGAAGGCCATGGGCATCTGGCCCTTGAGCGCATCGGCCACGCCAACCACCGCCACTTCGGCGATCGCCGGGTGGGACTGCACGGCTTCCTCGATCTCGCGGGTGCCCAGTCGATGACCGGCTACGTTGATCACGTCGTCGGTACGGCCGAGGATCTTGTAGTAGCCGGCGTCGTCCTTGATGCCCCAGTCGAAGCTGGAATACACCTGCGGTTCCTGGAAGAGCGTGAAGTAGGTGGATACGAAGCGCTTGTCGTCGCCCCAGATGGTGGACAGGCAGCCGGGCGGCAGCGGCGGCACGACGCCGACGATGCCCTTTTCGTTGGCACCGCACTCGCTGCCATCGTCGCGGAACAGGCGCACGTCGAAGCCATACGCCGGAAAGCCCGGCGAGCCGAGTTGCACGGGGTTGTTTTCAACGCCGGGCATCAGCGACAACATGGCCCAGCCGGTTTCGGTCTGCCAGTAGTGGTCGATGACCGGGATGCCCAGCTCGTCCATCATCCACTTGTGGGAGGTTTCGTCCATCGGCTCGCCGGCGCAGTAAAGCGCGCGCAGCTTCGAAAGATCGTATTTCTTGAGGAAGGCCGGATCCTGCTTCTTGAGCACGCGGATGGCGGTCGGCGCGCTGAACATCACGGTGACTTCCTGGTCCTGGCAGATCTTCCACCAGATGCCGGCGTCGGGGCGCAGCGGGGTGCCTTCGTACATCACGGTGGCCATGCCGGCAATCAGCGGGCCGTAGATGATGTAGCTGTGGCCCACCACCCAGCCGATGTCCGACGTGGAGAAGAAGGTTTCGCCCGCATTGCCGCAGTAGATGTGCTTCATGGACGCCGCCAGCGCCACGGCATAGCCGCCGGTGTCGCGCTGCACGCCCTTGGGCTTGCCGGTGGTGCCGGAGGTGTACAGGATGTAACTGGGGTCGGACGATTCGAGCCAGGTAACAGGCACCTGGGCGTCGATGTGTTTGGCGCGCAGGGTGGCGTAATCCTCGTCGCGGCCGGCCACGACGGCCATGTCCTTGTCGAGGCCGCGATTGACCATCAAGACCTTGGCGGGCTTGTGTTCGGCCAGGCCGATTGCCTCGTCGAGCAGATGTTTGTAGGGCACCGGACGGCCGCCGCGCATGCCGGCGTCGGCCGAGACGATGACCGTGGGCTTGGCGTCATCGATGCGGGTGGCCAGCGAGCCGGAGGCAAAGCCGCCGAACACCACCGAGTGGATCGCGCCGATGCGGGCGGAGGCCAGCATCGCAAAGGCGGCCTCAGCGATCATCGGCATGTAGATCAGGACGCGATCGCCCTTTTTAACCCCAAGATCCTGGAAGATGGCCGCCATGCGCATGACTTCGGCGCGCAACTCGGCGAAGGAGTAGATCTTTTCTTCGTTGGTTTCGGTGGAGATGTAGACCAGCGCCTTGCGGTCGGGGTGGGCCTCGGCGTGCCGGTCGACCGCGTTGTAGCAGAGATTGGTTTCGCCGCCGACGAACCATTTGACAAAGGGCGGATTGGAGAAGTCGTAAATCTGCGCGGGTTGCTTGTTCCAGTGGATCAGCTCGGCCTGCTCACCCCAGAAGCCGTTGCGGTCCTCGATGGAGCGCTTGTGAAATTCCTTGTATGACGCCATGTCTTCCTCTCCCATTTTTGAATGTCAAACCACTTTCGGTGATGGCGAGGCGTCATGGCGCCCGCTCTATTCGTTTTTGTGCACTGCAGTCACCAAACCGGTTTCAACGATGCGTGCGAGGGCGGCAAGCGGCAGGCCGGAATGGTATTCGGATTCTATCAACTCCAGCAGTGGCAGGAGGGTTCGGATCGCATCCGGGAGTTGCTTGCGCAGGCCGGCATCGGCGCCGGCGGCGCGCAGTTGCTGCAGGATCTGGTCAATGCTGACCGCGGCCCGCGCCGGCTGGGGCAGCATCTCCGGCGTCAGTTCGCCGTGATCGCCGATGACCCGGCTTCCACCGGCGGCCTGCCCCGCCGCCAGGCGCTGGATGGCGATGCCGATCAGCTCGCTGACCGTTTGCATGCGGCCGGCCTCGGAGGTGGCAAGGCCGATGGTCAGGCGGATGCGGATTCGCTCCTCGCGATAGGTCATCACGATCTGGTCGATGGCTCCGCACAGGCGCATCGCAAAGGTGCCTGCGCCGCTCATGCTGGTACTGGGCGACACCACCGCGAAACGCCCGGTGTTGAGCTCGGCCACCGTGTCTTCCTTGCGAAGACGGGTGGACAGGATCTTGGACAGCTTGCGATTGACCAGCTGGGCCACGTGGGCACCATAGCGGGCAACGAGGGTGTCGAACTGGTCGATGTCGATGACCATCACCGACAGCTCGCCGTTGTGGCGCCGGGCGAGGGAGAGTTCCTGGCTGGCGTGGTAGTGCAGGTAGGACTGGGTGGCGAGGCCCGAGGTCGGGTCGACCGGGCTGGCGGTGGCGAGCGCCGCGCGGCTCTCCTCCAGGTCGCGCTGGGTGCGGGCAAGCTGGGTGAGCGCCTCGAGACGGGCCAGCAGTTCGACGTTGCCGATGCTCTTGGAGATGAAGTCCGTGGCCCCGGCGCTCTTGGCCTTGATCCGGACTTCCGGCTCGTCGTCACCGGATATCACCACCACCGGCAAGGTGCTGATGCGTGACAGCCGGGAGCTGCGAATCCGCTCCAGCAGCCCGTAGCCGTCGAGCTTGGGCATGCCGATATCGGTGATCACGGCCTGGATGGTGGGGTCGACCAGCAGGGTTTGCCAGCCGGCCTCGCCATCGGCCTCTTCGCGAACCTCGAAGCGGCCCCGCACATGCCGGATGATGGAAGCCCGCACCATCCGGGAATCGTCGATGATCAGTACTCGGGGAAGGGTCTGATCGCTTTCATCACTCATGCTGGGGCTCGCTGTAGGGAACGTTCCTATTTAACGGCAATCACCGTGCGCCCCTTGACCCGACCTTCGATGAAGTCGTTAAAAACGCCCGGAAGTTGGGCAAAAGACACCGTTTTTGTCATTGCTGCAAGGTGACGCGGTTTGAGGTCGGTGGCCAGTCGCTGCCACACGCGCGTGCGGGTGGGCTCGCCGATGTAACCCGAATCAACGCCGAGCAAACTCACACCGCGCAGGATGAACGGGAACACGGTGGTGTTGAGCTTGATGCTCTGGGCGTTGCCGATGCTGGCCACGGTGCCGGCCTGTTTCATCGTCGACAGCACCCAGGCGAGGATGTCGCCGCCCACGTTATCCACCGCACCCGCCCACAGGCCCGCATCGAGGGGGCGCGTGGTGGCCGGGTCGATGGTGTCGCGCAGGCGTATCTCTGCGGCACCCAGGCTCTTGAGGTAGCCCTCTTCGTGGGCTTTACCGGTGAGCGCCACCACGTGATAGCCCAGGCCCGCCAGCATGTCGATGGCCAGCCCGCCCACGCCGCCGCTGGCGCCGGTCACGACGACCGAACCATTGGCCGGCGCAAGGCCGTTGTCTTCCATGCGCACGATGCCCAGCGCCGCGGTAAAGCCGGCCGTGCCCAGCGCCATCGCGTCGAACAACGACAGGCCCGCGGGCAACGGCACCACCCAGCCAGCCGGAACACGCGCATATTCGGCGTAGCCGCCGTGGTGGGCGACGCCGATGTCGTAGCTGGTGGCGATGACTTCGTCGCCGGCCTTGAAGCGCGGATCGGCGCTCTCGACCACCGTACCCGACATGTCGATGCCGCCCACGCACGGGAAGCGGCGGATGATCTTGCCGGCGCCGGTCGCAGCCAGCGCATCCTTGTAATTCACGCTTGAATAAGCCACACGGATCAGCACTTCGCCCGCATCGAGCGCGTCGACCGTCATCGACTCCATCGCGGCAGACACCTTGCGATTTTCATCCTGGCGGATAAGGAAGGCCTGGAACGGGGGAATGGCACCGGACATGTTTGTTCTCCTCTTGAAAGGGTGCGCGGCCGCGCCCCTTGTTGTTTGTCTCTTGATTATAGCGGCCACACCGCGCGCGCCCTCAACCCCGGTGCCGCCGCGCCGTAAACGGAGTCACCACCCGCCGGAGGACCACTATGGCCCTGATTACCCATGCTTTCGACAGCCTCGACGCCTACACCGCATTTTTAAACCACGAGTCCATTCCCGTTCTCAAGCACACGGTCAAGGAACTCCAGGCCATGCGCGAGCAGGAGGACAGCATCAACGGCCGTACGGTGGCGGCGCTTGTGCTGAGCGATCCGATGATGACGCTGAAGGTGTTGATGCATATCGAGGCAAACCGGCGCGCGCGCCAGAACCACGACATCACCACCATCGAGCGGGCGGTGATGATGATGGGTATCTCACCCTTCCTGCGGGAGTTTTCCGAACTCCCGACCATCGAGGGCCAGCTCGCAGCCCACCCGCGAGCACTGGTCGGCGTGCTCAAGGTGATCAGCCGGGCTCGCCGCGCCGCCCGCTACGCCCGCGACTGGGCGATCGTGCGTCACGACCTGGACGTGGATGAAGTCACCGTTGCAGCGCTGCTCTCGGAGGCCACCGACATCCTGTGCTGGTGCTTCGCCCCCACCCTTACCCAGCAGGTTTATGAAATGCAGCGGGTCGACCGCAGCCTGCGCTCGACCACGGCCCAGCGTTCGGTTTTCAATTTTTCGGCCAAGGAGCTGCAGCTTGCGCTGGTGCACCACTGGCACCTGCCCGAGCTGCTGATTTCGATGATGGACGAGCGCCAGCTCGGCAACCCACGGGTCAGCACGGTGCAACTGGCCACCAGCCTGGCCCGCCATACGGCCCAGGGCTGGGACAACCCGGCCATCCCCGACGACCTCTCGGCCATCGAAAAACTGCTGCACATCAGCCGCGAAAACCTGCTCCACCGGCTCAACGTCCCTCACGACGCAGCAGCCCTGCTGCTTGCCGCCGGCGGCAACCCCGACGGGGCGCTGCCGGTCGGCTGAAGCGTCCTTTTACTTGCCGGCCGCGCGGGCTTCCAGTTCTTCCCAGCGCAGCATCGCGGCCTCGACTTCCGCCTCGATCGCCTGCAGGCGGGCATTGAACGCGGGCACATCCTGCGACGCATCCTGATAGGTGGCCGGGTCATTCAGCCTGGCCTGGATGACGCCCTGCTCCTCTTCAAGCGCAGCGATGCGATCCGGCAGGGCTTCGAGTTCGCGCTGCTCCTTCCAGCTCAGCTTGGCCGGCTTGACGGCAGCCGGAGCAGGCGCGGCGACCGGCGCCACCTCCTTTTTGGGCGCAGCCGCCGCAGCCTTGCTGGCCGCAACCGCCGCGGCGCCGGCGCTCTTCCGGGCCCGCAGCCAGTCATCGTATCCGCCGGCGTATTCCTTCCAGCCCCCGTCACCTTCGGAGGCGATCACCTGCGTCACCACGTTGTCGAGAAAGGCCCGGTCGTGGCTGACCAGGAAAACCGTGCCGTCGTACTGGGCCAGCAGGTCTTCGAGCAGGTCGAGGGTTTCGATATCCAGGTCGTTGGTCGGCTCGTCGAGCACCAGCACGTTGGCCGGCCGGGCAAACAGGCGGGCCAGCAGCAGGCGGTTGCGCTCGCCCCCCGACAGCGACTTGACCGGCGAACGGGCACGCTGGGGCGAGAACAGGAAATCACCCAGGTAACCGATGATGTGGGTGCGGTGACCGGCGATTTCGACGAAATCCGAGCCCGGGCTGATCACTTCGGTGAGCGGCGCCTCCGGGTCGAGCTGGGCGCGCAGCTGGTCAAAATAGGCCACCGTCTGGCGAGTGCCGCGGCGAATCGTGCCTTCGTCCGCCTCGAGCTCGCCCAGGATCAACTTGAGCAGCGTGGTCTTGCCGGCGCCGTTGGGGCCGATCAGGCCGATGCGGTCGCCGCGCAGGATGCGCGTGGAAAAATCGCGCACGATCGTGCGATCACCAAAGCGCTTGGTCACGTGATCCAGCTCGGCCACCATCTGGCCGCTGCCCTCGCCCCGATCGAGGGCCAGCTTGACGTTGCCAAAGCGGTCACGCCGCGCGCCACGCTCACGGCGCAGGGCTTCGAGTCGCCGCACGCGGCCTTCGTTGCGGGTCCGGCGGGCTTCAACGCCCTTGCGAATCCACACCTCCTCCTGCGCCAGCATCTTGTCAAAGCGCGCGTTGGCTTTCTCCTCGGCATCCAGCTGATCGGCCTTCCTCAGCAGGTATTCGCTGAAACGGCCGGGAAAGCTCGACAACACGCCCCGGTCCAGCTCGACGATGCGCGTTGCCACATGGTCGAGAAACACCCGGTCGTGGGTAATCACCACCACCGCCCCCGGAAAATCCCGGATCAACTCTTCAAGCCACAGGATGCCGTCGATGTCGAGGTGGTTGGTCGGCTCGTCCAGCAGCAGGATCTCAGGCTCGCCAACCAGGGCGCGGGCCAGCGCCACGCGCTTCATGCCGCCGCCCGACAGGCTGCCCACCACCGCGTCACCGGGCAGCTTGATCTGGGCCAGCACCTGCTCGACCTTCTGCTCCAGCCGCCAGGCCTGGGCCTCTTCGACGCGGTGCTGCACATCCTCCAGGCGGGCCAGCGCGGCCTCGCTGTGATCGTCAGCTACCGCCAGCATCGCCGCGTGGTAATCGACCAGCAGTTGCGCCACATCACCCAGGCCGTCGGCCACCGTGGCGTAAACGCTGCGATCGGGCGGAAAGTCAGCCTCCTGCGGCACATAGGCCACGCGGGCACCCGGCTGGCGCCACAGGCGGCCGTCGTCAAGCATTGCCTGGCCAGCCAGCGCCTTCAGCAGGCTCGACTTGCCGCTGCCGTTGCGCCCGATCAGCGACACCCGCTCAGAGGGGTCGAGCTGAAAGGCGGCCTTGTCGAGCAGGGCAACGTGACCAAAGGCAAGGCAGGCATCATCGAGAGTAATCAGCGGCATGGGGCGTGAAGGCAGTCAGGCGGAAAGGGGCGAATTCTACCCCGCCAGACCGCCCAACCGTCGGCAGGCCTGAGATCGCTCAAGCCGACCCGCTGCTTGGCCGCTTGTGTCACCACCAGCGTGACGCCTTCTCTCAATTTTTCATCGAGCGTATTGACGAAGCCCGGGCTTGAATGTTTAATACGAATCACTCTCATTTGCTTTAATTCCTCCGTGACCACCTCCTCTGCTCCGCCCGCCGCGACCCAGCCCAGCGAAGCCCCCGCGCTCCCTTCCGGCCCGTTCGATGCCCCGATCCGGAGCAAGGATCTACTCAAGGATCGCGCCTGTGTCTTCATCGAGCACGAAGGCATGCTTTACGCACTGCGCACCACCCGCGCCGGCAAGCTGATACTGACCAAATGATGACTCCGACCCGCCACACCGCCCTGCCCGGCAACGGGTTTGGCACCCCGCCACAACGCCCCCTGCCCTCCACCGCCGTGGCGGCCGTGCTGATCATCGGGCTGGCCGGAGGCATCGCGGCAATGCTGATGGTGCTCCGGCTTTACCCGCTCAATTAAGCGCCGGCCGCAACAACTGCAAAGGAATCAGGACCATGTACGTTTGCGTTTGCCGTGCAGTCACCGAAAAAGACATCGAATCCGCGGTCGCAGGTGGCGCTCGCCGGCTGCGTGATCTACGCCTAGAATTGGGTGTTACCGAAGAGTGCGGGCGTTGCGCCAAATGCGCCCGACAATGCCTCGCCGCCGCCCTCGACGGAAACAGCCAGCCCGTTCTTCGCCCCAGGCCCGGCCCCGGCCATTTTTCATTGATACAGGAGGCAGCATGAAAGGCGACAAGAAAGTCCTGCAACACCTCAACAAGCAGCTCACCATCGAACTGACCGCCATCAACCAGTATTTTCTGCATGCGCGAATGTACAAAAACTGGGGTCTCGTAAAACTCGGCAAGCATGAGTACGACGAATCCATCGAAGAAATGAAACACGCCGACCTGCTGATCGAGCGCGTGCTCTTTCTCGAAGGCCTGCCCAACCTGCAAAACCTCGACAAGCTGCTCATCGGCGAGAACGTTCCCGAATGCCTGCAGGGCGACCTGAAAGTCGAACAAGGCGGCCACGCCCACCTGAAGGACGCCATCGCCTACTGCGAGTCCGTCCGCGATTACGTCAGCCGCGACATCTTCCAGCACATCCTCGAAGACACCGAGGAACACATCGACTACCTCGAAACCCAGCTCGAACTCGTCGACAAGGTCGGGCTCCAGAACTACCTTCAATCCCAGATGGAAGCCGGCTCCTGACCCAATCTGCGCCCCCCCTGGTCAACGGAGAACAAACAGGCGTGGCGTTTTCCCGCCCTCCCGGGATAGAATGCTGCCCTCTCTCCGTAGTTCAATGGATAGAACGGGCGCCTCCTAAGCGCCAGATACAGGTTCGATTCCTGTCGGGGGGACCAAGATACTGATTCAGGCAGTATCAAGCAGCATCAGAAACACCCGAAAAAGCCCGCAATCGCGGGCTTTTTCGTTTTGGGCGTCCATGCAACGTGGTGTTACGGCTGATTCAGAAAATCCAGCGCGAGCGCAGTCATGGCGCGGGCTCCGACGGATAGCGCGGCCTCGTCGATTTCAAACTTCGGCGAGTGGTTCGGTGCGGCCGTTGCGGTGCCCTTCTTCGGGTCGGTCGAACCGAGGAAGAAAAACACGCCTGGAACCTTCTTCTGGAACTCGGAAAAATCTTCGGACGCACTCAGCTTGGGGGCAACCACGGCCTTGCCGCCGGTGACCTGCTTCATGGTCGGGAGCATCCGGGCGGACAGGTTTTCGTCGTTGACGGTCGTCGAGTAGCCCGGTTTGAGAAACTTCACTTCGGCCTTCGCGCCGCTGGACTGGGCGATCGATTCGGCCGTGACCTGCATGCGCTTCAAAATATCGTCCCGCATGCCATCGTCGAATGCACGCACCGTGCCGAGCAGTTCGACGCTCTCCGGAATGATGTTCTCCCGATTGCCACCGTGAATCGAGCCGATGGAGATGACTGCAGGCTCCTTCGACAGATTGAGCTGACGACTGACGATGGTTTGCAGCCCCATGACGATCTGCGAGGTGCTGACGATCGGATCGATTCCATTCCACGGAAAGCCGCCATGGGTCTGTTTGCCCGTGACCTTCATCGAAAACGTGTCGCCCGAAGCCAGGATCGGCCCTGATCGGTAGCCAATCGTGCCTGTCGGGAAAGCCGGAATCAGGTGCAGGCCGAACACGGCGTCGACTTTCGGATTGTCCAGGACACCCGCATCGACCATGGCCAGCGCGCCAATGTGATCGCCTTCCTTGTGGGACGCCTCGGACGGCCCTTCTTCAGCCGGCTGGAAAATGAACTTCACGGTGCCGTGAACCTGGTCCTTCATTTTGGCAAGCACTTCGGCGGTCGCCATCAGGATCGCGGTATGTCCGTCATGACCGCAAGCATGCATGACGTCCACCTCCTTGCCCATGTGCTTGCCCTTGGCTTTCGAGGCGAACGGAAGATCGACCAGCTCCTTGACGGGCAAGGCGTCCATGTCGGCGCGCAGCGCCACGACCTTGCCGGGCTTTCCGCCCTTGAGCACGCCCAGCACGCCCGTGCCGCCCACGCCCGTTTTCACCTCCAGCCCCAGGCTG
Organism: Zoogloea sp.; assembly: GCF_030157465.1. Lineage (GTDB taxonomy): Bacteria > Pseudomonadota > Gammaproteobacteria > Burkholderiales > Rhodocyclaceae > Zoogloea. Next base: position 42,102 of record NZ_JAOAUU010000005.1, read on the forward strand.
CGCAAGTGATCGGCCACCAGTTTGGCGGTGCGGTACTCCTGGTTGGAGAGTTCCGGATGCTGATGAATATCCCGGCGCCAGCCGATCATTCTGCTTTCAACAGTGCGGATGTGGGAGTCGATGTCCAGCAACACGCGCTCGTCGACGGCATGGGCAGACGACATGGCGCCAAGCAGGCTGGCCCCCAAGGCCATCGCCAATTTATTGAATTTCATGATTTGTCTCCTGATTATTATTGGGCGAACAGGCTGGTTCGAGTAGGCCAACGCAGCGCCACGGCGATCATACAAACCGGATTAATATGCGTCCAATGCGAATATTTTTGTATTTCGATTACAAGGTGTAATCAATGAACCTGAACCATCTGCGGCACCTGATTGCGCTGGCGGAGCATCAATCCTTCCGCAAGGCGGCCGATGCACTGTGCCTGACCCAGCCGGCACTGAGCCGAAGCATTCAGGCCCTGGAGCACGAACTCGACGTAAGGCTCATCGACCGGGATGGCAAACGGAACACGCTCACCGCCTACGGCCAGCAAGTCGTCAGTCGCGCCAGGCGCATCGTGTTCGAAGCCCGCGAACTGCAACGCGGCATCACGCTGCTCAAGGACGGTGAGCTCGGCACGATCGGCATCGGGTTCGGCCCCACGCCGGCCTCGATCCTCATGACTCCGTTCCTGATTCAGATGGCAAACCACCATCCGAAAGTCCAGGTCAAGCTTGCGCGCGGCTCCGTGCCCCTGCTCACCCAGTCACTGCGTGATGAAACGGTCGATGTCATCGTTGTCGATCTGCGCGCCCTGAGCGCCGCCGAAGACCTGCGGATCGAAGCCCTGCCTCCCCTTCGAGGCGGGTTCCTGTGCCGGAGTCAGCACCCTTTGCGGGCCTTGGCACGGATTGATCTGGCCGCGCTGCAGCAATACCCGGTGGCATCGATGCCGCTAAGTGACGAGATTGCGCAAAACCTGGTCACCCAATTGGGAATCGAGGCCCGGCCCGCACAGTTGATGACCATAAACAGCGAGGACGTGAACAGCCTTCTTGATGTCGTTGAAGCAACAGATGCGGTATTTTTTGGCATCTTTGCCAGCGCCAGAGCAAGAATTTCCGCTGGCCAGTTGCAGGAAATAAAGGTTCAACCCCACTTCGAACGCGCAGGGCGATACGCCCTGGTCACCCTGGCGAGGCGCAGCGACTCTCCCGCGATGACCCTTTTCCGGAATTTCGCCTTCAGCCACTTTCACGACTGAAGAAAATGATGACTTGCCCCGACCCAGCTTGACGGCGCAAAGACGGTACAGATCAAGGTCGCCCCCAATTGACGTTTACGTAAACGTAATGTCCAATGATGTTTTGAAGGCCATCACCATCTGGTGTCACCGACACACCTGCACGACCAGGACACATCCCGAAAATGACCCACTCCAGCAATCCAGTCACTTCACAAGAAAAATGGATCCAGGGTGCGAACGGCACGCTGTTCGTGCGCATCTGGTCGCCTGAAAGGCCGGGCGCGCAGTCTCCCGTCTTTCTGCTCCACGATTCACTGGGCTGCGTTGAGCTGTGGCGAAACTTTCCTGCCGAACTGTGTGCCCGATCCGGGCGACAGGTGATTGCCTACGACCGGCTCGGCTTTGGGCAATCCGATAGCCATCCAGGAAAACTGGGCGTGGATTTCGTCGCCCGTGAAGCCGAAACCGATTTCGCAGCGCTTCGGCAGCAGCTCGGCATCGACCGCTTCATCGTCTTCGGTCATAGCGTGGGCGGCGGCATGGCGGTCAACTGTGCGGCGAGCTTTGGCGAGGCGTGCGCCGGCCTGATTACCGAATCGGCCCAGGCATTTGTCGAGGACAGAACCATTCAGGGCATTGAAGAAGCGCGGGAGCTATTCAAGGACCCCGCCCAGGTAGACCGCCTGAAGAAGTATCACGGCGAAAAAGCGGAATGGGTGCTGGGTGCCTGGATTGGCTCCTGGCTGAGTCCGGATTTTGCGTCCTGGTCGCTGCTGCCGGTGCTGCCCCGGGTGAAATGCCCCGTGCTGGTTGTCCACGGTATCGATGACGAGTACGGCTCGTCGCGGCACCCCGAACTGATCGGGCAGCTTTCAGGCGGAACGGCCCAGGTCGAGGTCATGGCCGATACGCGGCACGTTCCCCATCGCGAGCGGGAAAGTACGGTCGTTGCCATGGTCGCGGATTTCCTGCAGGGGCTGAACTGAACCTTCTTCACGTATCCCTCTGCCCTGCCCCACCTCGACGTTTGAATCAGACAAAAAAAGAGGCTGCACCTTGCGGGAGCAGCCTCTTTTTACTGAACCCGCAGGGTTCAGTGCGCCGGAGCAGCGCTAACAGCCGGCGGCTCGACCCCGTTTTTGTGGCTGGCATCCGGGTGCCAGCCAAGCGTGAACAGCAGCACCATGAAGCCCACCACGTAGGCCACCGGCACATGCCAGCCGTGCTTGATCCACTGGGCTGCCGACCGGGCTTCCGGATACATATTCGACAACGCCACGCCAGCCGACGAACCGAACCACAGCATCGAGCCACCAAAGCCGACCGCGTAGGCCAGGAAGCCCCAGTCGTAGCCGCCCTGGCGCAAGGCCAGCGCGGTAAGCGGAATATTGTCGAAAACCGCCGAGATGAAGCCCAGCGCCAGTGCCGAAACCCATGATGCCGGCGGCAACTTGTCCACCGGCATCATCGAGGCGCACAGCACCAGCGAAAGCAGAAAGACCGAGCCCTTGATGGCTTCCGGCATCAGCTCCCAGTCGTGGCGGCGTACCGGAATAGTCAGGATGAGCGCCACCCACACCGCGACGCCAATGAACGGAAAGTGTTCGGCAAGCTCCGGGAACTTCACGTTGATGGTGACATTGGTGCCCACCGCAAACACCAGCATGGTGCCCACGATGAAGATGCGCCCCCAGTCGATGTGAGTGTGCTGGTGCACGTGCTTGATGATGGGCGAATAGGCGTGCTGCTGCCTGGCGGCAAAATAGGCGACGATCACCAGCGCCACGACGGCCGCCACGTAGGCGTCTAGGACGATCAGCGGGCTGATGCCATCGATCCACATCATGGTGGTGGTGGTGTCGCCCACCACCGAGCCGGAACCGCCGGCGTTCGAGGCCGCCACGATGGCGGCAAGGTAGCCGATGTGCACCCTGGCCCGGAACAGCTGGTGAGCCATCGCGCCACCGATAAGGGCGGCGGCGATATTGTCGAGAAAGCTCGAGATGATGAAGACCATCACCAGCATCATGAAACCGCCCTTCCAGTCGGCGGGCAAAAACTTCGGCAAAATCACCGGCACGTGGCTCTTTTCAAAATGCCGGGCAAGCAGCGCAAAACCGGTGAGCAGGCAGAAAAGATTGACGATCGTCACCCATTCATGGCCCAGGTGGCCAACGAAGCCGGCAAGGCCGGCGCCGGTCTTGAAACCGGTAACCCATATTTTGTAGGCGCTGATCGTGAAGAGGCCGGTCAGAGCAACATTCAGCGTGGCATGGTGAAACAGCGCGACGCCGAGCAGGGTCAGGGCAAAGAGGATGAATTCGACGGGAATGCCGCCGACAGACGGCAGATCGCCCGCGGCAAAAGCCGACAGGGGTAACAGCAAAAGCAACAACAACACGCGATGCATGGGATCTCCACGGGGGTACATCAGGCCAGCCGTACCTCATGGAGATCCCGACCGGCCCGACAGCTGGATCAACGAAAGACCAGGACGGCAACCCGGCATTCTGACAGGATCGACGCGTGTGTGCTGCCGTGGACACCCTTCCACGGCAGCAAACACGCGTCAAACGGTGGCGTGACGACGACGGTGACCCCGCGCGCCAGCCGCCCTATCGAACCAGCGTCACCGCACAGCCAGCCTGGCGAATCACATCGCTCGCGACAGAGCCCATCAACATGTGCTTGAGCGCCCCCCGGCCATGGGAGCCCATGACCACCTGTTCGGCCTGCAGCTTTGTCGCGTAATGGGCGATGGTGTTGGCGACATGGCCAACGGCAATGTGGCGCGTGTATTTGATGCCGGCCCCGTCGAGCAGGCCGCAGGCATCCTTCAGGGCCGCGAGCCCTTCTTGCCGGTAGTAGTCCTCGATCATGTCGGCCTCGACAAACATACGCACATGCCCGGACTCCACCGGAATCTGGACATTCAGCACATGCACATCCATGACAAGCCCGGCTGCCGCCAGCCGGCACACGGATTCGACCGCCCGCAGGCTGTGCTCGGAACCATCGACGGCAATCAAAGTTGTAATCATGTCCAAACCGCCTTATTTGTCCTGGGGCGACGCCGGGGAGGCGTCGAGGGGCACTTCCACGATTTCAGTCGTCACGACCTTGCGACTGGCCAGCCACTTGCCGACCACCACGACCAGGAGGGCGCCCGTCACGCCACAGGCGTACTTGACCCAGCCTGGCATCCCGGCACCGACGTAGCCGGTCACCGCGTTATCGGAAACCGCCATTTCGCCGGCAATCCAGCCCAGCAGCGCCCCTCCCAGGGTGATGACCACGGGAAAGCGGTCCATCAGCTTGAGCACGAAGCGGCTTCCCCAGACGATGATCGGCACGCTCACGAGAATGCCGAACACGACCAGCGTGAGATTGCCGTGCGCGGCGCCCGCCACGGCGATGACATTGTCGAGACTCATCACCACATCGGCGACGATCACGGTTTTGACCGCCCCCCACAGGTTGTCGCTGCTCGCCAGGCCTTCATGGCCATCCTCTTCGTCGGGAGTCAGCAGCTTGATGCCGATCCACAGCAGCAGCGCCGCACCCAGCAGCTTGAGGTAGGGCAGCGCAAGCAGTTGCAACGCAAAAAAGATGAGCACGATCCGGACGGCAATCGCGCCGACAACACCCCAGAAAATCCCCTTGGCGCGCTGGGCCTCCGGCAAGCGGCGGCAGGCCAGCGCGATGACGACCGCGTTGTCGCCACCCAGGAGGATGTCGATCATGATGATCTGGAGAACAGCGAGCAAAAAGGTAGAGGCGTCCATGACCTGTTTCGGGATTGCGGTTGAAAACGGTGAAAGCGGGTGAGTCCGGCGCGCGGTTCAACCGCCCTGCAGGCTCTTCAGAACGGGGCCGGTATCCGGGCGCACGCCCCGCCACAAAAAGAAGGATTCCGCAGCCTGCCCGACCAGCATGCCAAGGCCGTCGGACACCTGCGCGGCACCCAAGGCACGCGCGTCTTTCAAAAAGGGCGTTTCAGTTCCACCGTAGACCATGTCATAGGCCAGCGCACCGGGAGCAAAGAGCCCCGCGGACAAGGGCAAGTGCTCGCCATGCAAGCCTGCCGAAGTGGCGTTGATGACCAGATCGAAGCACCTTCCCGCAACATCGCCATAGCCTCCGGCCTCCAGCGTCGCAAACTCGGCGAATTGCGCCTTGAGGGCCTCAGCCTTTTCCGGCGTGCGGTTGACGATGGTCAGACAAGCCGGGCGCTGTTCGGCCAGCGGCAGCACGGAACCCCGTGCTGCCCCGCCAGCCCCCAGGATCAGGATGCGCTTGCCCTCCACACCGAAGCCCAGACGGCCCTGGATATCATGGACAAGCCCGATGCCATCGGTGTTGTCGCCGAAGATTCCGTCATCGTCAAAGCGCAAGGTATTCACGGCCTGGGCTAGCCGGGCCCGCGTCGTCAGCTTGTCGGCCAGGGCAAGCGCCTCGACCTTGAAGGGCACCGTCACGTTCATGCCCCGCCCACCGGCACGGCGAAAGGCTTCGACGGTTTCCCGGAACTCGCCGATCGGCCCGAATATCGCCTCGTAGCTCATGTCCTGATGGCATTGAAGCGCAAACGCCGCATGAAGAACGGGCGACTTCGTGTGCGCAATGGGATTGCCAATTACGGCGTAGCGATCAGTCATGGCAACAACCTCGATGGGCAAAAAAGACGACTCCAGGGCTCCGCCCCGCACAATCCCGATGACCGGGCATCACTGCCCCTTGAGGCAGCGATGGACGACATCCACCACCGCGTTCAACTGCTCGATGGGCACCTGCCCCGGCGCCGAACTCGCCTCGCCCACCGCAAAACTCACCGACGAACCAAACACCCAGCCAAACAGGCGGCTCAGCGAGCCGAAGCCGCCCATCGACATGCTGATGACCGGCACGGAAACCGCGCTCTGCGCCGTCAGCGTTGCATCGAGCAGCGTGAGCACATCGCGCAGCTCCCGCGGCATCACGGCAATCTTGACCAAATCGGCACCAGCCTTTTCCATCGCGACGAACTTGGCCACCAGCGCCTCGGCGCTCGGCGTTTCCTGAAAATTGTGGAAGGACGCAATCAGCCGAACACCGGTTTCCCTGGCCAGACCAACCGCCTGCCCAAAATAGTCTTCCCCGACGCTGAGCTCGTAGTCGAGCAGATCGACCGCACCCGAGCGACACACCGCCGCGCACAGCTCAAAAACCTGCGCTTCATCGAGAACAATCGGATTGCCACCTTCGCGGATCGAACGGCGGGTAAAAACGAGCGGCACGCCGCCGGACTTTTCCTGGATGGCCCGGCACAGCGCAACAACCCGGGCGACATCCGCAATGCCGACAAAGAAATCCACCCGCCATTCCAGCAGATCCGGCTTCTTGGGGAGAATCGCGGCCAGTTCGCGAAACACGGCATCTTCATCCGCGCCAACCAGCGGCGTACACACCAGGGGTTCCTTGCCGGCCGCCAGCACCGTGTTCTTCAGTTCGATCGGCCTCGAAAACGTCATCAGTCACACTCCGGTTGCAGTCAAAGCAAAAATTTTGTCCAGCACTGCAGAGTTTTACCATAAGCAAACCTCACAGGCGAGAAAAGGCAGCCATATCCTGCAATCTGACCGTAAAGTCGGGCAAATTCAGCCTATCCGCAACTATCGAAATACCAATGAGCGACGCATGTCAGCTACGCTCAGAGCCTGATGCACGCGCTTGCAGATTGTTTTCTCACGCCGCACCAAGCGTCAGCGCACAAAGAAATCCTCGATCACTTCTGCCAGCCGCTCCGGCTGGTCGTGCTGGACGTTGTGCCCTGACTGGCTGATATCCACGCGGGTGTGCGTCGCAAAACAGGCAATCCGCCGTTCGAACTCAGCAGGATCATCGCTAAAACGTTCCTGGATAAAACCTTCATCGGAAATCGCGTGCAACACCGGCGCACGGATCGAGCGCCACAGGCTCATCTCGTCATCGGGAAGGTAAGGCACCGGAGGAAGCACTTTCAGCCACGGATCGAAAGCCATTGCAAACAGCCCATCGCTGCGCTGAAAGCCGATTTCCGCCGCGAGAAATTCCGCCCGCCCAGGCGTGAGGCGCGGATTGGCCTTGACCAGGCGCGCGGCCAGTGACTGGCGATCTGGATAGCCACGCATCTGCGGCGCCTCGGCAAAGGCATCGAGCCAGGCCCGCATGCGCTTCGGAGCATCCAGCGGGTAGTCGGGCAAGAGGCCCAAATGGTCGATCATCAAAAGCTGCGCCACCCGTTCCGGGCGTGCCCCGCCAAGCAGCGCTGCAATGCGGGCACCCATGCTGTGCCCAAGGATTCGCGCCGGTCTCCCCGGCGAATACCGGTCAAGCAGGGTCAGGAGATCCGGACAGAAATCCGGAATCCAGTATGGCCGCCCCTGCCATTCCGACTGGCCATGCCCCCGCCAGTCCGGGGCAATCACATGCCACTCCTTCCGGAGTGCTTCAACCACGAACTGGAAAGTCGGTGATGCATCCTGGCGGCCGTGCAGCATGAAAAGTATCGGCGCGTCCGGCGGCCCCCAGTGCCGCACAGTGCAGCCGAGGCCATTCACTTCGATTCGCTCGCAGCGGGAAGACGGGTTTGCGCTTGTGGTCATGGAAAGCACTGGATGAGGCGTCGACGCAATGAATTCGGCAAACGGCGGGCTCCGGCCGGAAACGACAAGGCCGGCAATATCTGCCGGCCTTGTCGAACTTCATGTGGCAGGGTCAGTGTTTGACCAGACCACCGTTTTCAACCGGCTCGGCCGGCTGGGCCGCAGCCACTTCTGCTGCGGGGGCCGCAGTCGTCTCGGGCAGGGCGACGGGCACGCGCTCCAGCGCGTGTTCGAGCACCTGATCGATCCACTTGACCGGAATGATCTCCAGCGAGTTCTTGACGTTGTCCGGAATCTCGGTGAGATCCTTGACGTTTTCCTGCGGAATCAGCGCCCTCGTGATGCCGCCACGTACAGCGGCAAGCAGCTTCTCCTTCAGGCCGCCGATCGGCAACACTTCGCCGCGAAGGGTGATTTCGCCGGTCATCGCCACATCACAACGCACCGGGATACCGGTCAGCACCGACACCAGGCCGGTGCAGATCGCGATACCGGCCGACGGACCGTCCTTCGGAATCGCGCCTTCCGGCAGGTGAATGTGAATGTCGGACTTCTGGTAGAAATCTTCCTGGATGCCCAGCGACTTCGAGCGCCGACGCACCACCGACAAGGCCGCCTGGATGGACTCCTGCATGACCTCGCCGAGTTTGCCGGTGGTCATGATCTTGCCCTTGCCCGGCAGGGCGACCGCTTCGACGGTGAGCAACTCGCCGCCAACTTCGGTCCATGCAAGCCCGGTAACCTGGCCGATCTGGTTTTCCTTCTCGGCAACACCGAAGCTGTACTTGTGCACGCCCAGGTACTTGTCGATGTTCTTGGAGTTAACCACCACCTTGGTCTTGCGCTTGCCCAGCACCAGCGCCTTCACAACCTTGCGGCACACCTTGGAGACTTCACGCTCCAGGCCGCGCACGCCCGCCTCGCGAGTATAGAAACGAACGATGTCGCGCAGCGCATCCTCGGTAACCGACAGCTCTTCGCGCTTGATCCCGTTGTTCTTCATCTGCTTCGGAACAAGGTAACGCTCGGCGATGTTCACCTTTTCGTCTTCGGTGTAGCCCGACAAGCGAATCAGCTCCATCCGGTCGAGCAGCGGCGCCGGGATGTTGAGGGTGTTGGCGGTCGCCACGAACATCACGTCCGACAGGTCGTATTCCACTTCAATGTAGTGGTCGACGAAGGTCGAGTTCTGTTCCGGGTCCAGCACTTCCAGCAGGGCCGACGACGGATCGCCACGGAAGTCCTGGCCCATCTTGTCCACCTCGTCGAGGAGGAAAAGCGGGTTGCGCACGCCCACCTTCGACATGTTCTGCAGGATCTTGCCAGGCATCGAACCGATGTAGGTGCGGCGATGGCCACGGATCTCGGCCTCGTCACGCACGCCGCCAAGACTCATGCGCACGAACTTGCGGTTCGTGGCACGGGCGACTGACTGGCCCAGCGAGGTCTTGCCGACACCCGGGGGGCCGACCAGGCACAGAATCGGCGCCTTGAGTTTGTCGACGCGCTGCTGCACGGCAAGATATTCAAGGATGCGTTCCTTGACCTTCTCGAGGCCGTAGTGCTCGGTGTCGAGCACCTTCTCGGCTTCGGCGAGATCCTTGCTGATGCGGGACTTCTTCTTCCAGGGCAGGCCGATCAGGGTCTCGATGTAGTTGCGGACCACGGTCGCTTCGGCAGACATCGGCGACATCAGGCGCAGCTTCTTCAGCTCGCCCTGGGCCTTGGCCATGGCCTCCTTGGTCATGCCGGCAGCCTTGATCTTCTTGTCCATCTCCTCGAGATCGGCGCCGTCCTCCCCTTCACCGAGCTCCTTCTGGATGGCCTTGACCTGCTCGTTGAGGTAGTACTCGCGCTGGCTCTTTTCCATCTGGCGCTTGACGCGGCCGCGGATGCGCTTCTCGACCTGCAGGATGTCGAGCTCGGTTTCGAGCTGGTTAAGCAGCCGTTCGAGGCGCTGGCCGGCATCGAACATTTCGAGGATTTCCTGCTTCTGCTCGAGCTTGAGCGGCAGGTGAGCGGCGATGGTGTCGGCGAGACGACCCGGATCCTCGATGCCCGACAGGGAGCTGAGGATTTCCGGCGGAATCTTCTTGTTGAGCTTAACGTACTGGTCGAACTGGCTGATGATCGCCCGGCGCATGGCCTCGACTTCATTGTCGGGCGCCTCGACCGCCGGCAACGGCTGGGCCTTGGCCACGAACAGGGTGCGCAGGTCTTCCACCGACAGCACGCGGGCACGCTGCACGCCTTCGACCAGCACCTTCACGGTGCCATCGGGCAGTTTGAGCATCTGCAGGATGTTGGCGATGCAACCGAGGTCGTAGAGGTCTTCAGCCGAAGGCTCGTCCTTGGCGGCGGATTTCTGTGCCACCAGCAGGATGCTCTTGCCGGCTTCCATCGCGTTTTCAAGCGCCTTGATGGACTTGGGGCGACCCACGAACAACGGGATCACCATGTGCGGAAACACCACCACGTCGCGCAGGGGGAGCAGCGGGAGTTCGATCTGGTCTTCGGGTAGGTCAAGCGTGCTCGACATGATTATTCCTTAAAAGGCACTAAGGCCCCATATGGGGCCCTAGCGACATCAATTCAAGCAGTCCGGAAAAAAACTTCTGCTCGATGTCAGTTGGAGCCGGAGACCTTGGGCTGATCGGCGTAGATCAGGATCGGCTTGGTACCGCCGTCGATCATGCCCTCGTCGATCACTACTTTGGACACATTCTCCATGGAGGGCAATTCATACATGGTGTCGAGCAGCGTGCCTTCAAGGATGGAACGCAGGCCGCGGGCACCCGTCTTGCGTTTCAGGGCCTTGCGGGCAATCGCCTGCAGGGCCGCCGGACGCACTTCAAGTTCGACACCTTCCATCGAGAACAGTTTCTGGTACTGCTTGATGAGCGCGTTTTTAGGTTCGACGAGAATCTGGATGAGGGCTTCCTCGTCGAGTTCCTGGAGGGTCGCGACCACCGGCAGACGACCGATCAGTTCGGGGATAAGGCCGAACTTGATCAGGTCACCCGGCTCCACTTCACGCAGCGACTCGGAGATGTTCTTGTTCTCGCGGCTCTTCACCTCGGCACCGAAACCGATCCCGAATTTCTCGGTACGGTTGCGGATCACCTTGTCGAGACCATCGAACGCACCGCCACAGACGAACAGGATGTTGGTGGTATCCACCTGCACGAAATCCTGGTTCGGATGCTTGCGTCCGCCTTGCGGCGGCACCGATGCGATGGTGCCTTCGATCAGCTTCAGCAGTGCCTGCTGGACGCCTTCGCCGGACACGTCGCGGGTAATCGACGGGTTATCGGACTTGCGGGAAATCTTGTCGATTTCGTCGATGTAAACGATGCCCTGTTGCGCCTTGTCCACATCGTAGTCGCACTTTTGCAAGAGCTTCTGGATGATGTTCTCGACGTCCTCGCCGACATAGCCGGCTTCGGTGAGCGTCGTCGCATCCGCCATCACGAAAGGCACGTTGAGAAGGCGAGCCAGCGTCTGGGCGAGGAGCGTCTTGCCGGAGCCGGTGGGGCCGACCAGCAGGATGTTGCTCTTCGACAGCTCGACATCGTCGTGGGTCTTGGACAGGTGACGCAGTCGCTTGTAGTGGTTGTACACCGCCACGGCGAGGATGCGCTTGGCCGGGCCCTGACCAATCACGTACTGGTCGAGGATCTCGCTGATCTCGCGGGGTGACGGAAGCTCGCCCTTGACGCCCTTGGCGCCGCCGGTATCTGCAGTAATTTCATCGCGAATGATGTCGTTGCAGAGCTCGATGCATTCATCGCAGATGAACACGGACGGGCCCGCAATCAGCTTGCGGACCTCGTGTTGGCTCTTGCCGCAGAACGAGCAATAAAGGAGCTTTTCTCCGCTCGTTTTCTTGTCCGCCATTACTGCCCTTTCTCTCTGTACTGATGCTAGGGGAGGATCAAGCCGCTTCGGCGCGACTGGTCAGGACTTTGTCCACCAGACCGTAGCGCACCGCGTCTTCCGCAGACATGAAGTTGTCCCGGTCGGTATCCCGCTCGATGCTTTCGATCGACTGACCGGTGTGCTTGGCCAGCATGCCGTTGAGCTTGGCGCGCAGCGCCAGGATCTCGCGGGCGTGGATTTCGATGTCCGAGGCCTGGCCCTGAAAACCGCCGAGCGGCTGGTGAATCATGACCCGCGAGTTGGGCAGCGAGAAACGCTTGCCCTTTTCGCCGGCCGCCAGCAGAAAGGCGCCCATGCTGGCCGCCTGCCCGATGCACAGGGTGCTCACGTTCGGCTTGATGAACTGCATGGTGTCGTAGATCGCCATGCCGGCCGTGACCGAACCGCCGGGGGAGTTGATGTAGAAGAAAATGTCCTTGTCCGGATTTTCGGATTCAAGGAACAGGAACTGGGCGACGATCAGGTTGGCCGTGATGTCATTGACGGGGCCCACCAAAAACACCACCCGCTCCTTGAGCAGACGCGAGTAGATGTCGTAGGACCGCTCGCCGCGACCGCTCTGCTCGACCACCATCGGAATGAGGCCGAGGCCGACCGGATTCCAGTCACTTTGAGAATACGGGGGTGTCATTGGATTCATTTAAACGTCGCTCTCTTCGCGGAAATTAAGCCGCATTGCCCATCAGGTCGTCAAAGGAGGTGGCCTTGTCGGTCGTCTTGGCGTTGCTGACGACCCACTCCACCACGTTGTCTTCGATCACCAGCGCTTCGGCCTGGGCCAGGCGCTGGGGCTGGGAGTAATACCAGCTCACCACCTCGCTCGGATCTTCGTAGCTGGCGGCAAAGTCTTCAATGGTGGCACGGATCTGCTCGGGCTTGGCGTGGAGTTCCTTGCTTTTGACCAGCTCGGACATGATCAGGCCGAGCTTGACGCGGCGGGCAGCCTGCTCGGTGAACCAGCCGGCGTCGATCGGCAGATCCTTGGTCTTCATGCCGCGGGCTTCGAAATCCTTCTTGGCGTTTTCAGCCAGCTGCTGGGATTCCTGATCGACCAGTGCCTTCGGCACTTCGATCGGGTTGGTCTCGATCAGCACGTTCATGACGCGCTCCTTGATCTTGGCCTGAATGCGACGCTTCACTTCGCGCTCGAGGTTGCCCTTCACTTCTTCGCGCATCTTGGTGACATCGCCGTCGGCGATACCCAGGGACTTGGCGAACTCGGCATCGACCTCAGGCAACTTGGGCTCTTCAACCTTCTTCACGACCACGTCGAACTGGACGGTCTGGCCGGCCAGATTGGCCGCGTGGTAATCAGCCGGGAAGGTCATGTCGAAAGTCTTGCTGTCGCCGGTGTTCAGGCCGAGCACAGCGGTTTCGAAATCCTTGAGCATCTGGCCTGCGCCGATCACGAAGGCGAAATCGGAGGCCTTGCCGCCTTCGAATTCGACACCGTCCTTGCGGCCGGTGAAGTCGACGACCACGCGGTCGCCATCCTGGGCGGCACGCTCGATGGCGGCGAAGGTGGTGCGCTGCTTGCGCAGGACCTCGAGGGTCTGGTCGACTTCGGCATCGCCGACTTCAAGCAGCGGGCGCTCGACTTCCTGGGCGCTCACATCGGCGATCGACACTTCCGGGTAGACCTCGAACACGGCGGTGAATTCCAGCGCTTCGGTGCCGGTGACATCCTTCGGCTCGATGCTCGGGTAGCCGGCAACGCGCAGGCCAAGGGTACGGATCTGCTCGCCGAGCACGCGCTCGACAGCGGCGCCGATGGCTTCGGAGCGGGCCTGCTGGCCGTAAGACTGGGCCACCATGCGGAACGGAACCTTGCCCGGGCGGAAGCCCGGCATCTTGACGGTGCGGGCCATCTGCTTGAGGCGGGCTTCCACATCCTTTTCGATATCGGCCAGCGGCACGGACATGTCAATACGGCGCTCGAGCGCGCTCACCACGGTTTCCTGGTTGCTCATGAAAATTCCTGTTCGGTCTCTGGACAAAAACGCTTAGCGAAACGGGCGGTGGCCACGGAGCAAAACCCGTGCCCCAACCCGTGTATTTCCCATCTGGACTTCAATGAAGTCGTCGGAAAAACCTTTAGTCTATCACAGGCCCTCGATTGGCTCGCAGCCCCTCTAGCAATGCCGCGCCAATGCGTGGTTTCAGAGCATCAAGCGTGAAAAAGTCCCGGCGAATTAATGGAACTCCCCTCCCCTTTGCACTATCACATGAGATGAAACACCCGGAATCCTCAGCCCTGGCGGTCAATCCGCGGGCCGACGAGGTGCTCAGCAAGCGATCTGCGTCACGCGCCAACTTCTGCGCTGCAGGCGACGGCGAATCCGGTGCCCGGGCAGGGCACCTGTTTCAGGAGACATCTGATGAGTATCTTTACCAGCTTCCAGAACCGTTACGAGTCGGCCCGGGAAGAGGAAATGTCGGTCCAGGAATACCTGGAGCTGTGCAAGTCTGACCCGATCGCCTACGCCACGTCGGCCGAACGCATGCTGCAGGCGATCGGAGAACCTGAACTCGTCGACACCCGTCTCGACCCGCGCAGGTCGCGCATTTTTTCCAACAAGATGATCAAGATCTATCCGGCCTTCCGCGATTTTTACGGAATGGAAGAATCGATCGAGAACATCGTGTCGTATTTCCGGCACGCGGCGCAGGGGCTGGAGGAAAAGAAGCAAATCCTCTACCTCCTCGGCCCGGTGGGCGGCGGCAAGAGTTCGCTGGCCGAGAAGCTCAAGAGCTTGGTCGAGAAGGTTCCGTTCTTCGCCATCAAGGGTTCGCCGGTGCATGAATCGCCGCTGGGCCTTTTCAATGTGGACGAAGACGGCCGCATCCTCGAGGCCGACTACGGCATCCCGCGGCGCTACCTCAACACGATCATGAGCCCGTGGGCGGTCAAGCGGCTGCATGAGTTCAACGGCGACATCACCAAGTTCCGCGTCGTCAAGCTGCGGCCCTCGGTGCTGCGCCAGATTGCCGTCGCCAAGACCGAGCCGGGCGACGAGAACAACCAGGACATCTCCTCGCTGGTCGGCAAGATCGACATCCGCAAGCTGGAGCAATATTCCCAGGACGATCCGGACGCCTATTCCTACTCGGGCGGCCTGTGCCTGGCCAACCGCGGGCTGCTTGAGTTCGTCGAAATGTTCAAGGCGCCGATCAAGGTGCTCCACCCGCTGCTCACCGCCACCCAGGAAGGCAATTACAAGGGCACCGAAGGCTTCGGGGCGATTCCCTTCGACGGCATCGTGATGGCCCACTCCAACGAGTCGGAATGGACGGCCTTCAAGAACAACCGCAACAACGAGGCCTTCCTCGACCGCATCTACACCGTCAAGGTGCCCTACTGCCTGCGCGTCTCGGACGAAGTGCGCATCTACGAAAAACTGCTGGCCAACAGCTCGCTGTCGCAGGCGCCCTGCGCGCCCGACACCCTCAAGATGATGGCGCAGTTTGCGGTGCTCTCCCGCGTCAAGGAACCCGAAAACTCCAGCCTCTTTTCGAAGATGCGGGTCTACGACGGTGAAAACCTGAAGGACACCGACCCCAAGGCCAAGAGCTACCAGGAATACCGCGACTACGCCGGCGTCGATGAAGGCATGACCGGCCTGTCCACGCGCTTTGCCTTCAAGGTCTTGTCCAAGGTGTTCAACTTCGACCACCGTGAAGTTGCCGCCAACCCGGTGCACCTGATGTACGTGCTCGAACAGCAGATCGCCCAAGAACAATACCCGCCCGAAAACGAATCCAAGTACCTGGCCTTCATCAAGGAATTCCTCGCCCCGCGCTACGCCGAATTCATCGGCAAGGAAATCCAGACGGCTTACCTTGAAAGCTACAGCGAATACGGCCAGAACATTTTCGACCGCTATGTCACCTACGCCGACTTCTGGATCCAGGACCAGGAATACCGCGACCAGAACACCGGCGAGATTCTCGACCGCAACGCCCTCAACGACGAGCTGGAAAAAATCGAGAAGCCGGCTGGCATCAGCAACCCGAAGGATTTCCGCAACGAGGTGGTGAACTTCGTGCTGCGCGCCCGGGCCAAGAACAACGGCAAGAACCCGAGCTGGACCAGCTACGAAAAGCTCCGCGCGGTGATCGAGAAGAAGATGTTCTCGAATACCGAAGACCTCCTGCCGGTGATCAGCTTCAACGCCAAAGCCAGCGGCGACGACCAGAAGAAGCACCAGAACTTCGTCAATCGCATGATCGAAAAGGGCTACACCGAGAAGCAGGTCCGCTTGCTGTGCGAGTGGTATCTGCGCGTTCGCAAGTCGTCTTGACGACCCGCCGACCGGCCCCCTGAGGGCCTGGCCGGTGACACGCCAAAAGTTCGGGAGGCCTGAATGGTACGGATCATCGACCGCCGCTTCGACAGCCGCAACAAAAGCACTGTCAATCGGCAGCGATTCATGCGCCGCTTCAAGCACCAGATCCGCGAAGCCGTGGCCGATGCAATTTCCGGCCGCTCGATCAAGGATCTGGACAACGGCGAGAGCGTCTCCATTCCCGGCAAGGACTTGTCCGAGCCCAGGTTTCGCCATGGCCGCAGCGGAATCTGGGAAACGGTATTCACCGGCAACGACCAGTTCTCGACCGGCGATCAGGTCAATCGCCCACAGGGCGGCGCCGGTGGGGGTTCGGGCAAGGGCAAAGCCAGCAAGGATGGCGAAGGCGAGGACGACTTCGTCTTCAATCTGTCCCGCGAGGAATTCCTTGATGTTTTTTTTGACGACCTCGCCCTGCCCAACCTCGTCAAAACCCAGCTCGCCCGCATCCAGGAATACAAGAGCCAGCGCGCCGGCTTCACCAACGACGGAACGCCGGCCAACATCAACGTGGTGCGTTCCCTGCGCGGCGCGCTGGGCCGCCGGCTGGCCCTCGCCTCACCCTACCAGGGCAGGCTGCGTGATCTGCAGCGGCAACTCGAGGAACTCCTCGAAACCCGCCCTGACGACGACCCTGAAGTCGTCCGCCTGAAGGACGAGATCGGCGTCCTGCGCGCCAAGATCGACGCCATTCCCTTCATCGATACGTTCGATCTGCGCTACAACAACCGCATCAAGGTGCCCAAGCCCACCACCCAGGCGGTGATGTTCTGCATCATGGACGTATCCGGTTCGATGGACGAGGAGAAGAAGTCCATCGCCAAGCGCTTCTTCATGCTGCTCTACCTCTTCCTGACGCGCACTTACGAACACATCGACATCGTCTTCATCCGCCATCACACGGTGGCCAAGGAAGTTAACGAAGAAGATTTCTTCCACTCGCGGGAATCCGGTGGCACGGTGGTTTCCAGCGCGCTGGAACTGATGAAGGAGATCCTTCATTCACGCTACGCCAACGGCGCCTGGAACATCTACGGCGCCCAGGCCTCCGACGGCGACAACTGGGACAACGACTCGCCCCACTGCCGCGAAATGCTCGCCCAGACCATCCTGCCCTTCGTGCAGTATTTCGCCTACATCGAGATCACCCGCGGCGAGCAGCAGAACCTGTGGCGCGAATACGAAAAACTGCTCGGCGCCCACACCAACTTCGCGATGCAGCACATCGAAAATCTGCCGGACATCTACCCGGTGTTCCGCGAACTTTTCAAAAAGAAGCTGGCATGAACACCCCAGGCAGACACAAGCGCAAAAAGCCCCTTCCTTCGCCCGGCGAATGGAGCTTCGAACTCATCGACGCCTACCACGTCGAGATCGACCGGGTGGCCCGCGAGTTCAAGCTCGACACCTACCCGATCCAGGTAGAGCTGATCACATCCGAGCAGATGATGGACGCTTACTCGTCGGTCGGCATGCCGGTGAACTACCACCACTGGTCCTTCGGCAAGAGCTTCCTGCAAACCGAAAAAGGCTATCGCCGCGGCCAGATGGGCCTCGCCTACGAGATCGTCATCAACTCCAACCCCTGCATCGCCTACCTCATGGAAGAAAACACCATGACGATGCAGGCCCTGGTGATTGCCCACGCCGCTTACGGCCACAACAGCTTCTTCAAGGGCAATTACCTTTTCCGGCAATGGACCAATGCCGACGCCATCGTCGATTACCTGATCTTTGCCCGCAACTACCTCACCGAATGCGAGGAGCGCCACGGCGAAGAAGAAGTGGAACTGCTGCTGGACTCCTGCCACGCGCTGATGAACGTCGGCGTCGACCGCTACAAGCGCCCGGCAAAACTGTCGCTCACCAAAGAACTCACCCGCCAGCGCGAACGCGCCGAATACCTGCAAAGCCAGGTCAACGACCTGTGGCGCACCCTGCCCACCCAGCTCGCCAAGGCACCCACGGTCGAACACCGCCGTTTTCCATCCGAACCCCAGGAAAACCTTCTTTATTTCATCGAGAAGAACGCCCCGCTGCTTGAACCCTGGCAGCGCGAAGTCGTGCGCATCGTGCGAAAGGTCAGCCAGTATTTCTTCCCCCAGCGTCAGACCCAGGTCATGAACGAAGGCTGGGCCACTTTCTGGCACTACACCCTCATAAACACCCTCTACGATGAAGGCCTGCTGTCCGACACCTTCATGATGGAGTTCCTGCATTCCCACACCAACGTCGTCTACCAGCCTGGCTACAACGAACCCTGGTACCAGGGCCTCAACCCTTACGCGCTGGGTTTTGCCATGTGGCAGGACATCCGCCGCATCTGCGAGCACCCCACGGATGAAGACCGCCATTGGTTCCCCGACATCGCCGGCAGCAACTGGCAGGAAACCTTCGACTTCGCGATGCGCAACTTCAAGGACGAAAGTTTCATCGCCCAGTTTCTGTCGCCCAAGGTGATGCGCGACTTCCGCCTCTTCGCCATCCTCGATGACGACAAGGACGCCAAGCTCAAGATCTCCGCCATCCACGACGAAACCGGCTACCGCCGCGTTCGCGAAATCCTCTCCGACAACTACAACCTCGGCAGCCGCGAGCCCAACCTGCAAGTCTGGAACGTGGACCTGCGCGGCGACCGCTCCCTCACCCTGCGCCACCAGGCCTATCTGCGCCGACCGCTCGCTGGCGACACCGAGGAAGTACTCAAGCACGTCGCCCGCCTGTGGGGCTTTGCCGCCCGCCTGGAAGTCGCCCACGAAGACGGCTCCATCGAATGCCTGTACGAATGCCGGCAAGACCGGCGCAAACACGACAAACCCTGACTCAGCGCGGCGTTCGCGCACCACGACGCACGCGGGCACAGCCCTTCGGCAAGCATCCGGGGCTCGCCCGGCTGCACATCGCAGCCCCGTCGATTGCGCGCGACGAGATAGAATATCGAAATGTCTGCCGTCGATTTCCATCAAATCCTGGGCGTAACGCCCGATGCCAGTGCCGCCGAGATCAAGCGCGCCTACAAGCGCCTGGCCATGCGCTGGCACCCGGACCGCAACGCCGATCCCCAGGCCCACGTCCAGTTTCGCCTCGTCCGCGAGGCCTTCGAACGCCTCAGCCGCAGCCCTGACGACGCGGACAACGACACCGACGCCAGGGACGAACCCGCCCCCGAATCCCCCCCGAAGCCGCCACCCAAAAACCGCAAGCCCAAGGGAGAAGATCGCCGCCAGGAAGTCTTCGTCGACCTCCTCCAGGCCGCCCGGGGCGCAACGGTCACCGTCACCGTGGCCGGTCGCGTCGATTGCGGCGAATGCGAGGGCAGCGGCCAGCGCAGCTACGGCCGCACCAGCATGTGCAGCCACTGCCATGGCAGCGGCCGCCTGCGTCTCGACGGCGGCCTCAAACCCTGTCCGCACTGCAGCGGAAAAGGCTTCACCACCGACACCAGCTGCCCGTCCTGCGAAGGCCGTGGCTGGAACCCCGCCGATCGCCAGCTCGCCGTGAGCATTCCGCCGGCGATGCTACCGGGCGAGGAACTCCGCGTTGCAGGCCAGGGCGGCCCTGCCCCCGCAAACGGCGAGCCCGGCGATCTCTACCTCACGCTCAAGGCCCTCCCCCATGCGCTTTTCCGCCTCGAAAAGCACGACGTGCACGTCAAGGTGCCGGTCAGCATCTTCCGCCTCCTCGCGGGCGGAACCATCGAAGTGCCAACTCTCACCGGCGTGCGTGAAGTACTGCTGAACGAAGGCGCATCGAACTCCGAAATCCGCGTCCCCGAAGCCGGCTTCCCCGGCCGCGGCCGGCGCAAGGCGGGCGACCTCCTGGTTCACCTCGAAACCCAGCCGATCCAGTTTCTCGGCAAAGAACAAAAAGCCATGCTCGAAATGGCCGAAGAGCTCCTCCAGAGCCAACTCCACACCCAGAGCCCCACCCTGGCCCAGTGGAGCGAAGCCCTGGACGCTTACCGCTGACCCCCTGCACGCCCTCCGCGTGCGCCCCAACCTGCCGCATCATTCATGACCCGCAAAACCCCGGAACTCCTCGCGCCAGCCGGCTCCCTGGCCATGCTCGACACCGCCTTCAGCTTCGGCGCCAGCGCCATCTACGCCGGCCAGCCACGCTATTCGCTGCGCGTGCGCAACAATGACTTCGGCGACCTGCCCGTCCTCGCCGACGGCATCCAGCGCGCCCACGCGCTGGGCAAAAAGTTCTATGTCGTCGCCAACATCTATCCCCACGGCGCCAAGATCAAGACTTTCATCAAGGACATCGCGCCGGTCATCGCCCTCGGCCCGGACGCCCTGATCATGTCCGACCCCGGCCTGATCATGATGGTCCGCGAGAATTTCCCGGACATGTCCATCCACCTGTCGGTCCAGGCCAACACCGTCAATGCCGCCGCCGTGCGCTTCTGGAAAATGGCCGGCATCTCGCGGGTCATCCTGTCCCGCGAGCTGTCCATCGACGAAATCACCTCGATCCGCCAGGACTGCCCCGACACCGAACTCGAAGTCTTCATCCACGGCGCCCTGTGCATCGCCTACTCGGGCCGCTGCCTGCTCTCGGGCTACTTCAACCACCGCGACCCCAACCAGGGCAGCTGCACCAACTCCTGCCGCTGGGATTTCAAGACCCACGAAGGCAAATCCGACGCCAGCGGCGACGTCTACCTGCTCGAAGAACCGAGCAAGCGCGCCGGCGAGTACATGCCCATCGAAGAAGACGAGCACGGCACCTACATCCTGAACTCCAAGGATCTGCGCGCCATCGAGCACGTCCAGCGGCTCACCGAGATCGGCATCGACTCCTTCAAGATCGAAGGCCGTACCAAGAGCCCCTATTACGTTGCCCGCACCTGCCAGGCCTACCGCCAGGCCATCGACGATGCGGTTGCAGGCCGTGGCCTCGACCCCGCCCTGCTCGGCCAGCTCGAAGGCCTCGCCAACCGTGGCTACACAGACGGCTTCCTGCAGCGCCACACACCCCACGAAACCCAGAACTACCTGCGCGGCCACTCGGAGTCGGGCCGCAGCCTTTACGTGGGTGATGTGGTGTCCTTTGATGCCGAACGCGGCATGGCCGAAATCGCTTCGAAGAACGGCTTTGGCATTGGCGACCGGCTCGAACTCGTCCACCCCGCCGGCAACAGCGAGATCCGCGTCGACCGCCTCGTCAGCCCGTCCGGTGATGAAATCCAGCGCGTTCCGGGCAGCGATCACCGGGTCTGGCTTCCCCTGCCGGCTGACAGCGTCGGCGCCTTTGTCGCCAGATTTTTATAAATCTTGCCCAAGACGCTGAAACAGTTCAAAATACTGCGTTTCCGGGTGGCCAAATTCACCACCCACTTGCAACTCAAAGGAACCCCGCGATGAAAGCCGATACCCATCCGAACTACACCGAAGTGGAAGTAACCTGCTCCTGCGGCAGCGTTTTCACCACCCGCTCCACCATGGGCAAGCCCAAGTACCACGTGGAAGTTTGCGCCGCCTGCCACCCGTTCTACACCGGCAAGCAGAAGATCGTCGACACCGCGGGCCGCGTCGAGCGCTTCCGCCAGAAGTACGGTTCCGTGCAGCGCCTGGGCTGATCGCCGCCCATTCGCCGGCATCGACCGAAAAAGGCAGCCGAGGCTGCCTTTTTTATCGTCTGCTGATTGTTGCCAGCGCCACGCTACAGGCACACCGACCGAGCCGCCCAAGCCATGCCCAACGCCGCCCCCCGCTTCACCCTGCCGGCCTCTTTCGAGGGCTGGCCACTGGTATTGCTCATCGCCGTGTATCTGCTCGTCGGCGCCACCGGACACCTTCCGTGGCGCGGTGACGATCTCACCCACCTGGGGCCCATCCACGCCATCCTGACCCGCGGCAGCTGGCTGCTGCCCGAGCTGGCTGGCGAGCCCTTTCACGATTACCCGCCGCTCTACTACTGGGTCGGCGCCATTCTGGCCAAGGCCTTGGGTGGGTGGATTCCGGTTCACGACGCCGCCCGCCTTGCCAGCAGCGTGTTCACCGCGGCCTTCCTGTACTGGATCGGCGTTGCCGCAAAACGCCTTTACGGCGCGGCCGCGTTCTCGCCCGCCATCCTGCTCGGGCTCGGCTCCGTCGGCCTGGTGGTCCATGCCCACGAAACCCAGCCGATGCTGGCCCAACTGGCAGGCATGGCCCTGTGCTACGCCGGGCTGGCCCATATAAAGGATCGCCCCGTCCACGGTGGACTCGAAGCCGGCATCGGAAGCGGCCTGGCCTTCCTCGCGGGCGGCCTTCCCGGCGTGGTGCTGACACTGCCGGTCATGCTCGCTGCCCCCGTGCTGTGCCCCGACTGCCGGACACGCACGATTTTCGGCGGCACGGCCCTCGGTCTCGCAGTCGCAACCCTCATCGGCGGCTCCTGGCTGCTTGGCATCGCCCTGACACACCCGGGCGAACTCGCCCCGTGGTGGCAGGACGAACTCGTCGCCGCACTGCCCCACGCCTCCCACCTGGCCGAGTTCGACAAGCTCCTGCAACTCCTCGGCTGGTTCGCCTGGCCGCTGTGGCCCATCGCGGGCTGGGGCATCTGGCGCGGCAGACAATCGCTGACAACACTCGGGCTGGCGCTCCCCATCACGGCAGCCCTGCTGGCCCTCATCGTTGTAGCAACAACCGGCAACCTCCGCCCCGCCAACGCGCTCCCGATCCTCCCGCCGCTATGCCTGCTGGCCGCCCTTGGGGTTGCGAGCCTGCGCCGCGGCGCAGCCAACGCCTTCGACTGGTTCGGCGTGATGGCCTTCACCTTTTTTGCGCTGCTCGTCTGGCTCGGCTGGAGCGCCCTGCATTTTGGCTGGCCGCCAGGGCTGGCCCGCCAGGTCGCAAAAATGGCGCCCGATTTTCCCGGCGTAAGCCTGGCCTGGGGAGGCCTGATCGGCGCCCTTATAAGCCTGACCCTGATTTTCCTGCCAATGCTGACCCGGCGCACCCCCGTGCGCGGCACAACCAACTGGGCGCTTGGCATGACCCTCCTGTGGTGCCTCGCGGTCACACTCTGGCAGCCCTGGTTCGCCTACACCAAGAACTACCAGCCGGTAGCAAGCGAACTCGGAGCCGTTCTGGCCAAGCAGGAACAAGGCTGCATCGCCCGCAAAGGCCTCGGCGATACACAACGCGCCGCACTGGATTATTTCGCTGACATCCGTACCCGTCCATACGGCGCGGCCACCGGATGTAAAATGCTGTTGACCTATAACACCGGCGGCAACCCACGAAACATCCGGGGTGAGGGCGTCATGATGTGGGAGCGCCGCCTTGGTGGTGGGCGCAAAGCCGAGATTTTCAGACTTTATCGCCGTGACTGATCACCTGCCTTTCCGCCTGGACCAAAGCACCGCCGCCTCCGCCCTCCGACTCCACGCTGCAGCAATCGGCGCACGCACCCTGCGCGAGGCGTTCGAGCATGATGCAGATCGTTTTGCGCGTTTCTCGTGCGCCAGCGACGGACTGCTCCTCGATTACTCGAAACAGCAGATCAACTCCGCCGTCATGGCCGACCTCCTGGCGCTGGCCGACGAGGCGAGTCTTCGGGCCGGCATTGACGCAATGCTGTCAGGCGAATTGGTCAATTTCACGGAACGCCGGGCCGTCCTTCACTGCGCCGCACGGCTTTTCGAGCGCACGCCTGTCGCAGCCCGTGACGAAATTTCAGCCACGCGCAAGCGCCTCAAGGAATTCGTACACAGGGTTCACCAGGGTGACGCAGTCAGCGCCACGGGCCGCAGGATCAGGCATGTCGTCCACATCGGCATTGGTGGCTCCGATCTCGGCCCCCGTCTCTTGGCAGAAGCCTTCGCGCCCTCGATTCCGCAGCGCCTCGAGTTGTCTTTCGCCGCCAATATCGATCCCTCCGAGATTCAAGCAATCCTGCAGCGAGCCAATCCGGAAGAGACACTTTTCATCGTCGCCTCCAAGAGCTTCTCCACGGCCGAAACCCTGTTCAATGCCAGAACAGCGCTCGCATGGCTCACCGGCGCACTTGGAGAAGGCGCTGACATCTCGCGGCATTTCGTTGCCATCAGCAACAACGTCGCCGCCGCCCGTGATTTCGGCATCATGGCAGACGTCATTTTCCCGATGCCGGAATGGGTTGGCGGACGCTTCTCGGTGTGGTCGGCAATCGGCCTGCCGCTGATGCTCGCCTTCGGCACAGACGCTTTCGACGAATTCCTCGCCGGCGGACGCAGCATGGATGCACACTTTGCCAGCGCGCCGTTCGCGACCAACCTGCCCGTACTGGCCGCCCTGCTCGGCATCTGGAATGCAACCTTCCTCGGCATCGACAGCCACGCAATGCTGCCCTACAGCCACCGCCTGCGCAGCCTGCCCGCCTACCTCCAGCAACTCGAAATGGAGAGCAACGGAAAATCCGTCGATCGCAGCGGCAAGCCAGTCAGCTGGCAAACCGCACCCATCATTTTCGGCGGGCCCGGGACTGTCGGCCAGCACGCCTACCATCAGCTTTTCTACCAGGAGAAGGGAGGGGGGAGAAATCGGACAGGTTAAAGAACTAAATTTGGCCCAAAAGTCGCTCTGGGCGCGGGATTCGATAATTGGACACGAATCCTGATTTCTGGACAGCGTAGGGGGTAAAAGACGGAATTTTTGCCGAGAAAAACCCGGAAACTCGGCTCCGGAAAACGGAGTTTTTCCCCCTTCAAACCCCGTTTATTCGATCACCGAACGGCCCTCAATACTGCGGTGAGGTGGTCCGTCAGAACTTCACCGACCAGCTGCTCATCCGATTCCGGGTAGCCCACCAGCGGGCGGGCCGGGATGCCGGGATGAACGACACGCTTCACGACACGCCCTGCGAACGCCAGGGCTTTTTTATTTACGGGCTTGATCACGTAGGGGGCGCCCTTGGGGCCGTGGGTGCCGGTGCCCTCGTGATGCCATACCGCCTTGCGGTCGTTGGTGCCCAGGTGCAGCTCGTTGCCGGTCACCTGGTACTGGAAGCGCAGCAGGTCACCGTTTACATATAAGAGGCGCCGCGCCGCAGCCTTGCGCCCAGCGGCCACGCTGGTGGATTTGTCGTCGCGGAACGACTGATCCTGCTTGCGCCAAGCCTCGCTCGCGATCGTGCCCGCAGCCAGGGGCTTCCAGGGCGTGCCATCGGGCGCGAGGCCCTTCTTGTGGCGGTCCTGATTGACCCGCAGCAGCGTCTCGCCCACGCTGCCCAGCATCTCCTGGGGCGTGGCGATCTCGCGGCGGGCGGCTTCGAGCACCTTGCTCAGGTGCTGGGTGTCGAACTTGATGTTGAAATCCACGCTCAATCCCCCGCCGTGCTGTGCACCAGGCGCCCGATCCGGTACTTATTGACCAGGGCCTCGCGCTCCGCTTCGGTGCCGGCCGCCATCGTGGCCCGCTTGCCGCGCCAGCCCGTCCGCCCCCACTCGAAGGCGACCACGCCCGTCTGCTCCTCGCCCTCTACCTGGAAGGCGCGCAGGTAGCGCCGCTTGAGGCGCCACCGGCCAGCCTCGCCCGTGTCGCGCTCCCAGTGCCACCACACCTCATCAGGTTCGATCAGAGTCATAGCCAGCAGGTTGATGTTCTCCACCATCCCGGCGCCGGCCATCCACCCGAAGCCCTTGCCGCCGTCGTCAAACAGCGCCTTCGTGATCGCCACCGCCGCGCCCGTGGCGTCTTCGAAGACTGCGCCCTGGGCCATCGTGGCCCCGAACACATCCAGAAAATCCGACACTGCCCGCTCCGGCGCCGTGCTGGCCGGCAGCAGCGCGCTGCCCGGCACCGGCGTGGGCTTGGGGGCCGGCAGGCGCATCGGAAGCGGGGCCGCGCCGCGCTCGGCCAGCACCGCCTGGTAGCCGGTGAGCGGCGGCACCGTGTGCGGCTCCAGCCAGGCTTGGCCGGGGTTGTACGCAAAGCCGGGGTCGATGCCCTTGGGCACCCGCACCGTGCGGGGCTGGCTACCGTTTTTGCCGACGGTCTTCTCTTCCCATTCGATTTCCGGCGCCTGGTCGGGGCCGGCCTTGCCGGCCGCGTCCCACTTGCGGCTGGCCTCCACGCGAGACAGGGAATTGACCCGGCACTTGCAGCCCCAGCCGTTTTGGGGGAAGTGGGTGCTCCACCACGGGTCATCCGCCGGCAGGATCAGCCCGTCCCAGGCCAGGTGCGTGAGGCGCGGATGCTCACCCGGCGTGTGCCGGTACTCCCAGTAGGGCCGCAGGTGCTTCACCGCCTGCATCTGCTGGTAGCGCCCGGCGTTGTACGCCTGGGTGATATTGGTGTCGTAAATGATCTTCGAGCGCCAGCCCGGCGTGCCGGTGTGCGCCCAGCCGTGCTTGGCGGTGATGGTGTCGAAGTCCTTGCGGAAGGCCTCATAGCCGGTGCCTTCCTCCTGCGCCTTGCGCACCGCGTTGTAGAAATCCTCGACCAGCGCATCGTGGCTGGCGCCAGCGATCACGAACGCCTGGCTGTGCTGCTGCTGCCAGATGTCCGTCCAGCCGGCGCTGGGCAGCTTGAGCTTGCCGCGATAGAAGTCGATCGCCTCGCGGAACGGGAGCTGGGCGGGGGATGCGGGCATCAGAAGCTCACCTGAAGTGACAGCCACAGGAGCGTGGCTTGATAGATTCGAACGCCCGGCACACCCGGCTTTTCAATCCAGCCAAGGCGGAACAGATGAACGGCGCGCAGGCCGTTTGCGAGCGTGAAAAACCAAGGTTCGAAGCAGAGCTTGGCCGCAAAGAAAAAGCGGCCCCTCTCCACCTCGTAGCGCCACACCTTTTTCATGCCGTCACCAGCCAGTGCCATTTTCCATTCACGCGTCGCACCCCACACACGTCGATCACCGATGGCGGGCATCTCACCCAGCTGAGTGGCCCGCCGCCAGGGTGATCCAGCTGCGCGCCATGCCTCCCATTGACCATGCAGAACTGCGCAGCCGGCGCGCTGTGGAGCAGCTCGGGCGTGAGCCATTCTTTCTGCCGGCCGTAGGGCTTGAGCGCTGGCCCGACTGAGACACCTTCGCTCTCCAGCCCATGCAGCCGATCAAGCGCCTCCATGATCCGTGCGGCCTGCGGGTCGCGCTCCTCAATCGGTTTCAGTTTTCGT
Source organism: Zoogloea sp. (assembly GCF_030157465.1). GTDB lineage: Bacteria > Pseudomonadota > Gammaproteobacteria > Burkholderiales > Rhodocyclaceae > Zoogloea. The sequence goes on from NZ_JAOAUU010000005.1 coordinate 69,334, forward strand.
GCCGGCATCAATCACTCCCCGAAGATGAAGACGAAGAGCAGCTCGACCCGCTGTCGCTGCTGCTCGAATAGTCCGACCCGCCGCAGCTCGACGGCTCCCAGCTGCCCGATGCCCCTGCGCCCGCGAACGACCCGCCCGCGCCATGCAGGCTCGGGCTCGAATACACGTGGGGCACGGCAGGTGCCGGGTCGGCATCCCGCGGCGCAGGGACGAATGCGTCCCAGGCGCTGGGCGTGGTCGGGGTGGAGGTGGCGGAGCTGTCCGCCGAGGCCGGACGGTGGCCGGGGATGGTGTTGGCGCGGTAGCTGGCCAGGGTCGCCCGTTCGCGCTCGGCCCGGCGCCGCTCACAGCGGGCGATGTCCCGCAGCACGGCCCAGCGGGCTACGGTGCGCACGATCAGGTAGAGAGCGAGACCGGAAGCAATGATCAAGATGAGTTCCATCACGCGCCTTTCGTGGGTTGATTGCCGCCGTGCCAGGGGCGACCGGCCAAAATGCACTCCGTGTCGTCGATGCGCGCTGCCGACTTCTGGATTGACAGCCGAAGCGCGTCAGGAAGCTGATTCAGGGTCTGCCAGTTTTTCTCCTTGTCGCATCCGTCGCATTTAAGAGCGCCGTTTCCAAGACAGAAGTGAGTAATCCCGCGCTCGTCCATCACGCACCCTCCGGGCAGGTCTTCAGCAGCGCATCAATCGCCGCATCCATCGCAGCTCTATCCGCGCTCGACGCTGGCACTGCGCTCAGCACCGTGCGCAGGCCTTCCAGCTCGGCCCGGCTGCTCGCCCCGACCAGCTGGGCCAGCGCCGCCCGGAGCAGGTCGCGCTCGCTCAGCACCTTGCTCCCATTGGAGAGAAGCGGCATCCAGCCGATAGGTGGATTTCTCTTCCAGTACGCTATCGACCAGTCACCATTCGTCCAGTGCGCAGCTCTCACCTGACCGCACTGCTTCCCGAGAACTTCCGCCTCCTCTGCGAACACCAGCAGAATCTCAGATCCGTCCTTGGGCGCCTCGCTCATAGGACGGAATTCGCTGTTCAACGCGTTCATACCTCACTCCTCCCCGCCAGATTCGCCGCCGCCAGCCCCAGTGCCAGCGCCTCGGCCCAGTCCTTGCCCGCCGGCCGCGTGGCCAGCGCTTCGATCTTTTCCAGCGCCTCCGCAAAATCCCCGGCCTCGGCCACCACCGCCGCAATCTGCTGGATCTGCGCCTGTTCGTAAGGCGCGCACAGCGCGGCCAGCTGGGCCGCGTAGGCGCCGGTGGTGTCGCCATCCTTCGCTGCCCGGGCCAGCGCTGCCAGGCGCACCAGGGCCGTGTCGGCCGGCGCCGGGTTGCCGGTGGGAGCGGCCGACCGGCGCAGCACCTCGGCGCCCTCGGCGGCGCGGGGGATCTGCAGCGCCCCGTGGGCCCACGCCACATCGATCTGCATGCCCAGCGCGGTCGCCTTCTCGAGCACCTCCACCACCACCTTCTGGTCGACGGCCTCGGTGACATCGGTCTCGTAGGCCGGCATGCGGTCCTCGGCGAACATCCCGTTCAGCAGCGCCACCGGCCGCACCAGCTGGTGCGTCACCGTCGGGTCGTTCTGCTCCACGTCGTGCAGCATGATTTCGCGCCGCACCTCGTTGTGCACGTTGCCCAGGGCGTTGGTGCTTGTCTTGCCGTCGGCCTGGCTCGTCAGCGTGCCGCCCAGGATCGCCATGCTCTGCTTGGCCTCCCAGTAGCGCACCGCGTCGAGAAAGTCCGCCACCTCTCCGCCCTGCGCCTGGATGAAGTCGATGGTCATGTTGGCCGGCACCACGCCCGCACCGTCGTTGCCGATGTTGCGCACCGCTTTGAGCAGCTCGTTGCGCTGGGTGCCCGAGATCCCCGCCGGGTATTTACCCAGGCGCAGCGGCAGGCCATACACCTCCAGAAAGCGCTGCATGTCCCGCACGTTGTAGGCCTTGTAGGCATAGGCCCAGCACAGCACCCGGAACAGCGCCTGGCTCTCGATGTAGCCGCTCTTACTCGTGTGGAAGTGCCGCACCCATTTGAAGGGCAGCAGCTCCTCTTCAATGCCCGAGCGCACATACATCAGCTCCCGGCTGTCCTGCCCGAAGCGGAAGTTGCGCTGCGGCTCGAAATGGAAGCACTTCGGAACCCACTCGCTGCCCAGCCGCCATTCGATCTCGATCGCCACGAAGCCCTTGCCGATGGCGTCCGTCATGTCGTAGCGGAAATCTGAAAAGCCCTTGATCCCCCGCAGCATGTCGGCCAGCTCGGCGGTGCGGTCCAGCTCCGACTGGCTGGCGTCCCGCGGTGGCTTGAGCTGCCACTGCCGGCCCGTCACCGCCCGGCGGCGCTTGGCCAGCTCGGCATACACGTGGGTGTCCTGCTCCTCCACCAGCTCAAACAGTGCAGCCTGGTCGGTTACATAGCCCATGTCCGCCTGGCTGAAGGCCTGCGCCAGCGTGGTCGGGTCGAGCGTCGTCACGCTCATGTAATTGTTCGTGTTGCCCTGCATCGACCGGGGGCCGACCTGCATCTCCTGCAGGCCACGCTTTACGCTGCCGCTTACCTTTTCCACCAGGGCGGCCATCCGCTCTTTAATCGTCATCGTCGTCATCTCCTGCCGATCGCCGGCTTGTGCTGCGGCGCCCGCGGGTGCTGCGGGCGGCGCTGGTGTATTTCCATTCGACGTTAAATTCGGTTGCCACCTTGAACAGCATTTCAAGCGCGTCGGGGCCGTCGTCGTGGTCCGCTTCGGGGTAGAACTGCAGCTGCTCGAGCAGCGTGGATTGCGTGCGGTGCAGCCGGATCAGCCCGTTTTTCGTGTAGGGCTGCAGCGACAGGATCGCCAGCTCTTTATCCCGCCCGGTTGGCCCCGGCATAGCCGGAAAGGGCACGCCCACCATGCCGGCCCGCTTGATCAGCTCGGTGTAAAGGAATTCTTGGAAGGCCACGCATTCGACGGACCACATCAGGCACTGGTATTCCTGCTGCAGCTCCACCGCGCGGCCGATGATCAAGTCCGGCACCCGGCGGGCGATGTCCGCTTCCACCACGTCGAGGATCGACGTTTTAGGGTTGATGCCGCCCACCAGAATCGCGCTCGGGTCGCGGGCCTTGTTCTTCTTGCCCATCGACGGGTCCAGCGCCCCGAAGAACAGCCACTCAGGCAGCCGGTTAACCCAAAACTGGATAGTCTTGAACGGTGCATCCTCATCGTTGCCGGCCTCGTTTTGCTGCTCCTGATTGAACGCCGTGTGATCCACCGCCCGCATGCACATCAGCCGGTACAGCGGGCGCACTTCCGGCCAGCTCACAACGGCGCCGCGCTCCATGTCGGCCTTGTTCGCTTGATAGAAGGCCAGTGCATCCGCCTCGGCCTGCTCCTTCTCTTCGTCGGTGCCGGTGGCGGCCGAGGTATAGATGCCCTCCCACGTGTCCCACAGGTCCAACCGATCCGGCCAGGTGGTGATCGACCGGAAGACCCGGCGGCGCCAGCCCGGCTTGCGGCTCACGCGGTTGATCGCCGCGTCGTAGTGCAGGCTCGTACCCACCCAGAAGATGTCCATGCCGCCGCCCGGCCCGGCCAGGCCGACAATTGCCGACAGCACGTAGCTCTGCACCTTCTCCCGCTGGCTCTTGTCCCGAACGTTCTCGTCGTTCTCCAGATCGTCCAGAAAGATCAGGTCCGGCCGGTGCGCGCCGTGCTTCATGCCGCGCATCTTCTTACCCGTGCCGCCGATCCGGATCTTGATGTTGTTGGCCGTGATCACCGTGGTGGCCTGCCACACCCGGCCCTGGCCCACCGCATCCGGAAAGTCCTGCGCCAGGCGCGGGTTGGCTTCCAGCTCGGCCTTGATCGACGCCAGCATCTCCGTGGATTGCTCCTCGGTGTTCATCACGATGCCGATCATATGCTTGCGCGCCTTGGCGGGCAGGCCACGCCCGGCCAGGTAGGTGGCCCGGCAGATGCACCACAAGCTGCCCAGCTGGGTCTCGTAAGTACTCTTGGCCTCGCCCCGCGGTGCCTGGTGCACCTCGCGCGCATCCGTGGGCCCGTCGATCAGATCCGGCAAGCGCTTGAAAACGAACTGCTGAAACAACGAGAAGTAGGGCGTGGGCACGTAGTGCGGAAAATAGGTTTTGCAGAAAAACCCGTAGTCCATCACTGCCCGCTCGCGCCGTGCAGCGCTCGCCGCCGGGTCGGTGTCGAACGCCGCGCACTCCAGCTCAATCCACGTCTGCAGCTCGGCCCCCAGCTGGGCCAGCGCATCGTCGAATTCGCGCCGGTTTTGAACCGGCTTTAAACGGGGTTTGTTGTCAGCCATAACGGTTGCCAATCGCCTGGCCAATCACCTCAAAGTGGGGCTGCAGCGCCCGCAGTGCCGCCGGGTCTTCGGCGCGCAGGTGTTCGGCCACCAGCGTGAGGGTATCCAGCGCCACAGCCAGCGCGCTGAACTGCGGGTTCACCCTCGAAAACGCCTTGCTGAACTTGGCGTAGGCGTCCGCCAGTTGGGCCAGCAGCTGGGCTTTGTCGCTGGCCGGAATCGTTGCGTTCTCCAGCTCCCGGGTGGTCGTGAGCACCTGGCGAGCGAAGTCCTCGACCAGCTGCTGGTTAAGGTCGTCGATACCCTGCTCGCTGATCCGGTATGCCGCCCGCGCGTCATCCCAGTCGTCGCCCTTGGCCTTGGCCCGGCGCTTCCAATCCTGCGCGGTGTCGTAGCTCACGCCGGCCGTGATGGCCGCGCCGTTGAGGGGCATGCCCTCAACGTAAAGCCGCCGCACCGTATCCCGGGTTTCTTGAGAGTGGGCCATTGTTATATGCGCTTGATCAGCTCAACCATGCCCGCTGCCAGCGCACCGCCAATACCGCCGCCCAAGGCCGACAGCCGCGCCGTCTTGTCGATCAGCTTTTTATCTTCCATCTCCAGCGCCGTCACCCGGCTACCCAGCCCGTCGATGCGCTTGTCCAGCCCTTCGATGCGCTTGCCCAGGTTGGCCTCGGTGGCCCGCAGCTGATCGGACACGTTGCTCTCGATGCGATCCATCCGGTGGGCGTGGGCCGTCTCCATTCTGTGGATATCGGTCCGAATGTCGGCCACGCGTGCCGTCAGGATGCTGTGCATGGTTTCCACGGCACCGGTCAGCTTGCCGATGGCGTTGTTCAGTTGCGCAATGTCTGCCGCGCTGGGGTTGTTGTTGTCGCTCATTGGGGCGATCCCTCCTCAAAATCAATCAATGCACCGAGCCGGGCTCGGCAGGTTTCGTACTGGCCTTGGGCACCGGCAATCCAGGTAGCGATGTCGGTATCGGAGGCAGCGGGGCCATCCTCTGCAGCAAGTGGGCCGGCGGGCGGGGGCACGGGGCCAGCACCGGCGCCGCGGGCAGGGTTGAGCAGGCGCACAGCGCCAGGGCGGAGGCAAGGCCGGCCAGTCGTAACACGGGGGATTTCACGCAATGCCTCCTGGGCAGTGTTGGAAAGGGCTTGCTCGGTGCGGGCCAGCTTGCTCGACAGCGCATCGGCCAGCGCCTGCGCCTCACCAGTGCGGCGGATCTGGGCAGCCACGGCTAGCGTTTGGGCCGTGGCGGCGGCTGCCTCGATTTGGGCAATCTCGGCCCGGTAGAAAAGGCTGGTGCCAGTGCCGCCCAACAGGGCACCACCGGTCATCGCACCGGCAAAGGCCAACCATTTCAGAGTGGCAAGGGTTGTCACGCTGCCACCCCCCGGCCCCAGCCCAGGTATCGCGGCTGCAGCACCAGCAAGATGCGCCGCGGGTAGCCCAGGTTCTCGGTGCAATGCACGGCGGCGCGCTTGGCCCGCCCACACGCCGCATCCACCTGGGCACGGGCAACCGACCCCGCCGCGCGTGACTCGGCCTGCCAGTGCCCAAGCCCGCCGTTGTAGCTGCGCAGGGCTGCCCACAGGCGGTCGAACTCGGCAGGCCCGCGCACCCGCTCAAACAGCCAGCGGTCGTAACCCACCATCGCCCGCATCGCCCACACCGGGTTAGCCGGCAGGCACGCCGCCCGCGCAGTGCCCAGGCGCTCGCACCACCAGGTGGCAGTGGCCGGCATAAACTGAGCCATGCCCTGGGCACCCACGCGGCTTACTGCATCGGCCCGCCAACCGCTCTCCTGGTGGATCTGTGCCGCAAAGGCCGCCACTGGCGCATCCAGGCCCCACTCGGCATGGGCAATGCGCACCAGGTTGGCGCGGTGCTTCAGGGCCTCGCGGGGAACCTGGGCATGTGCGCATGAGCTAACAGTGCTCAGGCCCACGGCGAACAGCAGCACGAATGCCACATACCCGATCATGTATTTCATGTCAGGCCCCCAAACCCATGGCCAGCATGGCGCAACCCACAATCACCGCCCGGCGCAGCATGGCCATGCCAAACACAATCTGTCCCGGCCAGGTCGGGTCGAAGCTCGCTTCTACGTCAAGCGCGTGCTCAAGGGTGTCGGGGTCATCGGAATCGTGGTGCAGCGCCGTGAGCGTCGCCAGGTCGTCATCGGCAACCAAGCCCATCAACCCATCAGGGCGCGCGTAGGGGAAGAGCGAGCGGTCGAGCCAATAGCCCACCACCCCGGCCATGGTGACCAGGGACAACTTGTAAAGGCTCACGGGGAGCTGCTGGGGCGCCAGCAGCGCGATAACAACGAACAGCAGGAGGGTGGCGATCAGCCACCCGAAAAGGCGGGGGGATTTGACAGTAAGCACGGCGAAACTCCAGGTGTGGTTTATGAAAACGACAACTGGAGCTTATTCGCGCGTGCGAGGCACGCCACCGAGGGAAACGTTTCCCGCGGGGTGGTTTGGGATTAGGGCTGGTGTAATGCAGGCACCGGAGATTGAGCGCCTAGAGCACCGCGAGTGCCAAGAGCGCCATCCGGCTACCTGAAACCGCGAGGCTCAAGTCGCGGCGGATCAAACTTCCTCTTCTGGGGGTCAGGAAGAGCAATTTATTTGGCGTTTACCGTTTGGCATCGCCGAGCTGTACTTCTCGTAGAACTCACAAAGCCATCTGCTTGCATCGAGAGCCCCAGGCATGGGGTCAATAACGCTAAAGAACTGTAGGTAGTTCATACCCCGCCATCCTTGAGGTAGATCGCTTTGGCGGATAAAGAAAACAGCCCACTCTAGCCCTTTGTTTTCAGGCGACTTAAAGGAAATTCGAACGCGGGCTACCTCGGGCTTGCTGAACAGCCTTGAAGCCAAGTAATGCACTTCGTCCGCGACGGAATTCCAGTCCTGTGCACCGCCTGTCAACGGGTCTTTCTTCACCGTCACGTCCACATACACCTGCCTCGGGTCGATCTGAGGCGTGATCGATACGTTCATGATCGAGGCGGAAATGGTCTTTATTCCATCTTTGGTGACGGGAAAGTCCTTCGGCTCGCTACTGCAGGCAATCAGCGCAAAAATCACCAAGCTGGCTAAGATCAATCTCATCCCGTTTCCTTTTTGTTGATCACTGCCGCGAAGTCGAATTCAAGTCTGCTTCGACAAATCGTGTTCAGTGTTTCTGCGACATCGCAATAGATCAACCTTCCTCTTCTCTGTGGACTTGGCTGGGCAGATTATTTTCGTCTTTCAGCCCTGCTGACGCTGCAGCAATAGTCCTTAGCGATTGTTGTATTTCTGGTGGGCAGCGTTCGTAGTTCGCAACCATTTCTCGAATCTCGGGAGAGTAAGCCGCCACTCGCTTGTCGCGTGCCACTTCGTCCTCTTCCGACCCTCGCATTATCCAGAAGATCTCCGCCCCTAGTTCGGATACTCGATTGAGATAGTCCGAATCCGGGACGCCTTGATCATTCTCGTATCTGCTTTGAGTCCCGCTTCCGACTCCGCCCTTTTCTGCGAAGTCGCGAATGTTGAAGCCAAGTCTCGTTCTCTCGGCACGTAGCCGTTTCCCAATGGTGTCCATGCGGCAAGCGTCCTAAAAAAGTGTGTTCCATCGGTTGACGTTATGTTCCATATTTGGAACAATACATCACACCAACACACAACAACACACAACAACACAAGGTTAGCCATGAGCCCGGATCAAGTCAAAAAGAAGCTGGAAAAAGAAGGTAAATCGTTCAAGCAGTTCGCTGAGGAGCATCGGCTCAACTACCGCACCGTTCTGTGCGTGCTGAACGGAGTCAATAAGGGCAAGCGCGGTGAGGCTCACCGCGCTGCCGTAGCCCTCGGACTGAAGTGAGGTGGTCGTCATGAGCGAGAAAAGAACCTCCTACGTTGGTATGTCACGTGGCGCCATCGATCAAGCCATTCAGAACCTGCTCGACGACCTCAAGATCGATTGGGCCGACCATGAGCTGAAGGAGTGCTGCGCACAGATTTTCGAGGGTGCAGATAAGCAGGTTGTTGCCAGTCTCATGGAGGCAGCACGGAAGCGCGATGAGAGGCTGCGGAGTGCTCTGAAGGACGGCGAGAACGCTTTCGATCGGGCCAAAGCTTTGCACGCCCTGCATCAACGTGGCCTCACCCTCAAGCAGTGGTGCGAGAAGCACGGCTTCGGCTACCGCACTGCCAGCGATGTGCTCAACGGCCGCAACCAGGCCAAGTACGGCATCGGCAAGACCGTCGCCGACAAGCTCAACCGAATCGTGTTGGGGGCCGAATGATGGCCGACCACGAAATCGATCTGGGCATCGTCCCCGAATCGACTCCGCACATCCGGAGTCGCAAGCCCGCCGCCGCTCCGGCCCCTGTTTCTGAGCCGACTCCGGACGTTCGGAGTCCGGTTTTTGCGGCTCCGGATGTTGCCGCAAGCATGGCTCCGGATGCCCTTCCTGCAGCGACTCCGGATGTGCGGAGTCAGGAATCCAGCCAGCTCACCATTTGCCTCGACAGCCTCGGCATCGGCGCGATGACTGCGTCCGAGTTTTTGGACATCGGCATCGACGAGATGAACCGCAGCTTCGCCCATGCCGTTCGGGCCGGTGCTGCTTTTTGGGCCACGCAAGAGACCCTGCGTGAAACCGCCGACGACCCGGCCACGTTCAAGAGCTGGCTCCACGACCGTGGCCTGAGCGAGCAGCGTGTGTACGAGCTGATCAGCATGGCCAAGTTTTACGCCCGCCTGCCGGCTGGCCAGCGCGAGCAGGTTACAAAGATCGGCAAGAGCAAAGCCTTGCTGCTGGCCGGTGTGCCGCAGCAGCTCATGGATGAGGCAGTCAAGAGCGGGCGCGATGTGATCGGCGACGCCGACATGATGACCGTCGTCGAGCTGAAAGAAGAGGTCAAGGCCCTCAAGAAACGCGAAGCCAACTACGACGCCGAACTTGAGCGCCGTGACTGGCTGATCGGAAAGCTGCAAAAGAGCCGCGCGCTGGTTACGGATTTCACCCCGGCCACCGAAGATACCCGCGCTGAGTGCATGTTTTTGCAAGGCACGTGTGAGGCCAGCATCAACAGCCTGCTGCGCATGTACGAAGCCGCCACCAGCGTGCACGTTGACGTGCCCGAGCGTGAGCTGCAGATCGACCAGATCTGGATAACGCTGCATGCCCTGGTTGCCCGCGGGCTGGATGTGATTGCCCGCATCCGCGACGAGGACATCCAGCCCTTGCCGGATCGGGTGCTCGGCCCGCACGCTCTTACCCCGGCCGAGGCCGAACGCTGGCTGATCGAATGGCGCACGCTCGAAGGCCGCACGCAGGCCGAAGCCGCCGTGCGCCAGCAGCTGCGCGATGACGCCCGCCCGCGTGGCCCCGGCCGGCCCAAGAAGGCGCAGGGGTAAGCCATGGCCGCGCTCGCCCTGGCTAACAAGCCCAGCCCCCGCAAAGCCGCCGTTGTCGCGACGCCCCGCGCCAACGTGCTGGCCCTGCGTGCCCGCGACCCCTGGCGCGAGGCCACCGACAAAGCGCGTGGTGTGGCCCTGCAACGGGAAACCGTCGTGCTCTATCTGCAAGCCCTGGTGGATACCGGCGTGAGCCAGAACAACGCCATCGCCGTCACCCTCGACCGTGCTGCTGCCGGCCTGCTGCCCCGGGCCGTTGCTGCGGCCCTGGTGGCCACGGCCAAGGGGGGCAAGGCTGCCCCCAGCCGCAGCGCCCTGTGCGACTGGATAGCCAGCTACCGCGCCGAACGCGGCCCCGCCGGCCTGCTGCCCGAACACAAGGGCCGGGTTGTCGAAAGCCCGGCCTGGTGGGGCCCGGCTATCGAGTACTTCAACAACCCCAGCAAGCCCGACATCGCGGCAGTGCATCGCCGCCTTGCCGAAGTGGATGGGCACGCCTGCACCTACGACCAGGTGCGGCACTACCTCAACGGGGTGCCCGCCATGACTGGACGTCATAGCCCGGCCCGCCTCGGCAAGAACCTTTACCGGCTCACTGAAAAAGCCTTTGTGAAGCGCAGCACGCAAAACGCTTTGGCCGGCGACGTGTATGTGGCCGACGGCTACCGCGCCGACGTGTATCTCGCCCACCCGGTTACCGGCGACCTGTTTCGCCCTGAGCTGACGGTGTCGATGGACATGCGGAGCCGGTTCATCGTGGGCTGGCGGGCCGATGAGCACGAGGGCACGGTGGCTGTGCAAAACATGTGGGCCGAAACCTTTGCCCGCTGGGGCCACGTGCCGCCCTTCCTCTATGTGGATAACGGATCCGGCTACAAGAACTGGCTGATGGATAACGACATCTGCGGCTTTTACCAGCGCGCCGGGGTGCAGCAGATCATCCACGCCATCCCCGGCAACCCGCACGGCAAGGGCTGGATTGAACGGTTCTTCCGCACGATGAAAGAGGACTTTCTCAAGCTGTGGCAACCCGCTTTTTACTGCGGGCACGAGATGGCCGACGAGGTGCGCAACGAGGTTGTGCGGGAAATAAAAGCCGGCCGCCTGAGCCCCCCGACGATGGCTCAGTTTTCCGACGCGTTTAACGCCTGGCTTGATCGCTACCACGCCCGCCCGCACCCCGAGGACGCCAGCGTTACCCGTGCCCAGGTGTGGGCCGGGCTGGTGCCGATACCCCCCCACGCCACCGAGCGCGAACTCAAGCGCCAGGCGGTGCAGCTCACCGTGCGCCGGGCCTCGCTTACCCACGGCAAGTGTGTTTACAAGCATGCCGACCTGCACGCCTGGAACCACACCAAGGTGGTGCTTGAGTACGACCTGATGGACAACGCCGTTGCGATTATCCGCACCCTGGACGGGCGCTGGATTTGCGATGCCCACCTGGTTGCCGCGATCGATGTGATGGGCACCCGCCTTGACGAAAAGCGGGAAATGCGCGCCGCCGATGCCATCAAGCGGCTCGAAAAGAAGATCGCCGAACAGCAGGCCCGCGCCGGGCTGGTGCTCGACGCCGATGCGGTTGCCCGCAACACCATCGACGCCCCCGACTCGCTGCTGCTCGACGCCCCGGACACCCCCGACACCCCCCTGATTCTTGATCTCAACATCACGTAAAGGACACCCACCATGACCACTACCGCCCCCACCTGGCCCGCCCACTACACCCCGGCCGATATCGACCAGATCGGCATCATCAAGGCGTGGATCAGCCAGCACGCCTACTCCCAGGCCGCGCTGGCCCGGCTGGCCCGCATCAGCCCCAGCAGCCTCAACCAGATCATCAAGGGCAGCTACGCCACCAGCCCGGCGCCGTTGCTCAAGGCCATCGAATCGGCCATGCGCCACGCCGACGAAACCAGCGCCGATGCCGTCTCCATTGTGGAGACCAGCGTGTCCCGGCTCGCGGTGACTGCCTGCACCATGGCCCGCCGCTACCGCAACTTTGCGGTGCTTTCGGCTTACGTGGGCACCGGCAAAACCTACAGCCTCAAGCACTACGCCCGCAGCACGCCCAACACGCACCTGCTTGAGGCCGACCCGACGATGACGCCGCAAACGCTCGTCAAAAAGCTGGCCCGCCTTGTGGGCGTGACCGAAGCCTCCAGCGTGGCCGACAAGTTTGAGGCCGTGGTGGAGCAGCTCACGGACACCGACAGCTTGATCATCATCGACGAAGCCGAAACCCTTACCCCGCACCAGCTTCACATCGTGAGGCGCCTGCGCGACAAAGCCGGCATTGGCATCGTGCTGGCCGGCACCGAGCACCTCACCGGCATCCTCAAGCCCCTGCACGGGCAGTTCGACCAGATCCGCAGCCGCACCGGCTTTTGGCCCGCAACGGTGCAGGCCATCAGCGCCGATGACGCCGCCGCCCTGGTGCAAAGCGCGTTTGGCGCCGAAGAGGTTGCCGACGATGTGGTGGCCCGGCTCTACGCCTACAGCAAGGGCAGCGCCCGCATGCTCGTTGAGGGCCTGATTGCCGCGATCAAGCAGTTCCGCCGCGACCGCGTGCTCGACGTGAAGCTCGTCGATGCCGTGGCCCGGCAGGCCCTGTGCCTCCAGTCCCTCGCCTGAGCCGGAGCGCCCGCCATGCAAAAACTCTACATCGTCGTTGCGTCCCTGGTGTTTGCCTTCGGCTCCGGGGTGCTTGTGGCCCTGGAGGCCGTCGAAGCCCATGCCGAGCTGCGGGTGCGCGCTGCGCGCCGCCTCGCCGCCGACTGCCAGCCGCAGGCCGCCGCCCCCGTCACCGCCACCCCTGCCGGGAGCCGCTCATGAGTGCCCGCGCCCGCATCCTCAGCACGCTCAAGCCGCACAACGCCGCCAACCCCATGGACGCGGGCGACCTGCTGGCCACGGTCGGCGGCTGCGAGGCCACCGCCTGGGCTGCCGTCGAAGAGCTGGTGGCCGAGCACCAGGTCATGACCTGCCGCATCCACCGCCCTGGCGGCTCGGTGGTGGTCTTTTGGCCCATGGGCAAACTCGTCAATGCCCGCCCCGGCAGAAAGGCAGGCCGCAAATGAAAACCCGTTGCCCCTGCTGCGGCACCGCGCTCAGCCTGGACGCCCTGGTTGCCCACGACGATGCCCGCTCGGCACTGGTGTCGGTGTTTGCCCTGGGTGGCCCGCTGGGCAGCGCCGTGGTGCGCTACCTCGGGCTGTTTCGCCCCGACAAAAACGAGCTGTCCATGGCTCGCGTAGCCAAGATTCTGGCCGAGCTGCTGCCCGACATTCAGGCCCAGCGCATCACCACGGGCGGACAGGTGTTCGAAGCCCCGCCCGAAGCCTGGGTGTGGGCGGTGGAACAAAGCCTGGCCGCCCGTGACGACGGCCGCCTCAAGGTGCCCCTTAAAAGCCACAGCTGGCTCTATGCAGTTATCGCCAGCTGGCGCCCAGCCGCCGGGGCGGTGTTGAGCCAGGGCAGCGCAGCGCCGGTAAAGGGCAGCCGCACCCTGGGGGCGCTGGCCGCGCTGGAGCAGCTCAAATGATCCCCGACTGGCTGCGCATCCAGATGATTACCGGCCTGCAAAAGCTGGTGGTGCTGCGCCTGCCCGGCACCCCGCCCGAAGACGCGATCCCCGCGACTGCACAGGTGTGGCTGGAGGCCATGGATCGGCCGTGGATCAAGTGGGATCAAGCCCAGGACGCCCGCCGCATCGACCGTGCCTGGCGCCAGCTTTACGCCACGGCCGAACGCTGGCCCGCGCCCAAGCACCTCATCGACCTGCTGGGCAACCGCGACCCGCCCAAGGCCTTGCCCGCGCCCCCGATGAGCCCGGCGGAGATCGCCCGCAACAAGGCCCGGCTCAAAGAGTTGATCGAAAAGTTTCGCACCGTGAAATCCATTACCCCAACGTCAAACCCCAAACGAGGACAATGACATGACCGCAGCAAACCCCACCCCGACCACTCCCGAAATCCCCTCCGGCCACATGCGTGACAGTGCCGGCCGACTTGTGCCCCTCGAACTCATCAAACCCATCGACCTCGAGCGGGACAAGCTCGTTTGCGAGATCGTGCAGGCTGCCCGCAGCCTCAACGACGCCATCGGCCTCTTCAAGGGCAAGGTGTTCGGTGACATCGAAGCGTTTATCGAACTCTCGTCCGAGCAGTACGGCGTCAAGCCCCGCGGCAGCGTGGGCAAGGGCAACGTCACGCTCAGCACTTTCGACGGCCGCTACAAAGTGCAGCGCGCAGTATCCGAGTGCATCACGTTCGACGAGCGCCTGGTAGCTGCCAAGGCCCTGATCGACGAGTGCATCAGCGAGTGGGCGCAGGGCGCCCGCGCCGAACTGCATGTGCTGGTCAATGACGCATTCCAGGTGGACAAGTCGGGCAACATCGCAACCGGCCGCGTGCTGGCGCTGCGTCGCATCGACATCAAGGACACCCGCTGGCAAAACGCGATGCGGGCGATTGGCGAGGCCGTGCAGGTAGTCGCAAGCAAAAGCTATGTGCGGGTGTACGAGCGCATCGGCGACAGCGACCGGTACCGCGCCATCCCCCTCGACGTTGCCGCGGTGTAACGGGGGCGCCATGAACAGCAATCAAACTCCGCGCCCGGCCCTGGCCGTGGCGGCCGTGTCGCTCGAAACGCTGCTGGTTGCGCATGAGGGCATCCACCACGCCTTCTTCATGGGCGGCGACATGCAGGAAGCGGCCTGGCACACCGCCGCGCTGCTGCGTACCGCGCAGGCCCTGCGCGATGCCATCGGCCCCGGCCTGGTCGATCTCTCCCTGGTCGAGCAGCTCGCCGAAGACGCCTACGCCACCTATGACCGACCCCGCACTGTGCTGACCCCGGCCGGCATCCAGACCCGGCCTTTGGAAGGGGGCGGCCATGAAGCATGACGCCAAGGGCACGCCCGGCCAGCGCTGGGCACATGCCGTCAATTACCGCAGCCCCCGCGAGTGCTACGCGCAGCAGATCGACGCCGCCCGCCGCTGCCGCCGCTGCAAATCGTTCGGGATGGTCAATTACATGCGGCGTGATGGCGGCTTCGATGTCCGCACCGTATGCGGCCACCCCTGCGTTCCTGGCGCCAAGGGCATCAAGATCGACGAGTGCGGCACGTGCAACAACTGGGAGAGAAAAAATGGCTGATCTCGTCAAGCACTACCGCACGTTGGTTGGCATCGCCAAAACCTGGGCACTCAAAACCCTGCCCGGCTGGTCGGACGAGAGCCACCAGGATCTGATCCGGCGGGCCGGGGGCAAGCGTGTTGATGGGCGGTATTCGGCAACCACGCTGACGCTTTCCCAGCTGCACATCGCCTTGGCGGACTACGAGGCGCGCGGCTGGCCCCGCAAGCCTTACTTTGCCGACAAGCCCAAGGCCGGCGGCCGGGGCCGGCAGATGGCCGAGCGCCGTGAGGTGCCGCCCCAGGTGGCCCAGCTGCTGCGCCTGTGGGGTTTGCTGGCCAAGGCCGGCAAGGTGCAGGACGGTGGGCGGGCGGCGCTGCTGGCCTGGTGCGGTCGGCAGATGGGGGGGGAAACCCCGCCCAACTTCGACGCCCTGGCCGTGGCGGAGCGCATGCAGCTGATCGAAGCCCTCAAGGCCTGGCTCGCGCGGGAGTAGCTGCCATGGCCACTTATCAATCCCTCGGCTGGCCGGATGTCGACCCCGAGCTGCTCAAGGGCCTGCCGCCGATACACCGCGCGGTGGTCCGGGCGCTTGGCATTGGCCCGGCTACCCGGTTTTTGACAGAGTACGGCGGGGTCAATCAGCACATTCCCAAGCGCAAGGCGCGGGCGTTTGGGCTTAGCGAGGCCGAGTTTGCCCGCCTGCGTGAGGCGCTGGCCCGCCACACCGACGCTACCGGCCGTTGCCCGATCCCCAAGGTGGACAAGATCTACCGGCAGGCACGGGACGCACAGATCCGGGCCGACCATGCCCGCCAATCGCTCCGCGGGCTCGCCCGCGAGCACTACCTCACGTCCCGCCAGGTGCAGAACATCGTGCGGGATGAAGACCAGCTGAGCCTGTTTTAAGGGCTGATCCGGGGCTGCAGACCCGCGATCAAGCCTTACAGCCGGCCCCCACGGCCGCAGCCAAGCAATACCCCATTCGAATCGCACGAAACGCGTTTGAAAGGCCTATCCAGCACGATGGACAGCCGTTCGGCCGTCTGGGCATCAAAAACGCGCCACGGCCGTTTAAATCGCTCGCCTATCCCCGCCCCGTAATCCCCCCACGGGAAACGTTTCCCTCGGTTTCAAAAAACCGCCCCGGCCCGAAGATGACTCCACACAACAGGAGTCGCCGTGCCACCCAACACCCCCACCGCCGCCGCTGAATCCGTCGCCCTGGCCGCCCTCGTTTTCGAGATCGATGCCGGTGCCACCGAAGCGCATCTGCTGCCCCCCGGCCCGTTTCGTGCCGTCGATGGCCGGCCGATCGACGTTACGGCCTGGCAGCTCGACGCCGCCATCGCCGGCCGGGTGATCACCCGGCAGCGGGCCCGCAGCAACGACACCCTCATCGACTTCGAGCATCAGAGCCTCCGCGCCCGGGAAAACGGCAAGCGCGTCGAAGCCGCCGGCTGGTTTCGGGATCTCGAATGGCGTGAGGGGCGCGGGCTCTACGCAACCTCCATCCGCTGGGTGGGCGACACCGCGCAGCTCATTGCCGATCGCAAGGTGCGCTACGTCTCCACCGTCTTTCTTTACTCCGGCACCAGCGGCGAGGTGCTCGAAATCCTCTCGTTTGCGCTTACCAATACCCCCGCGCTCGACGGCCTGGATGCCCTGGCCGAGCTTGCCCGCAGTTTTCTGCCCACCCCCCCTGTCAAGGAACCCACCATGACCCCCGAGCAAATCGCTGCGCTCTCCACCGAGCGCGACACCCTCAAGAGCAGCACCGCCGCACTCACCGCCGAGGTCGGCACGCTCAAGGCCAGCGTTGCGGCCCTGACGACCGAGCGCGACACCCTGCAAGCCAGCGTCGCCGCCGCCGCCGCTGAAAAAGTAACGGCCGCCCTGGCCGCAGAAAAGCAGCAGCACACCGACCTGGTAACCGCCGCCCTTGGCGATGGCCGCTTGCCGCCGACGCTCAAGGGCTGGGCTGAAAAGCAGTCCCTGGCCGCCCTGACTGAGTTTTTGGGAGCTGCTGCACCGCTCGCCGCGGCCGGTGGCCGCCAAGGCGGCGGCGCCCCGGCCGGCAAGGGCCTCACCGCCGAAGAGACCGCCATGTGCTCCCGCATGGGCGTCTCGGCCGACGAATACGCCAAGGCCAAGGCCTGACCCCACACCCCTGACACAACCCGGAGAACCCCATGCTCACCGCTGCTCAACTCGCCGCACTGCACACAACCCTTAAAGCCCGCTTTAACGCCGGCTTGGCCCTGACCAAGGAAGAATGGCGCCAGGTCGCCGGCTACATCACCAGCTCTAGCAAGAGCAACACCTACGCCTGGCTCACCCAGTTCCCGGCCTTCCGGGAGTGGGTTGGCAGCCGCCTGCACAAGGCCGTGGCCGAAATGGCTTACACGGTGCCCAACCGCAAGTTCGAAGCCACCATCGACATCCCGCGCACGGAGATCGAAGACGACGATTTTGGCCATTACGGCGACGTCGCGTCGGGCTACGGCCAGTCGGTGCGCGATCTGCAAAACGACCTGATCTTCCAAGCCATCAAAAACGGCTTCAGCTCGCTGTGCTACGACGGCCAGTATTTTTTCGACACCGATCACCCGGTTTACGCAAACGAGGACGGCACGGGCGCGGTCACCCCCGAGAGCAACATGCAGGCTGGCGTGCTGGAGCCCTGGGTGCTGATGTGCACCGAGCGGGCGCCGAAGGCTATCTATATGCAAGAGCGCATCAAGCCCCAGTTTGATGCGGTCACCAGCGCGAACAACCCCAACGTGTTCGACCTGGACGTGTACAGCTTTGGCGGGCGCTGGCGTGGTGCCGCGGCTTACGGTTTTTGGCAGCTGGCCCAGGCCAGCAAGGCCGCGCTCACCGCCGCCAACTTCAACGACGCGTTCAAGGCCATGGAAAAGCGCAAGGGCGACGGCGGCCGGCTGCTGGGTGTTTCGCCCGATCTGCTGGTGGTGGGCCCCGACAACCGCGTTGCAGCCGAGCAGCTGCTCAAGGCCCGCGATTTGCCCGGCGGTGGCAGCAACACCAACTTCGAAAAAGTGAAGCTCGTCGTTACCCCGTGGCTGGCCCTGTAAGCCACCCCTCGAAAGGACTCCCCATGAAAACCCTGTATGTACGCGTGGCCGTGAAGAATGTTGAACGCTTCAACCGGGCCGGCCACACCTTTACCCGCGCCTGGATGCGCTTGACCAATGTGGATGAGGCGACCGCGCGTCGCCTTGCCGAAGAGCAGATGCTGGAGGTGAGCGAGCAAGAGCCCGAAGGGTTCGAACCCACCGCCGAGGGCGGCTCGCCCCTCCAGCAGGCTGCTCCCGTGGGCGGCACCGCCCTCGAGCGCACGATCATCGACATCGTGGGCACTCAGCTCAGCACGTCGACGCTCGACGCCATCTTCGACGCCATCTCCAGCCACTTTGAGCTTGACCGCCGCGCTGACCGCGAAGAAGCCGGCCGCGAGATCAAGGTGCGCCTTGCCGAAATCGACCAGCTTCAGGCCGACCTGACCGCTGCCCGCGAGGCGCTCGCCAGCGTCAGTGCCGAGTTTTCCGACACCAAGGTACGCCTGGCCAATGCACTGGATGACCATGCGCACCTGGTGCAGGCCTACGAGGCCCTCAAGCGCATCGTCGATAACCCGGTGGAGGCCGCGCAGGACAACGCCGCCGCTACCGACGCGGTGCTCGACAAGGGCGACGCGGTACTCGACAAGCTCAAGGCCGCCGTCGAGCCCGCGCCCGACGACACCGCCAAGCCCAAGAAAGCGGGCAAGTAAGCCATGTTCGCCACCCGCCTTGACCTGCTGGCCCGGGGCAGTGCCAACCGCATTGCGCAGCTTGCGGTGCCCACCGACATGCAGATGCAGCCGCTCGACGCCGTGCGGGCTGTGCTGCAGGGCACCGACGTGGCGAGCTACCCGGCCGACCAGCGGCCCGCCCTGGCGGGTGCGCTCGACAAAGTCGACAAGGCTCTGCTGGACGCCGATGCGCTGATCTTCAGCTACGGCATCCCCGCGGACGTGCTCACTAGCCTGCTGGCCAGGCTGGCCAGCACCGTGGCCCTGTTTTACCTGGCCGGCAACAAGGCCACGAAGGAGGAAACCGAGGCCTATCAAGCCGCGCTGGCCACGCTCAAAGCCCACGCCCGGGGGGAAATCAATTTGATCCCCGCGGCACCCGATGCGCCGGCGCTGGAAAGTGACCTGGCCATCATCACCAGCAACCCCAGCCGCTACGGCCGCAGCGCCCCCCTCGAGGACGCCTGATGATTTCCCTCACGCCCCTCGTCGAGCACCTGCGGCCGCAGCCGGCCGGCTTTGCGCACTTGTGGTTTCGGCTGGTTGGGCAGGCTGCCGACTATGCCCAGCTGCATGTTCAAGAGCTGCCTTTGCCCGCCTGCTGGGTGGTGCGGGCCGCCGACCAGGTGCAGCGCGCCGGGGAGCGTGCAGCAAACGGCAGCTTTGCTTTTGACGTGGTGATCGCGATCGAAAACGTGCGCATGTCCGACACCCGCAGCACTGATGACGATCTGCTCGACTACCGCCGCGCAGTGCTTGCACGCCTGGAAGGGTGGGAAATCGAACCGAACGTGCGCCCCATCCAGTGGCGGGGCGGCAAGGCGCTGGAATACACCGATGGCGACATCTACTGGGCCGACCGCTACACCCTCGACGCGCTTGTTACCAATTACCTGCCGGACCCGCTCCCATTTGGCGGCCTGGCCAACACCGGAGATATCTAAGTGATCAACTTCAACACGATCCCCGCCGCCCTGCGTTACCCCGGCGTGTATGTGGAGGTGGATGGCAGCAAAGCCAGCCTTGGCGCCGACATTCCCGCCGTGCTGCTGGTGGGCCAAAAGCTGGCCGCTGGCAATGCCGCCGCGGGCGAGGTGGTGCAGATTTCCAGCGTGCAGGACGCCATCAACAAGGCCGGCGCCGGCTCTATGCTCGCGCAGATGGTGGCCCGCTACCGCGCCATCGACCCCACGCTCGACCTCTACATCCTGCCCTATGCCGACAACGCCGTTGGCGTGGCCGCCACAAGCACGATCACGGTAACCGCTGCCCCCACGGCAGCCGGCACCCTGTCGATCTACGTAGCCGGCAAGCTGGTGAGCGTGGGCATTACGGCCGGCATGGCCGTGGCGGCAGTGGCCACCGCCATCGCCGCCGCATTCACGGTTGCGGACATCCCGGTAACCGCGACCGCCAACGCCGCGGTGGTAACGCTCGCCGCCCGGCACAAGGGCACGGTGGGCAACGATATCGACGTACGCCTCAACCTGTACCGCGAGAGCACGCCCACCGGGCTGGCCGTGACCATCGTCGGCATGACCGGCGGATCGGGAAACCCCGCGGTGGGCGACCTGGCGGCGATCATCGGCCAGCGCTGGTTTCGCTACGTGGCGCTGGGCTTTGCCGACACCGCCACGCTCACGGCCTTCGAGACCGAATCCACCCGCCGCTATGCCCCGCCGGTGCAGCAAGGCTTTCGGGCCTTTATGGCTTTCCGGGGTGACTCGGCAGCCGCTACCGCTTTCGGCCAGGCGCGCAACGGCGTGCATATGTGCTGCCTGGCCATCGGCACCAACCCCACCTGCACGTGGGAAGCCGCGGCCATTCTTGCGGCCAGCGCCGCGCCGGCCCTTTACAACAACCCGGTTCAAAGCCTTGAGGGCCGTGCGCTGACCGGCCTGGTGGGCGTGAGCTACTTCGACTGGACGCAAGCCAACAGCCTGCTGTTCAAGGGCATGAGCGTGATGACCGTGGCCCGGGACGGCACCTGCGCTATCAAGCGCCTGGTGAGCATGTACCAGACCAAGCCGGACGGCAGCGCCGACGACACCTGGCTCGACATCAACACCGCCGAAGTGATGGAGCGCATCCGCTACGAGCAGATTCGCGGCGCGGCGACACGCTTTACCGGCACGGCCGTGGCCAAGAACAACGAGGGCTACCGGCCGGGCCTGCGCATCACGACTGTTGATGACGTGCGCGCCTACCTGCTCACGCTCTACCGCGAAACGCTGATGCGCAACTACGGCTGGGTGCAGGCCTACGACTACTACAAGAGCACCCTGGTTGTTGAACAGGACACTACCAACCCCAGCCGCATCAACTACCGCGACACCCCGGTGTTGCTGTCGCCCTGGTACGTGCTGGCCGGCCGCGGCGAGTTTCAAAAGGCGGTGTGACATGCCGGCCACCCCGCTTGACCTTGCCCTGTTTTGCCTTGCGGTATCCGTGGTGGCTGGCTGGCTGGTGTGGGTGGCCATCCCCTGGCTCGTCGATCAGATCGCCGGCAACTGGCTTGTGGCCTGCATCGTCTGGCCCCTGATCTTCGCCCTGGCCTGGCCCGTTCTGGCCCCTCTCATCCACGCGCTAACGGCCTGACAAGGGCCCTTCAAAGGACATTCGAACATGGCTCAACTCAACAACATCCGCAGCATTTCCGTACCGAGCATCGGCAAGCTGCCCCTCGCAGACAAGCCCGGCACCTTCACTCCCAGCGGCACCACCCGCACCCACAAAGCCGGCCGGCTTGCGCAGGACGGCGGCTACACGGAGACCAGCACCCCGGCCAAGCTGGACCTATCCATCAACCTTCAAGGCGGCATCAGCATCGACGCCCTCAACGACATCAAGGACGAAGACGTGATCGTGCGCCTGGCAGACGGCGCTGTTTACATGCTCAGCCAGGCGTTCGTAACCGGTCCGATCGGGGTTGGCGAGGGCGATTCGAGCCTCACCATAATGGCCAACGTCTCCGAGCGCATCGGCTAAGGGGCACGCCATGTCTGGACTCATTTACGGGCAAACCGCAGGCGGCAAGATGGTGCCCCTGCAAGTCAACGACGCGGGGCAGCTCGTGGTGTCGGGGGCCGCAGGTGGGGGTTCTGGGGGCACGTCGGACACGACGGAAGTCACGCAGCTGGCGGTGAAAGTTGCGGTGCAGTCGATCGACGCCAAGACGCCAGCGGCGGGTGCTGCGCGCACGGTAACTGCTGCGGCCCGGACGTGCACCGGGCGGGAAACAATCCCCCTGGCTGCAGGCGTCGTCACCACGCTGACCGTGCCCGGCGGCTCCATTGCTGCCGCGATCCAGGCGGACGGCAACACCGTTCGCGTGACGCTCAACGGCGCGACTGCACCGAGCGCAACGGTCGGCACGCGCATCGACGATGGGGTGATCTACTACGTCGACACTGCGCTGGCGAGCGTCAAGCTGTTTGCTGCGGTCGCGTGCAGCGCCCAAGTGGCTTACTTCGACAAGGCCTGAGCGATGGGTGCGCTAGATAGGGTGTTTCGGGGGCGGCGGGGCGGGCAGGAAAGGCCCGTCGCGGCGATCGTTGCCGGGCTGTGGAGAAATGGCGAACAAGGGTTTTGGTACGACGATCAAGACCTGAGCACGATGTATCAAGACTCCGCCGGGACAACACCTGTGTACATGCCCGGCCAAGGCCAAGTTGACCCTCCGGTTGGGTTGCAACTTGATAAACGGCTTGGGCTGGTGCGGGGGCCAGAGCTTGTTTCAAACGGCGAGTTTTCGGACGGGACTGCCGGCTGGTCAACATCGTCAACGTATCAATCCTCAGCAGCGGCTGTCGGCGGGGAGATGCAGGTCACATCTACTGCGGCATTCGGCCGGCAGGTATCCCCTGTGTCGCTTACGGTCGGAAAAACTTATGTCATGACCGGAAAAGCGCGGGCGGAAGGCGGGGTGACTGCATGTTTGCAAGTAGGCACCAGCAGCATAGGGGCAGGCTCCGGCGCTTTTGTAGCCGTACTCACGACCTCCTCGATACAGACTTTTGGTCGCATTGTTTTCACGGCTACAGTGGCTCAGATGTATGTGGTTGCCGGTAGCGCCTCAGCAGGAGCAGTCACCTACTTTGATGCGATTTCGATCAAGGAACTGCCCGGAAATCACAGGTATCAGCCCTCCACAACAAGCCGCCCAACGCTCTCGGGGCGGTATAACTTGGTTACCCGCACAGAAGACCCTACCAGCAGCGCATGGATTAAAGCCGGG
>NZ_JAOAUU010000140.1 GCF_030157465.1 Zoogloea sp.
TTGTTTGGTGACACCTCCGCGACAGTCCGCTCCCGTTCACGCCAGGAATCAAAGACCAGCCACCCGCCCGCCGCAAGCAGGAAAATGATGAGCACGCTGTGTGCGATGACAGAGCGTGCGAACGAGCCAGGTGGTGAGTAGAACGTCATGGCAGTGATTACGCTAGTTGCTCGGCATTATGACAGAGCAAGCGGCGCAGACTGGAACGGGCTCACCGGATTACGGGTCGTCGAATGACGGCCTTTTGGCGCCGAGGTCCGGCTTGGCTCTGTGGTGAGCCTGATCCTTCAAGCGCGCGGTTGTCGGCGCCGACACCCGGATCCTCGAACTGCCGAGATGCACCGTTTTCCACCAGGAAAACAGCGATAATGGCGGCCAATTCGTTTTGAACGCCATTTCAGGATTCCCCCATGGAAATCAAGGTCAACTTTCTCGACAAGCTTCGTCTTGAAGCCAAATTCGATGACTTCACGGTAATCGCCGATCAGCCCATCCGCTATAAGGGCGATGGCTCGGCGCCGGGTCCGTTCGATTACTTTCTGGCTTCATCGGCTTTGTGTGCGGCTTACTTCGTGAAGTTGTACTGCGAAACGCGCGGTATTTCTACCGACAACATCCGCCTGTCGCAGAACAATATTGTTGATCCGGAAAACCGCTACAAGCAGATTTTCAAGATTCAGGTCGAGTTGCCGGAAGATATATCCGCCAAGGACAGACAGGGCATTTTGCGCTCCATCGAGCGTTGCACCGTAAAAAAGGTGGTGCAAACCGGGCCTGAGTTTGTGATTGAAGAAGTGGACAATCTGGATGCCGATGCTCAGGCCTTGCTGACGCTGAATCCGGATTCGGAAGCACGCACCTGTATTGCGGGAAAGGATCTGCCGCTGGAGCAGACCATCGCCAATATGTCGGGAGTTCTGGCGGGCCTGGGCATCAAGATTGAAATCGCTTCGTGGCGCAATCTTGTTCCCAATGTGTGGTCGCTGCATATCCGCGATGCGCACTCGCCGATGTGTTTTACCAACGGCAAGGGCGCCAGCAAGGAAAGCGCGCTGGCGTCGGCCTTGGGCGAATATATCGAGCGACTGAATTGCAATCATTTCTACAACGACCAGTTTTGGGGGGAAGACATTGCCGCCGCGCCATTTGTGCATTACCCGGATGAGCGCTGGTTCAAGCCTGGCCGTAAAGATGCGCTGCCGGCCGGAATTCTCGATGAATACTGTCTGAAGATTTACAACCCCGATGGCGAGTTACGTGGCTCGCATTTGTACGACACCAACTCCGGCAATGTGCAGCGCGGCATCTGTTCGCTGCCGTATGTGCGTCAGTCGGACGGCGCGGTGGTGTATTTCCCGTCCAACCTGATCGACAATCTGTTTCTCAGCAATGGAATGAGTGCCGGCAATACGCTGGCCGAAGCACAGGTGCAATGCCTGTCGGAAATCTTCGAGCGGGCGGTAAAGCGCGAAATTCTGGAAGGTGAAATGGCACTGCCCGATGTGCCGCACGAAGTGCTGGCGAAATATCCCGGCATTCTGGCCGGCATCGATGCGCTGGAAAAACAGGGCTTTCCGGTGCTGGTGAAGGATGCGTCGCTGGGCGGGGAGTTTCCGGTGATGTGCGTCACCTTGATGAACCCGCGTACTGGCGGTGTATTTGCCTCGTTTGGGGCGCACCCAAGCCTGGAGGTGGCGCTGGAGCGCAGTCTTACCGAATTGCTGCAGGGGCGCAGTTTTGAAGGCCTGAACGATTTGCCTCGGCCCACCTTTGAAAGCAACGCCGTAACCGAGCCGAATAACTTCGTTGAACACTTCATCGATTCCAGCGGCGTGGTGTCGTGGCGTTTTTTCAGTGCCAAGGCCGATTACGAATTTGTCGAGTGGGATTTTTCTGGCCACGGTGAAAACTCCAATGCCATTGAGGCCGCAAGCTTGTTCGGCATTCTCGAAGGCATGGGCAAGGAAGTGTACATGGCGGTGTATGACCAATTGGGCGCAACGGCCTGCCGCATCCTGGTGCCGGATTATTCGGAAGTTTATCCGGTGGAAGACCTGATCTGGGACAACACCAACAAAGCCCTGCTATTTCGTGAAGATATCCTGAACCTGCACCGCCTCGACGATGCCAGCCTGGAAGCACTGCTTGAACGCCTGGAAGACAGTGAACTCGATGATTACATGGACATCATTACCTTGATCGGCATCGAGTTTGACGAAAATACGGCCTGGGGCCAGCTGACGATTCTGGAATTGAAGCTGCTGATCAATCTCGCCTTGAAGCAATTTGAAGCGGC
>NZ_JAOAUU010000141.1 GCF_030157465.1 Zoogloea sp.
TCTCGTTCATGGCGGCGCAGGACCAGCTGACGATCTTCTACTGGCTGCGTGAAGGCGCCGGCGTGATGTTCCTGATCGGCTTGCTGGTCTACATCACCAGCTTCTTCATCGGCGGTGAAACCAGGGCGAAGTCCGCCTGACCTTCCCGTCACCCTGGTAGCAGCGACAAGCCCGGCCCCGTGCCGGGCTTGTCGTTTCCGGCGTTGGCGGGGCAGGCTGAAGCGCTGCTCAGGCCGGCTTCCAGGCGGCCAGCCGGGCTTCGGCCGGGCCGATGATGTCGGCCTCGAGGCGGGCGCGCAGGTCGTCGTCGTTGCGGTAGGTGACGGTCGGCAGCACCCACGGGTAGGCGCGCAGGTCGCGGAACATGCTGTAGTCCCGCGCGCCTTCGCGGATGATCGGCACGATGGGCACCGAGGGCGAGGTGGGCACCACGCTGGCCAGTTCATGGGGCACGCTGTTCGGGTCGCTGATGTCGGCGATCACGAAGCGCGACATCAGCGCGTGGGCCCGTACCCATTCGGTCAGGTTGCGTCCCGCCGGCGGTTCGTAATCGAAAAGGTGTTTGCGGTAATGGCGCGGGTGGGCTTCCAGGGCGGCGCCGAGGGCGTCGAGGGTGGGTTTGTGGGCGGCGTCGAAGCGCCCCAGGATCAGCACCCGGGAGCGATAGATTTCGGACACCACCTGGGCCTGCTCCGAATCGTTGAGCCGGGCCAGCGTCGCGTAGAGGGTTTCCAGCTGGCCGCTGCGACGGCGCCTGGCCTGGCCCTGTTCGCTGCCGCGCTCGGGGCGCGGAAAGAGCACCGCGTCGCCGGTCGGCATGTAGATCATGAAGCGCAGCCAGTCGTTGGCCGAAATCTGCACCCGGCGCCGGTCGGCGGGCATGTCGGCAGGATCCTGCAAGGCCAGTTCGAGCACCGCCAGACGTGCCTGGGTGACGGCTTCATCCACCGACAGGCCGGCCGCCAGGGCGCCATACAGCGCCGCCGAAAAGACCAGCGCCGCAGCGTTGCTGACCGAGCCCTGAACCCCGATGAAAGTCGGCAGGGCCGCCTGCATGAAGGGCCGGACGAAGTTCCAGCTGCCGCTGTTGCAGGCGTTGAACACCGCCAGGCGGGTGCCGGCCGCCTTCAGGCGGGGCGCCAGCACCCGGGCGCGGGTCCACGGGGCGGGCTGGGGGCTGGCCTCGGCAAACTCCACCACCCCGTCGAAGCGGGCGCATTGCAGGAAGTGGGCATCGTCGTTGTCGGCCTCGACGTGGCCGGCGTAGTGAAAGATGTCGATGGGCGTGGCCAGGCGGGCTTCCACCCCGGCGCTGTCGGTGGTGGCGACGAACTCGAAGGCGACCCGCCGGGCGAGGGCCGCGGTGCGCTCGCCGAGCAGGCGGAATTCCTCGTGCACCAGCCACTGGTCGGGGGTGTGCGGATCGTCGAACAGGGTGCCGAGAAAGAGCAGGCGCTGGACGTGGTCAGTGCTGCCGGCCGGCAGGGGCAGGATGGGCGGCTCGCGCACCAGCGACACGTCGCCGTCGGCGAGGAAGAAGCCGGCGGGCACGGCCGGGCCGGCGAGTTCCTGGCGGTACAGGCACTCCCACGGCAGGTCGATGAGTTCATCGTCCAGGCACAGGCGCAGGCGCAGGCCGATGTCGGGCCGTTCGGCGGCCCAGCGCAGGCTTTCCAGCAACAGGCCGTAGATGGGCTCGGGCAGCAGCACCCGGGTCAGGTCGCGTCCCACTTCGGCGGCGCGGTCGAGGCTGTGGCTGAAGCCGATTTCCACGTCGGCGGGGCGGATGCGCGGCTGGCGCAGGCTGACCGGGTGGCGCATGCCACCGACCGGCGTCGAGTGGGCGATCACCTCGATGTGCTGTGGATCCGTACGCCAGGCCCGGATCGCGAAATCGACGAAACGGACGGCTACGGTGTCCGGGGGCGGGCGTGGGGGCATGGTGCATCCTCGGTCGTTGAAGGCTGCGGCGCGGTGGCCGTGGTTTCAGCTTAGCCGGTGGGCGGGCTGCCGCAAGTGTCCGCCGCACCAGCGCGGTGCCCGGCTGCTGCCGCGGCGGGCCATGACGGGGCGCGGGGGCGCTGTCATGGCCCGTTTTGGCGGAATTCTCCCCGGCACGGCATTTGCTGCGGGTGCACATTCCAATACCAAGCAAGAGGTGCAGTCATGGAGTCCGATTCCGTCATCCTCGGCCTGCTGGGGCGGATTCACGTGCTGATGCGGCGGGTGGCCAACCGCATCACCGACGTGGAATACATGCGGGTGAACAAGGA
>NZ_JAOAUU010000142.1 GCF_030157465.1 Zoogloea sp.
AATAATACAAGGTCGGGTTAGCCCGCAGGGCGTAACCCGACACCAACATGAACATTGATGGACACGTCCGATGTCGGGTTACGCTGCGCTAACCCGACCTACCCAAGCTTTGATCGAAGTCCGTGGGCGACTTCAGTCGCCCCAACAGAAAATCATCCGTAGCCATTCCTTGTCGCAGCCAGCGCCGCCGGGCGATGCGCTTACGCGCCGTGTCGGGCCTTGGGCTCTTTAAGGATGTTGCGTGCCAGGCTCCAGCGGTGCACTTCGGACGGGCCGTCGTAGATGCGGAAGGCGCGCATGTCGGACCAGATGCGGGCCACGATGGTTTCGGCGGTGACGCCCTGGCCACCCAGCACCTGCACGCAGCGGTCCACCACCCGCCATTCGGCCTCGGAGCAGATCACCTTGGCCATGCTCGATTCGTTCTTGCCCTTGCCGCCCTGGTCCAGCACCCACGCGCAGTGCCAGATGGCCAGGCGGCTGGTGTGCAGGTCCATCTCGTTGTCGGCCAGCATGAAGCCGACGCCCTCGTGTTCGCCAAGGGCTTTGCCAAAGGCCTGGCGGCGGCGCGCGTAGGCGCTGGCCACGTCATGGGCCCGCCGGGCCTGGCCCAGCCAGCGCATGCAGTGGGTCAGCCGCGCGGGCGCGAGGCGCACCTGGGCATAACGAAAGCCCTCCCCTACCTTGCCCAGCACGTCGCTGGCCGGCACGCGCAGGTTGTCGAAGCGCACCACGCCGTGACCGCCGGTGAAGCAGGCATCCAGCGCGTCCATGCTGCGCTCGACGGTGATGCCGGGCGCGTTCATGTCGGACAGGAACATCGTGGCCGTGCCGTCTTCCATTTTGGCCATGATGATGGCGTAGCTGGCCCCGGTGGCGCCGGTGATGAACCACTTGCGGCCGTTGATCACGTAATCGTCACCGTCCTTGACTGCAAGGGTTTGCAGCATCGACGGATCGGCACCGGCGCCCGGGTCGGGTTCGGTCATGCAAAAACAGGATCGGATCTTCCCTTCCACCTGGGGCTTGAGCCAGCGATCCTTCTGCGCCTCGGTGGCGACGGCTTCCATCAGGTGGATGTTGCCTTCGTCCGGCGCGGCGATATTGAGCGCGGTCGGGCCGAGGGTGGAATAGCCGGCTTCCTCGAAAACGATGGCCTTGGCAAAGTGATCCAGCCCAAGGCCGCCCAGCTCCACCGACGCATGGGGCGTCAAGAGGCCGGCGGCCTTCGCCTTGGCGACCAGCTCGTTGCGGAGTTCCTCGGTCGGGCCGTGGGACGTGACGCGGGGGTCTTTCTCGAAGGGGATGATTTCCTCGGCGATGAAGCGCCGGGTCTTGTCCTGCAAGGCCTTGAGTTCGGCCGGGATGTCGAAGTTCACGTTCTGTCTCCTGTGGCTCAGTTCAGGCCGGCCTGCTTGAGGTATTTCGGGTTGGACACCCGCAGGCGGGCCGTCACTTCGGCCAGCAGCAGTTGGCCGACGGTGTCGAGGCGGGCATCGAAGCGGCCGGCCCGCAGGTCATGGGCCAGGTGTCCGGCCAGGGCGTCCATGCCTTCGTCCGGTGCGGCGCTGCCGTAAAGCTCGTGCAGCAGCGCGGCCTCGGCCTTGTGCTGGCTGTCGTCGGCCTGGATTTCGCGCATGGAAATGGCCAGCGCATTGGCGGCCATCAGCGCGGTGTAATGGTGTTCCTTGGGCAAATGGGGCAGCAGCTCGTTGAGCAGGCCCTCACGGGCGATCTTCAAGAGTTCGGCGGCGGTGGGCAGGCTACGCATGGCGGGCACGCTCCTTTTCGATGGTCTGGATTTCCTGGATCAAGTCCAGTTCGATTTCCGGCAGCATGCGGCCGGTTAGGGCCAGTTCCAGCGAAGGCTGCTCACCGGACACATGGCGTTCGGCCTGCATCAGGGCGATCACCGCCCAGCGCATGATGCCCATCACTTCCCAGTAGGGCAGCAGCGACAGATCCACGGGCTTGCCCGCAATGGACGCGTAGCCGCGGGCCAGGGCCGCCGTGCCGCCAACGCCGCCGACTTCATGTTCCCAGGCGCCGAAGCGCCAGCAGCGGGCGCACAGCCAGCCCAGGTCTTCCATCGGGTCGCTCCAGCCGGCGAACTCCCAGTCGAGCACGGCCGACAGATGCTTGTCCTCGACCATGTAATTGCCGGTACGAAAATCGCCGTGGGTCAGCGTTGTTTCGGTGCTGGCCGGGGCGTTGAGTTCCAGCCAGCGCAAGGCCCATTCGAGCGTCGGCTGGGGGCGGCCGATGGCGTCGATCAGGCGCCGATATTCGGCCACCCGGGATTGGGCCGGCGTGCCGTCGGGCATTGGCAGAAAATCGAGCGACGCGACCGGCGGCCGCACCGTGTGCAGCTTGGCCAGCTCGCCACCCAGCTCGAAAAGCAGGGCATCCCGCTCGTCGGTGGTGAGATCGCCCCGCACCAGCGGCCGGGCCGCGGCCGAACCGCCGGCTTTGCGCATGAGATAGAAATCCTTGCCCAGCTCGCCGGCATCCTGGTGCAGCCAGAGGGGCTCGGGCACCTTCACGCCGGCGGCAAAAGCCACCTTCAGCACCGCGAACTCCTCGGCGCGGCCCAGGCTCACCGCCAGGCTGGACGGCGAATCGGTGCGCAGCACCAGTTCGTGGCGCCCGGCCCACGGCCCGCCGGTGATCGTCAGATCGAGGGCCAGGTTTTCCTGGATCGCCCCGCCACCAAGGCGTTTGCAGCTATGAATCTCGACTCCATCCGCGCCGGTTTCCTTTTTCAGGAAGGCGGCGGCGAAGGCGGCGATGTCCGGCGTGCCGGTTGTTTCCTTGTTCGCGTCCATTGAAACTCCTCTCCTTTATGGGGTGTTTTTTTCGTGTTGCTGCGTTAAACCGACATGGCCTTCACGTGCTGGATGACTTCACCAATCGCCTGCTGGGCCGAGCCGTACAGCAAGCGGGTGTTGTCCTTGTAGAACAGCGCGTTCTCGATGCCCGAGTAACCCGTGCCCTTGCCGCGCTTTACAACGATGACGTTCTGCGCCAGATCGGCGTTGAGAATCGGCATGCCGAAGATCGGGCTGGATTTGTCGGTGCGGGCCGACGGGTTCACCACGTCGTTGGCGCCGATCACCAGGGCCACGTCGGCCTGGGCGAAATCACCGTTGATCTCTTCCAGGTCGAAGATCTTCTCGTAGGGCACACCGGCCTCGGCCAGCAGCACGTTCATGTGGCCGGGCATACGCCCCGCCACCGGGTGGATCGCGAACACCACCTCGACGCCCGCCTCTTCCAGCATTTCGGTCATTTCCCAGACCTTGTGCTGGGCACCGGCCACCGCCATGCCGTAGCCCGGAATGATGATGACCTTGCTGGCGTAGCGCATCATTGCCGCCGCATCCATCGCGCCGATTTCCTTCTGCTCGCCTTCCACCGCCTCACCGCCACCGGCAGCTGCCATCGGAACGAAGAGAATGTTGCTGATCGGACGGTTCATGGCCTTGGCCATCAACTGGGTGAGCAGCGTGCCCGCTGCGCCGACGACGATACCGGCGATGATCAGTGCCGGAATGCCCATCACGAAGCCCTCGAAACCCACAGCAAGGCCGGTAAAGGCGTTGAACAGGGAAATCACCACCGGCATGTCGGCGCCGCCGATGGGCAGCGTGATGACCATGCCGAGGATCAGCGCGAGCACGAAGAAGGCGCCAACCAGCATCGGATCGATCTGCGGAGCGATCACGATGGCCGCGCCAAGCCCGACCGTAGCGAGCGCCAGCACGATGTTCACCGCATTCTGGGCAGGCAGCCGGAAGGCCGACTTCATCACCCCCTGCAACTTGGCCCAGGCCACGACCGAGCCGGAAAACGACACTGCGCCGATCAGCGCACCCAGCGTCGCCAGCAGCGTGATCACGACACCATGCATCTCGCCGCGGGCAAATTCCACCGCCGCAATGGCCGCCGCCGCGCCGCCGCCCATGCCGTTGTAGATGGCGACCATCTGCGGCATGTCGGTCATCGCCACCTTCTTGCCAGACACCCAGGCCACCACGGTACCGATGGCAATGGCCAGCACCATCAGGCCGAAGTTCTGCATGCCGGGCCAGGCAAAGGTGACCACCGTGGCGGCGATCATCGCGTAGCCTGCCCACACCACCCCGCGGCGGGCGGTAACGGGTGAGCTCATGGCCTTGAGGCCGAGAATGAAGACCACCGCCACCGCAAAATAGGCCGCGTGGATGAAGCCGAGAACCGGAAACTGCGAGAAATGTGCGCTCACTTGGTGGCCCCCTTCTTGCCCTTGAACATGGCCAGCATGCGTTCGGTCACCACGTAGCCGCCGGCCGCGTTGGCGGCGCCGAGCAGCACCGCGGCAAAGCCGATGGCGAGCTGCAAGGGTTCGGCCGGATCGGCGTTGCCGAGGGCCACCATGCCGCCCACCAGCACCACGCCGTGCACAAAGTTGGAGCCGGACATCAGCGGGGTGTGCAGGATCACCGGCACGCGGGAAATCACTTCATAGCCGGTAAAACCGGCCAGCATGAAGATGTAGAGGTAAGCCAAACCTTCCATGGTCGTTTCTCCAGGTTTAAAGGCCGAGGGCCTGGCGGACGCCGGCGTGTCGTACCGCGCCGTCGTGGGTAAGGCAGGCGCCGGCAATCACTTCGTCTTCCCAGTCGAGGGACAGCGCGCCGCTCTTGATGAACGGGGTGGCAAAGTTAAGGAAGTTCTTGGCCAGCATTTCGGAGGCGTGGGCCGGCATGCGGCTGGCGATGTGGGTGGGGCCCAAAAGCAGCACGTCGTTCACCCAGGTTTTTTCGCCGGCCACCGTGCCTTCCACGTTGCCGCCGGTCTCAGCGGCCATGTCGACCACCACCGAGCCAGGCTTCATGCGCGCCACCATGTCGGCGGTGATGATCACCGGCGCCCTGCGGCCCGGGATCGCCGCGGTGGTGATCAGCGCGTCGCACTGGGCAACCGCCCGGCCGAGGCGCTCGGCCTGTCTGGCCTTTTCCTCGTCGGTCAGCTCCCGGGCGTAGCCGCCGGTGCCGGCCGCCGACACGCCGGTATCCACAAACTTGGCGCCAAGGGATTCGATCTGCTCGCGGGTTTCCGGGCGCACGTCATAGGCTTCGACCATCGCGCCGATGCGCTTGGCGGTGGCAATGGCCTGCAGGCCGGCCACGCCGGCGCCGATCACCAGCACCTTGGCCGGGCGGATGGTGCCGGCCGCGTAGGTGAGCATCGGAAAGAAGCGCGGCGAATGGTCGGCGGCGATCAGCGCACATTCGTAGCCGGCCACCGCGGCCTGGCTGGACAGCACGTCCATGCTCTGGGCGCGGGAGATGCGGGGCAGCAGCTCCAGGGCGAAGGCGGTGATCTTGCGTCCGGCCAGATGGCGGGCGCGTTCGGCGCTGCCCCAGGGCTGCAGCATGCCAAGCAGCACGGCGCCCGGCTTCATCGCATCCACCAGTTCGGCAGACGGAGGCTGTACGCACAGCACGATGTCGGCGCGGGCAAAAATCTGCTCGACCTGGTCGACGAATTCCACGTCGGAAAAGTCTTCGTCGCGGTAATGGGCCTGGCG
This sequence comes from Zoogloea sp., assembly GCF_030157465.1. Taxonomy (GTDB): domain Bacteria; phylum Pseudomonadota; class Gammaproteobacteria; order Burkholderiales; family Rhodocyclaceae; genus Zoogloea. The sequence continues at coordinate 5,573 of NZ_JAOAUU010000142.1, forward strand.
GCCGGCGCCCTTCTGCATGAGCACCTTGGCGCCAAAGGCCAGGTATTTTTTGACCACGTCCGGCACAACAGGCAAGCGCCGTTCGCCGGACAGGGTTTCTGCTGCAATTCCGATGGTCAGGGACATCTGCCGCTCTCTTGTTGTGGTGATCCTCCCGCTGGAGCCGGTGCGTCTCCCGTGGCCGGGGAGAAAGATCCGGGTGGCTGCGGTGGGCGACCACCCGGATGAAGCTGCAGATAAGCGCTAGGGAGAGAAATACGCTTAAAGCAGGGAGACACACCTTGCGACACACAACAAAAACAAACCGTCGTGTTCGTTTTTAATAGTAAGCATAAAAATCCGGCCTGCCAAGCTCTTTCGATCAATTTGTTGTGTGCTTTGCCAAAACGCTGCCCGGCTTGCGCCAGCACGTGAACGCCCGCTCATTAAAAACCATCAAACTTGTTTTTTTGATAAGATCTGATCACACCCGGCCCTGCTGCCGGAATGCAGCACATCACCCACCCAAGGAACGGACTCCATCATGACGCAGCGTGAAATCCTCGTAGTCGGCACCGCCCGCACCGCCATTGGCACCTATGGCGGCAGCCTCAAGGACACTCCCCTCAGCCAGCTCGCCACCACCGCAGTCAGCGCCGCGCTGGCCCGCTCCGGTGTCGACGCCGCGGAAGTCGGCCATGTGGTGATGGGCAACGTGATCCCCACCGAACCCCGCGACGCCTACCTGAGCCGCGTGGCCGCCATCGACTCGGGCATTCCCATCGAAACGCCGGCCTTCAACGTAAACCGCCTGTGTGGTTCCGGGCTCCAGGCCATCGTTTCGGCGGCCCAGTCGATCCTGCTGGGTGATACCGACATCGCCATCGGCGGCGGCGCCGAGGCCATGAGCCGCGGCCCCTACATCCTGCCGACCCTGCGCTGGGGCGCGCGCATGGGTGACACGCCGGCTCTCGATTACATGAACGGAATCCTCCACGACCCGTGGCAGAAGTTCCACATGGGCGTCACCGCCGAAAACGTCGCCGCCCGCTACGGCATCACCCGCGAAATGCAGGACGCCCTCGCCCTGGAAAGCCAGCAGCGCGCCGTTCGCGCCATTGCCGAAGGCCGTTTCCGGGACCAGATCACCCCGGTTGAAATCAAGACCCGCAAGGGCATGGTGGCCTTTGACACCGACGAGCACGTGCGCGGCGACGTGAGCCTCGAAGCCCTGAGCAACATGAAAGCCATCTTCCAGAAAGGCGGCACCGTAACGCCGGGCAACGCCTCCGGCCTCAACGATGGCGCGGCCGCCGTGGTGCTGATGGAAGCCAGGCGCGCGGCAACGTTGGGCGTCAAGCCGCTGGCCCGCCTGGTGGGCTATGCCCACGCCGGCGTCGAACCGGCCTACATGGGCATCGGCCCGGTTCCGGCCACACGCCTCGTGCTGCAGCGCACCGGGCTGCGCATCGAGGATCTGGACGTCATCGAGGCCAACGAGGCCTTTGCCGCCCAGGCCTGCGCAGTCACCCGCGAACTCGGCCTCGATCCGGCCAAGGTGAACCCCAACGGCTCGGGGATTTCCCTCGGCCATCCGGTCGGCGCCACCGGCGCCATCATCACCACCAAGGCCATCGCCGAACTGCACCGCAGCGGCGGCCGCTACGCGCTGGTGACCATGTGCATCGGCGGCGGCCAGGGCATCGCCGCAATCTTCGAACGCATTTAACAACACCCCCGAACAAGGAGACGAAGCATGGCAATCAAGACAATCGGAGTGATCGGTGCCGGCACCATGGGCAACGGCATCGCGCAGGTGTGCGCAGTGGCGGGCCTGGACGTGGTGATGGTGGATATATCGGCCGACGCCGTTCAGCGCGGGCTGGGCGTGGTGGCGGGCAGCCTCGACCGGCTGCTCAAGAAGGAAAAGATCACCCAGGCCGACCGGGATGCCGCCGTCGCCCGGATTCGGGGCTCCACGGCCTACGCGGATCTGGCCGGCGCCGATCTCGTGATCGAGGCGGCCACCGAGAACGAAGGCCTCAAGCTGCGCATCCTCAAGGAGATCGACGCGATCGTTTCACCGGCCGCCGTCATCGCCAGCAACACCTCGTCCCTGTCCATCACCAAGCTTGCCGCCGCGGTGTCGCATCCGGATCGGTTCGTCGGCATGCACTTCTTCAATCCGGTGCCGCTGATGGCCCTGGTCGAACTGATTCGCGGCCTGCAAACCTCCGACGCCACCCTGGCCGCGGCCCAGGGTTTTGCCGCCACCATCGGCAAAACCGCCATCGTGGCCAGAAACAGCCCGGGCTTCGCGGTGAACCGCATCCTGTGCCCGATGATCAACGAGGCCATCTTTGCGCTGCAGGAAGGCCTTGCCAGCGCCGCCGACATCGACGAAGGCATGAAGCTCGGCTGCAACCACCCCATCGGCCCCCTGGCCCTGACCGACCTGATCGGCCTTGACACCATGCTGGCAGTGATGGAAATGTTCTACGCCGGCTTCAACGACCCCAAGTACCGGCCTGCGCCGCTGCTCAAGGAAATGGTGGATGCCGGCTACCTCGGTCGCAAGAGCGGCCAGGGTTTCTACAGCTACTGACCCGCCCCCGCGTCCCGCCGTTGCCCGGTGAGCCGGGCGCGGCAGACCTCCGGGGCAGCCCCCTGCCCCGGCCAACCGGAGCCCTCCACCCTATGCAAGGCCTTCCCGGCAACCGCCGCCGCATCTACCTGATGCGCCACGCCCAGGTCAGCTATTTCGACGCCAGCGGCAATCCCTACGACCCGCGCAGCGTGCCCCTCACCCCGGCCGGCCGCGATCAGGCCCGTGCCGCGGCCGAAATGCTCGGGGGCGTCCCCTTCGATCTGGCCCTGTGCTCGGGCCTCGCCCGCACCGTCGAAACCGCCCGCATCGTGCTGGGCGAACGCACCCTTCCCCTTGCCGAAGAGCATCGCCTCAAGGAAGTCCGGGCTGGCCGCCTGCGCGAGATTCCGCCCGAACACCAGGAGCGGGAAATCGCCTACGCCTACGAAACCGCCCACGATCCGGACGGCGCCTTCATCCGCGGCGAGGCCTGGCGCGACCTGGCCACCCGCGTGCACGCCGCCTGGAACGATCTGCTCGCCCGGGACGACTGGCGCACTGCGCTCGTCGTGGCCCACGACGGCGTCAACCGGGTGCTGCTGACGCACGTGATCGGCGCCGACATCGCGGCCATCAAGGCTTTCGAGCAAGATCCGGCCTGCGTCAATATCATCGAAGTCGACCTCAACGCCGGGCGCCTCGAGCGCGCCTTCCTGCGCGCCGTAAACATCGCCCCCTACAATCTCACCCGCCACGACCAGCCCCTGATGGTGATGGAGAAGATCTACCGGGACTACCGGGCCCGGGGCTAGAAAGGCCCCCACCAAAACCTGCCCAAAAATTCAAAGGAGCGAGACAAGCAATGAGCACCCATCAAAGACTCGGCGGCCGTGTGGCCATCATTACCGGCGGCGCCTCCGGCATTGGCCGGGCCACGGTTGAACTGTTCGCCGCCGAAGGCGCGTCGGTCGTGGCCGTGGATCTGCCCGGCTCGGCCATCGCCAGCGTGCATGCCGGCAACCCGAACATCGCCGCGCTGGCGCTCAACGTCACCGACGCCGATGCCCCGCAAAAGATGGTCGCCCTCGCCCTCGAGAAGTTCGGCGGGCTCGACATCCTCTTCAACAACGCCGGCATCGTGCCCGTCTCGCCGGTATCCGCAATGCCCGACGACGACTGGCTGCGCACCTTCGAAGTCAACGTGCATGCCGTGATGCGCACCTGTCGCCACGCCATCCCCGTGCTGATCGAACGCGCCAGGACCACCGGCCGCGGCCGCATCATCAACACCGGCTCGATCCTCGCCCACTTCACCGACCACAGCTGCGGTGCCTACGCCGCCTCCAAGCACGCTGTGGCCGGCCTCACCAAGACCATCGCCAAGGAAGTCGGCCGCTTTGGCATCACCGCCAACTACCTGCTGCCGGGCGCCATCGAAACCGGCATGACCGCCGGCCTGTTTGAGATCCCCGAAGTGCGCGCCCAGTGGGAGCAGGCCGCCGCCGTCAAACGCCTCGGCCGCCCCGAAGACATCGCCCGCGCGGCCCTCATGCTGGCCAGCGACGACGCGGATTTCATCACCGGCCACGGCCTCGTCGTCGATGGCGGCGTGACCCTCACCGCCGGCCCCCAGTTGCCCATGTAGGCCATGAAAGCCTGAGTAGGTCGGGTTAGCCCGCAGGGCGTAACCCGACATCGGACGTGTCCATCAATGTTCATGTTGGTGTCGGGTTACGCCCTGCGGGCCAACCCGACCTACCCGTGCTGAAGTCGCCCCAACACAGGCACAACAGCGCACCTGCACCTGACGCAAAAAAAGGAGACAACACCATGAGCGACACCCCCATCATCGAAACCCGCGAAGGCGGCGTTCATCGCCTGCACTTCAACCGGCCCAAAGTGCTCAACGCCATCGACAGCGCTACCGCCCAGGCCCTGCTGGCCGCCGTCCGCCGCCTGCAGGCCGACCCTGAAGTGCGCGTCGTCATCCTCAGTGGCGAGGGCCGTGCCTTCATGGCCGGCGGCGACATCAGCCAGTTCCGCGACGATCCGGCCTCGGTGCCCGCCACGCTGATCGAACCCCTCAACGCCGCGCTGGCAATCCTCACCACGCTGCGCGCGCCGGTGATCGCCAGCATCCAGGGCCCGGTGGCCGGCGCCGGCATGAGCATGGCCCTCGCCTGCGACCTGATCGTCGCGGCCGACACCACCCGCTTCAATTTCGCCTATGTAAATCTCGGAACCTGCTGCGACCTCGGCGCCTCCTGGAGCCTGCCGCGCACCGTCGGCCTGCACAAGGCGCTGGAAATCGCCCTGCTCTCCGACCCCATCGACGCCGCCGAAGCCCTGCGCCTCGGCCTCGTCAACCGGGTCGTGCCGGCCGACAGCCTGGCCGACGAAACGAACACGCTGGCCCGCCGCCTTGCCGCCGGCGCGCCCATCGCCCAGGGCACCCTCAAGCAGCTGATGCGGCGCTCCTTCGAGCGGGATTTTGCCGGCCAGCTCGAAGCCGAACGCCAGGGTTTTGCCACCTGCGCCGCCACCGCAGATTTCAAGGAAGCCGTCGACGCCTTCCTCGGCAAGCGTCCGGCCACCTACAAGGGCTGCTGAACATGGCGCTGCCGATCCGCCAGATCGCCTACTTCGTCCCCGACGTGCGCGTGGCGGCGGCACGCCATGCCGCCCTGTTCGGCTCCGGCCCCTACTTCGTCGCGGAGCACATCCCGCTGCGCAAGGCGCTGTACCGGGGCCGCGAAGGCCGGCTCGACCACAGCTCCGCCTACGGCCAGTGGGGCGAGCTGATGGTCGAGTTCGTCCAGCAGAACAACCCCGGCCCGTCGGCCTTCCACGACATGTACCCGGAAGGCAGCGGCACCGAAGGCATCCACCACGTCGCCCTGTTCGTGGACGACCTGCCCGACGCCATCGCCGCCCACCAGGCCGCCGGGCGCGAGATCGCCCTCTACGCCGAAATGAACGACGGCTTTGCGTTTGCGATGGTCGACACGGTGGCCGAGTACGGCCACATGATCGAGCTGTACAGCCCCACCGACGCGCTCACCGGCTTCTACGCCTTCGTAAAAACCGCCGCCGAGGGTTTCGACGGCACGGACCCTGTGCGGGATATCCGCTTCGACTGAGCTGGGCAGACATTGCTCTCAACTTAACGCCAAACCCCTTGGCCAGTTGAAGGGCGCTGGGTCCGTCGTCGGGAAGTCAGCGCCCAGGCGTTCAACAAGGCCCGAAGCGGGTTTTCGGCGGACGTGTTCCGACTCGCCGGCCGGCACCTGCTGGCGCTGGCCCAGCCGCAGATCGATGCGGTGCGCTGGAATGTCACGGACAAGCTCTATCTACGATAGTCAGGTCTGGAACTCGTTCCGGGCCTTTATTAACGGTGGTGAACATGAAAACAGCTAACACTGAACACTGGTCGGCGGAACTGGTTCGCATCGGCAATCAGGCAGTGCGTGGGGCGCAAACCCGGAACGCCGCAGCTACCCAGCAGGTGCTCCTGGTCGAGCGCCTTCGTGCCGCAATCGCGCGCCTTAACCCGCAGCTGACCAGCGCCGCCTGGGACGAAGCGCTGCAATCAGGGCGCGTGGGCGACTGAAGTCGCCACTACAAAGTGTGCGGCTATTAACCCGGCTCTGCCTCTGCCTTTCGACACACTTAGAGCGAACGGATCTTTCTGGTTCTGCTACCAGGTTTCGCCAAACGGCCGCAGTTCATGGAGAAAGCTCCACGCGCTGCGGTCCTGGTGGGCCAGGTGCCAGACCTCACCGGCGATGGCGGCCGGCTGCATGAAGAAACTGTCCGGCTGCGCGGCAAAGGCGCGGCGGGTCCATGGCACGTCGATCACCGCGTCGATGACCACGTAGGCCACATGCACCCCCTGCGGCCCGAGTTCCCGGGCCATCGATTCGCACAGGATGCGCTGGGCCGCCTTGGTGGGCGCCAGCCCGGCAAACGGCGCCCGGCCGCGCTGCGATGACGTGTTGCCGGTGACGATGATGGCGCCCGCGCCGGCGGCGATCATGTCCGGCGCCAGCGCGCGGGCCAGGTGCAGCAGGGCCATCACGTTGACCTGGAAACCCCGCTCCAGCAGCGACGGGTCCATGTCGAGGAAGGAGGCTCGACCGCCCGCCACCGCGTTATGGATCAGCACCGCGGGAGTGCCGAGTTCGGCCCGCACCCGGGCCAGCACCTCGGCCACCGCCGCGCTGTCGCTCACGTCGCAGGCAAAGGCCCGGGCATCGGGGAGTTCCGCCTCCAGTGCGGCCAGCCGGCTCGCGTCGCGGGCCAGCATGGCCACCCGGTAGCCGCCGGCCACGAAGCGCCGCACCAGGGCCGAGCCTGTGCCCGGCCCGACGCCGGTGATGAGCGCCACGGGCTTCTTGTCGCTTGAATTCATGATGTTCTCCGTTTGAGGAAGGCCGGCAGCGCCGGCAGGCCCCGTTGATGCAGGAACAGGCCTGCACTGATCGTTGCGGCCCCGGCCCACACCTGGGCCGGCAGCGCTTCGTCGTTGAAAAAGCGCCCCAGAAACAGCGCCAGCAGCGGCGTGACGACGGTGATCAGGGCCAGCGCCGCCGCGTCCATGTGCTTCATCAGATAGTAGTAAAGCGCAAAGCCGAGCACCGAACCGAAGACGCCCAGATAGGCAATCGCCAGCACACTGCGCAGCGGCAGGCTGGCCGGCCAGTGGCCGTCGGTGATCAGCCAGGCGAGGCCGAAGAGCGGCAGCGAGACCAGCATCACTCCGGCGGTGATGGCCAGCGGCGGGGTGTGGCCGGCCACGCGCTTCATCCACACCAGGCCCGCCGAGTTGATGAAGACCGCCAGCAACACGGCGGCCAGTCCGATGCTGGCCTGCGGGCTGCCGAGGCCCTGCCCGTCGCCAAACACGATCACCAGCCCGCCCAGCGCGAGCAGCATGCCCACCACGCGCACCGGCGTCAGCGCACGCTCCTTCAGCCACAGCACCGCCATCACGCTGGTAACCAGCGGCGACAGGCCGAAGATCACCGAAAGCAGGCCGGAGTGGATGAACTGCGCGCCCCAGTAGGTGCACAGCATGGTGCCGAATAGGCTCGTGCCGCCGACCAGATAGGCCGGCCACACCTCCCGCCGCAGCGGAAAGCCCACGCCGGTGGCCAGCAGCACCAGCACCGCGCACAGCAGCCCGATGAGCATCCGCGAGAAGACGGCGAAGGCGAAGCTGCCGCCCTCGAGGCTCCAGTTGATTGCCAGCGGCGTGGTGGACCACAGCAGGACCACCGCCAGCCAGGCGGCAGGCACGGACGCGGGGCGCCCGGTGGCGGGGCCGCTCATGCGCTACAGATCGAGAACAAGCAGCTTGCCTTTGGCGCGGGAGCAGCAGGGCATGAACTGGTCATTGGCGGCTTTTTCCTCGTCGGTGAAGTACTGGTCGCGGTGGTCGATCTCGCCGTCGAGCACCCGGGTCAGGCAGGTTCCGCACACGCCCTGCTCGCACGAAACCTCGATATTGACGCCGGCCTCGCGCAGGGCCACCACCACGGTCTTGGTGGGCGGCACGGTGACGATCTTGCCGCTGCTGGCCAGCTTGACATCAAAGCTGCCATCGAGCGAGGTATCCACCTTCTGGCCGGCGAAGTATTCAAAGTGCACGCGCTCCTGCGGCCAGCCCAGCGTTGCCGCGCCCTGGGTGACAAAGTCGATGAAACCGCCCGGGCCGCAAACATACAGGTGGGTGTCGGCCGCAGCCCCGGCGAGCACCTCGGCGAGCTTGAGCTTCTGGTCGGCATCGCCGTCGTCGTAATGAAAATGCACCCGGTCGGCAAAGCGCGAGGCGCGGATGCGCTCGACAAAGGCGGCACGGTCGGCCGAGCGGGCGCAGTAATGCATCTCGAAATCGGCCCCGCTCTGGGCCAGGCGCTCGGCCATGCACAGGATGGGCGTCACGCCAATGCCGCCGGCAAAAAGCAGCGAGCGCCCCGCCGGCACCAGCGCAAAGTGGTTGCGCGGCGCGCTGATGCGCAGCACCTGCCCTTCCTGCAGCAGGTCATGCACCGCCGTGGAGCCGCCCCGGGATGCGGGGTCGCGCAGCACGCCGATCAGGTAACGGTGGGATTCGGTGGGGTCGTTGCACAGGGAATACTGGCGTACCAGGCCGGGCTTCACCTCCACGTCGATGTGGGAGCCGGCGCTGAAGGGCGGCAGGCTGGCGCCTTCCAGCGGGGCCAGTTCCAGTGAAACGATGTCAGTGGCCTCGACAGCCTTGCGGCTGATGCGAACCGAGATTTGGGTGTCCATTGTGCTTCTCCTTCAGCCTTGTCGGGCCTATGCCTCGAGGCGCTGGCGAATGTCGGCGCGCAGGCGGTCCTTGCGAATCTTGCCCGAGGCAGTGCGCGGAAAATCCTCCACGACCACCAGGCACTCCGGGTATTTCTGCCTCGCGACGCCGCTGGCGGCGACAAAGCCCAGCACGCTGTCGAGGTTCAGCTTCTCGTCGCCGGGCCTGGCGATCACGTAGGCGCACAGGGTTTCGCCGAGGCGCGCGTGAGGCATCGCAACCACCGCGGCCTCGCGGATCTGGGGCATGCGGTGAAGAATGTCCTCCACTTCCTTGGCGCTGACCTTTTCGCCGCCCCGGTTGATCAGATCCTTCTTGCGCCCGGTAACCACGATGGCACCTTCCTGGGTCACGCGGCCCAGGTCGCCCGTGGCGAAGAAGCCCTCCGCGTCGAAACTGGCCGCAGTGGCGTCCGGGTCGCCGTAGCCCAGGAACATGGACGGCCCGCGCACGCAGATTTCACCCTCCTGGCCAAAGGACAGCGGATGCCCTTCGTCATCGAGGATGCGCACTTCGTAATCGGCGATCCGGCCATCGGTGGTGGCGGCCAGTTCCATTTCGCCCTCGCCGCAAAAGCCAAGGGTGGTCAGCGGCACTTCGCTGGAGCCATACACCCGGAAGGCGCGGCACTGCTCAAGCACCTCATAGGCCTTGCCGATCAGGGCCGGCGGCACCTCGGCGCCCCCGCAGGCAAAAACCTGCAGGCTGGGCAGGCGACGCCCGGTTTTTTCGGCGGCACCCAGCAACTCGTGAAGAAAGGGCGTGGCGCCGACGCTGGCGGTGACCCGCTCGGCATCGATCAGGTCAAGGGCCTCGTCGGCGCTCCAGCGTTCCATGAAAACCGTGCGGCTGTCGCTGCAAAAGGGCAGCTCCATGCCGCTCTGGCCGGTAACGTGGGTTACCGGCGAGGCCATCAGCAACACGTTGGCGATGCCGGCAATGTCCGAACCCCGCGACCAGGTTTCAAAGGCCCGCTCGAGGCGCAGCGGCCCGGTGTTGTGGGTGTGCAGCACGCCCTTCGGCCGCCCGGTGGTGCCGGACGTGTAAAGAATCATCTTCACCGCGTTGGCGTCCACCTTGGGGCGTTCGGCCAGGCGCCGGCCTTCGCCCACCAGGGCGTCGTAGCTGCCGCTCTCGCCGCCGTCGCTGCGCACCGGAATGTGCAGCCTGAGGCGCGGCAGTTCCGGCGCCAGGCGCTGCATCATCGCCGCGTACTCGAAACCCCGGTAACTGGCCGGATAGAACGCGGCCTTGACGCCGGCGTCGGCCAGCATGAAGGCCACTTCGGTGTCCCGGTAGATCGGCACGATGGGCGCCACGACCAGGCCCAGCATCGTCGTGGCGAGGTCGATGACCACCGCCTCGCGCCAGTTGGGCAACTGAAAACTCACCACGTCGCCCGCTTCCAGCCCACGCTGCTGCAGGGCGGCCGCAAGCATCTCGGCCTCGGCCAGCAGTTCGCTGACCGTGCAGCGCTGCTCGCCAAAAACGTGGGTGACCCGCTCGGGATCGCGGGCCGCCAGTTCGTAGGCAAAATCGGCGAGGGTCTTGCCGGGCCAGTCGCCACTGGCGGTGTATCGCTGAATCAGGGCGTCGTCGAGGCGCACCTGCCAGCCGCTTACGTCCGTGCGCATGCTGCTTCTCCCTCAGGCCGCCAGCGCGGCGTCCACGAATCGCCCGAAATGAGCATCACGATTGCCGAACAGCGCGGCATTCACCATCAGGCGGCGGAAGTAATGACTCACGTCCAGCTCGTCGGTCACGCCAAGGCCGCCGTGCATCTGCACGGCCTCGTTGCACACCTTGCGGGCGGCGTGCACCACGTAGGCCCGCGCGCCGCTGACGATGCGCGTGCGCTCGGCCGCCGGCCCTGCCAGAGCCTGCTGGGCCGCGGCGGTCAGGGCGCGGATTTCCTCCTGCAGCAAAAGGCAATCCACCATGCGGTGCTGGAGCGCCTGGTTGCTGCCGATCACGCGGCCGAACTGCTTGCGCACCTTCAGGTATTCGGTGGTGATGTGCACCAGGCTGCGCACGATGCCGAGGCTCTCGGCACACAGGACCACGGCGGCCTCGTCGCGGATATCGGCCAGCGCCGCGTCGGCGCGGGTGCCCGATTCAGGCTGCAGCAGCTCGGCCACGGCCCCATCAAAATCGACGATGGCCGCACCGCGCCCATCCACCAGCTTGTGCGTGCGGCGGCTCACGCCGGCGCCAGCGGCATCGACGAGCACCACCACGGCCTCGCCACGGGCGGCGTCCTGCGCCGAAACCAGCAGCTTGCCGGCGATGTCGCCGTGAAGCACACCGAGCTTGCGGCCGCTGAGCCGGCCGTCCGCAAACACGCAGGGCCTGGCCGCGTCGTCCTCATCGGCCAGGGCCAGCACCAGCGAACCGTCGGCCAGTTGGGGCAGCAGCGCGGATTTTTGCGCATCCGAGCCCAGCTTGAGCAGCAGGCCGGTGCCAACAACGCTGCTGGCGAGCAGCGGCTCCATCAAAAGGCGGGCGCCGACGATCTCCATGATCGCGCCGACGGCAACGGCGTCGCCATCGAGGCCGCCGTCTTCCTCGGGCAGGCGCAGGGCCAGAAAGCCGAATTCGGCAAAGTCGCTCCAGGCCTTGCGGCTGTAGCCTTCGGGCGTATCGAGCACGGCCCAGCGCTGCTGGAAGCTGTAGTTGTCGTCGGCGTAGCGGGCCGCGCTGTCGCGCAGCATGCCGATTGTTTCGAGATCTGTTTTCATAAGCCCAGCACCACCTTGGCAACGATATTGCGCTGGATCTCCGACGAGCCGCCGAAGATGGTTGCAGCGCGGTTATAGAAATGGTCCTTCAGGATGCCGCCGGTGTCGTCCGGCCCCAGCGGCGGCAGGCCGGCGCTGTGAAGGGTGGCGATATCGACCGCGACACCCGCCGCGCCAAGGGCTTCGACGAGGGTTTCCATCACTTCCTGGTAAAGCTCGGTGCCGCGCAGCTTGATCAGCGAGGCCTCGCTGCCATTTTCGGTGCCGTCCACCATCGCCGTCACCGCTTGGTAGGCGGCCAGCTCCAGGGCCATGAAGCGCAGTTCGTACTCGCCGATGCGGTTGCGCATCAGCGGCTGATTGATCAGCGCGACACCATTCACCCGCGTGTCGCGGGCGTGCTTCTTGAGGCGGTCCAGCACGTGCCACGCCCAGCCGACGATGGCGCCGGCAGTGCGTTCGTTCTTGAGCAGGAACTTGGCGTAAGTCCAGCCCTTACCCTCTTCGCCGATCAGGTTTTCGGCGGGCACCTTCACGTCTTCCAGCCACACTTCATTCACATGCTCGAAGCCGTCCATGGTGCGGATCGGCTTGACCGTCACGCCCGGGCTCTTCATGTCGATGAGCAGAAAGGAGATGCCGGTCTGGGGCTTGTCGTCCCGATCGGTGCGCACCAGGCAGAACAGCCAGTCGGCCCACTGGGCGTAGGTGGTCCATACCTTCTGACCGTTCACCACGTAATGGTCGCCGTCCTTCAAGGCCATGGTGCGCAGCCCGGCCAGATCGGAACCCGCGCCCGGCTCGGAATAGCCCTGAGCCCAGAACTCCTCGGTGGTCTTGATGCCCGGCAAAAAGCGCTGCTTTTGCGCGTCGGTGCCAAAAGCGTAGATCACCGGGCCCACGTACTTGACGCCGAAGGGGATCACCCACGGGCAGCCCAGGCGGGCCAGTTCATCCTCGAAGGCGAAGCGCTCCAGCGGCGACCAGCCCTTGCCGCCCAGCGCTTCGGGCCAGTGGGCAACCGACCAGCCCTGCTTGTCGAGCAGGCGCATCCAGCCAACGTAGTCTTCCTTGCTCAGCACCTGGTGGCGGTGGGCCTTGTCGCGCAGATCAGCGGGCATCACGGTGGCGTAAAAATCGCGCACCTCCTGGCGCAGGCGCTCGGCCTTCGCTCTCAGTTCCTGGGTCATTGCGTGCCCTCTTCCGAAATTTTCACCAACTGGACGCCCTGATTCTTCCCGTGGAAGACGCGGGTCATCGCCTCGACGATCTTGTCGAGGCCGTCCAGCACTTCGATCCTGTATTTCAGGCTGCCGTCGGCGGCCCAGTCCTGCAGCGTGGCGATCACTTCGGCGTAGCGATGGAGGTATTCGCTCACCAGAAAGCCTTCCATCCGCGCCGCCTTGTTCACCAGCTGCATCAGCGCTGCGGTGTTCTGGGTGACGCCGCCGTTGTAGCTGGACACCAGCCCGCACAGCACGACGCGGCCCTTGTTGCGGAGGCGTTCGATGATCATGTCCATCACCGGGCCACCGACGTTTTCGTAGGCGATGTCGATGCCCTCCGGGCACAGGGCGTCGAGCCGCGCGGCAACGTCCTCGTGCTTGTAGTCGATGACGTTTTCGATGCCGCACTCGTCCCGCAGCCAGGCGCACTTATCCGCCCCGCCGGCAATGCCCACCACCTTCAGGCCGAGCTTCTTGCCGATCTGGCACACCAGCGAGCCGACGCTGCCGGCGGCGGCCGTCACCACCAGGGTTTCGCCCGCCCTGGGCTTGCCGATTTCGGTCAGGCCGCAGTAGGCGGTGAGGCCCTGCACGTCGAGCACCGAGCGGTAGGCGGCCAGCGGCACGCCGGGGCGCGGCTGGATCTTTTGCAGGTGCACAGCCGGGGCGATGGACCATTCCTGGCAGCCGCCCAGGCCATTTACATAATCGCCGGGCGCCAGCGACGGATCGCGGGACGACTCGACCACGCCGAGGGTGATGCCGGTCATCACCTCGCCCAGAACCTGCGCCGGGAAGTAGGTGTCCTTCTCGTTCATCCACAGGCGCATGGAGGGCGGAATGAGCAGGTAGAGGTTTCTCACCCGCACTTCGCCCTCGCCCGGTTCGGGCAGCGGGCTGTGGGTCACCTCGAAGTGTTCGCGGCCGACCTCGCCCGTCGGGCGGCTTGTCAGCCGCCACTGGGTGTTCATCGCAGGGGCGCCGGTGCTCACTTGCCACCTCCGGTGCCAAGGTACTTGTCGAGGGTCTGGTGGTGGTGGCGGATGCGGCTTTCCTGGTAGCTGGCGAGGCTCACGGCACCTTTTTTCGAGGCCTTGAGGCCCTTGGTCATCGCGCCCAGGTTGCGCATGTCCTGGTCGAACACCGGCCCGAGGGCGCCCAGCTCAGAAGCCGCCGAGAAGGGCTGGTCGTCCGGCAGGCGGTTGAGCCTGGCCGGCGCCGGCGGCACTTCGCCTTCCTTGTGACGCCACAGCAGCATCACGTCGAAGATGCAGCTTTCGTGGTTGTCGCCGTCCGGAATCACCCGATAGACGATGTTGCCGCAGTAGCCCGACCAGATCTGGGTGTTGGGGAAGATCGAGTACAGGATGGCGTCCTGCAGTTCGGCCAGGGTGGCGTGGGAAAGATCACGACCCGAGGCTTCGCCGAAGATGCTGCGATTGAGCTCGCCGATGTACTGGCGGGTGGTCTGGCCCTCGGGCAGCGTGTGGGCGTCGGCGTTCGAATCGGCCATGCGGCCGGATTCCGCCAGAATGTCATGGAGCACCAGCGGCTCGACCACACCTTTGGTGTGAGAGCTGGGCACGGCCATCGGGGTGACGCTGCGGCTGATGTTGTCGCCGTACATGTCGTACTGGCTGTCGCAATCGCCGGTAAAGGTAAGGATCTGCGGGTGGGTCACGTGGGCGTGCATGGATTCCATGAACGCCTCCTGGGCCACTTTCCAGTTGGTCGCCACCCGGCGCTGCACGTGGGCGATGATCACCGAGCGCTCGAAGGCGTAGTCGCGGAAGTGCTGGGGCAATTCGTTCAGGTAATCGGCCAGCGGGGGGGCGTTGTCGTCCAGGTTGATGAACACGAAGCCCAGCCAGCTTTCGACGCGAACCTGCGGCAGATCGTTGTTCTGCCCTTCGATGTGCTTGAAATCCCAGGCACAGGGAATGCTTTCAAGCTTGCCCTTCAGGCTCCAGGTAAAGCCGTGGTACGGACACTTGAGCTTGCCGACGGTGCCCCCGTCCATGCGCAGCGCCCGGCCGCGGTGCAGGCACGAGTTGTGAAAACCGCGGATCACGCCATCGTCGCCGCGCATCACGATGATGGAGTTGTCGATGATGTCGTACACCAGGTGATCGCCGGCCTTGGGAATCTGCTCTTCACGGCCGACGAACTGCCAGGTGCGGGTCCACATCCTGGTGGCTTCGAGGCGATGGAATTCGCGCGAGGCGTAGCGATCGACGGACAGGTCTTCATTGCTGAAGCCCGGATAGTGCTCGGCCAGGTAATCGGGCACGGGCACGGTTTCCTGCTTCAGCAGTGTCTGGAACAGCTTCGGGTCGCCGGCCTGATCCTGGGGCAGCAGCGTGAATTTTTCTTCGGGTTTGTTCATGTCTTTGTCTCCTCTTTTTTGTATGTAGGAAAGCGCTCAGCCGGCCTGAAGGATCGTCACGGCGCTGACGCCGGGCGCGCCATAGACGTGGGTGTAGCCGAGCCGCGGTGTATCCGCGACCTGGCGCTGCCCGGCCTGCCCGCGCAGCTGGGTGCAGATCTCGATGACCTGGCGCAGGCCCGAGGCGCCCACCGGCTCGCCGTTGGCAAGGCAGCCGCCGTCGGTGTTGATGGGCAGGCGGCCGTTGATCTCGGTGGCGCCCGAGCGCAGCAGGTGTTCCTGTTCGCCGTGCTCGCAAAAGCCGTTCTCGGCGATGTGGATCAGCTCCGAGCCGCTGTCGGTGTCCTGCAGCTGGATCACGTCGATATCGCCGGGGCCGACGCCGGCCAGCTCGAAAGCGGCGCGGGACGCCATCACGGTGGGCGCCGGCGATTGCTGCGCGGCAAGGCCGGGGTTGAACACTTCGAAGGAGCCGTGGTGGCGGGTGCGCATCACCGCGGCCTTCACGATGACCGGGTTGGCGGTGAACTTGCGGGCATGCTTTGCGCTGCACAGCACCAGCGCCGCGCCGCCTTCGGCCGGGTTGCAGAACATGTACTTGCGGAGCGGCAGGTTCACCGGCATCGACTCGGCGATCTCCTCATACGAAAGCTCCCGGCGGCGCCACGCATGGGGCGTCAGCGCGCCGTTGCGAAAGGCGCGCTGGGCAATGCGCACCAGGGCGTCGTCGGTAATGCCGTGCTCGAACATGTAGCGCTGGGTCTTGAGGGCGAAGAACTGGGTCGTCAGCATCAGGCCGGTTTCGCCATACCAGTCTTCGAGGCCCCAATCTTTGGGGCGCGGGTTGAAGGCGCCGCGGGGATGCTTGTCGAAACCCACCGCCACGCCAATCTCGGCCATGCCCGACTGGATCGCGGCGATCACGCTGGCCAGCGCCGAACCGCCGGTGGCGCAGCCGTTGGCCACGTTCACAAAGGGAATGCCGGTGAGGCCCAGGTGGTTTGACAGCGCATCGGCATTGCCGCCGTCCTGGCTGCCACCATAGGCGACGCCAACCTGCTTCCATTCGACGCCCGCATCCTTGAGCGCCTCCCGCAGCGCGTAGGCGCCCTGCTGCTGCCCGGACAGGCCGTCGGTGCGCCCGAAGGGGTGCAGGCCGACGCCAATGATCGCGACTTCGTTATCCATGATGTGTTTCCGGAAAAGGGCTCAGGCCGCGGGGGCGAAAGCGTAGGTAAAGACAGGCGCTTCGCCGGGCACCTGGCGGTAGGCCTCGAGCGTGAGCACCATCGGCATGCCGATCCTGAGCGCGGCCGGATCGGCAACAGTCAGGCGGCTTTCCACCTTCACGCCGGACGGCATCTCCACGTAGCCGACGCCGTAGGGCTTGAAATCGGCTTCGGATTCGCCGCCGTTGTAGGGCGTCTTGGGCTGAAAGCCCTGGATCGTCCAGGACCACAGCAAGCCTTCGCTGCCGAGCGTGAAGGGCTCCATGTCGATGGCGCAGCAGCGGGTGCAGCCCTGGCTGGCCGGAAAGTACACCTCGCCGCAGTTGCGGCAACGGCTGCCCATCAGGGTCGGGTGCCCGCCGTTCAGCTCAAGCTGGTCGGGACAGGCGAGTTTCGGGGGAGTATCGAGCGTCATTCAGGCCAGCCTCGCTTTGTATAAAACAATCAATCCTGTTTGTTATGGTACAGGAAAAGATTCGCAGGTAAAGGGGCTTGTGCGGAAATTTCGTGTGCGAGCGGATTTCGGTTCGAACCGAAGTCCGACGCTGCCCCGGCTGACGGAGTCAAGCTTGCTGCAACAGCCTTGGTGGGGCGCTCACGCGAGGCGAATTGGCACCCACAGCCGCCGGCTTGCGCAGGCGCCCCGGGCTACGCACGGCCATCGCCTGCCGCAGCTCATCCAGCTATTACATAAAGCCATGTCATTTGGGCATGGCACATTGCTCTGCTACCCTAATCGGATACGTTTGAAAAGTGCAGTATTACCAACCCGTCATCCGCAAGGCATGCAACGCGCAGGCGTACGATTAGGGCCTGCCGATTAGTGAATACAGATTGCCCCTGTCCATGATCCTGAAAGAAACCGACGCCAAAAGCGTCCACCTCGTAGAACTCGCCTCCCTGCTTACCAACCCCCGCGTGCCGCCAGACAAACAGGCGCTCATCGAACGGGAATTGAAGTTCATGCGGGCGGGCATGAAGGGCGAAAGCGAATCCGCCTACGACATCGACTTCTATAGCGGGGCGCACAAAAACCGCATCGTGATCCACGACCTGCGCCTCGAACACAATGGCCGGGTCGCCCAGATCGATCACCTGATCCTGAACCGCCTGCTGGAAGTGTATGTACTCGAAACCAAGCACTTCAGCGAAGGCGTGTCGATTAACGAGCAGGGCGAGTTCTCAATCTGGTTCGGCGGCAAACCCCGCGGTATCCCCTCCCCTCTTGAACAGAATGACCGCCACATCGAAGTGCTCAAGGACGTTTTCAAGACGATCCAGATGCCCACCCGCATGGGCTTCCGGCTTCAGCCCAGTTTCGAATCGCTGGTGCTGGTTTCCAAGAACGCCCGCATCGGCCGCCCAAAGACCTTCAAGACGGATCGCGTGCTGAAATCGGATCAACTCGAAACGTGGATCGAGAAGAGCGTCGAAACCGGCTCACCGCTGATCATCGCCAAGATCGTCAGCCTCGAAACCCTGGCCGAAATCGGCCGGCAACTCCTTGCCCTGCACAAACCGCTGATGCCGAACTACAAGGCGAAGTTCGGTATCACGGAAGAGATGCTGCAGCCGGTAGCGCCGCCGCCAGTCGTGGTCCCGGCTCCGGCTCCCGCACCTGCGCCTGCCCGTGAGATTTCCGAAGAATCCGCGATTGCACCGGCTGTCGAGGCGACACAAACCAAACTGACCTCATCGAAACTGGCCCAGAAGCTGGGGATAAAGACGTCGGAATTGATTGAACGGTTGGTAACGCTCGGATTGCTGGAATTGCGGGAGGGGAGAACCTTCATTACGCAGAAGGGCAAGGAGGCGGGTGGGGAGTTTCGGGTGAGTCCGAGGTTTGGGGCTTATTTTTTGTGGCCGGAGGGGTTGGGGCATACCGTTATACACAAGTCCTTTGGCATGTCTAATTCTCATTAAAAACAATGACTTGCCATTTTGCATATTTTTCGTCAACTTTACCTTCGCTTCCCGTAAAAACAAGCACTTACGCGAGCAAGTGGCTATGCCGAATGAGTTGTGTATAACGGGATGGGGTTGGGGGTGTGAGCGTGCGGAGTTCGGAGAGTTGGCTATTCGACCGGAGCTACCGTTTACGCCGTTCGCGATGGACGACAGCTACCGACACAAAGCTGACGTAATTTAGTTGCATCGTGCGGCCCGACGGCTATCACCCTTCCGTCAGTGTTTTTCTACATGAAAGCAAGAAAGCTTCTGCATCTAATTCCTCTATTATTGACAATATCTTTCCAGGTAATTCTGGCTTGCCAAAAATTGCGCGAAAATTCTCGATTAGATTATTAGTTTATTTTCCCTAAGGACAGTTTTGACAAACACCGTTCACAATCCTGATCAATATATTTTTGATTTTAAACATATCATTTCCCATGGGCGAAAAAAGATAGGATTACTGATTGGCGCGGGGGCTCCAGTCAGCGTAAACATTGGATCGACGGAAAGATACGAGCCACTGATCCCAAATGTGGCGGGCTTGACGGACCTGATTCGGGAGGGGCTTGAGGATGAATTTAAGGAAGCGTTTGGAGGTATCGAAAAGCAAATCCAGAACTCGAACATCGAGCTGGCGCTATCACGTATTCGAGCACTAGCCGAGGTATTGGGCGAGTCCAAAGTCTGCGGCCTCGATGCGAAAGGCTTTCAATCCCTTTCTCAAAAAATATGTGCTTTGATTTATGAGATAGTCAGCAAGCCCTTGCCTGCTGGAGAGAATCCATTTTCCGATACGATCTCTTGGATCAACGGCATCAATCGCAATCACCCGGTGGAAATCTTCACTACCAATTACGACTTGCTTTTTGAGGAGGCTATGGAACGTGTCAAGACGCCATATTTCGACGGTTTCTCTGGCTCCAAGGCTCCTTTTTTCGATCCGTCCAGCATTTCAAACAATGACTTACCCAAACGTTGGGTGCGCCTGTGGAAGCTGCACGGCTCCATCGGCTGGTCAAAGAGCGTTAATGGCGAGATTGTTCGCAGCAATGCCGACGCGGGCTCGACGATGGTGTATCCATCGCATATTAAATATGACCAAACCCAATCCGCGCCGTTCTCGTCTCTATTTGAGCGTTTGAAGAATTTCTTGCTGGAGCCAGATACCCTACTCATCTGCTCAGGCTTCTCTTTCGCGGACGCGCATATCTCCGCAAAGCTGAGCGAATGCATGTCCGCTAACCCGTCCTCTGCCTTGATCGCGTTGCAGTATCAAAATCTTGACAAGGAGGTCTACGCTGCGGAGCTGGCGTCCCGCTGCCCCAACATGAGCGTCTACTGCCGGGATGGCGCGATTATCAACGGCATCAGGGCCCCCTGGAAGCTGGGCGATCCGCCCAGCAAAAACTGGGATGCGATCCGCGCGGAATACTGGAATGGAGGCGAGTTCTTGTTAGGGGATTTTAAGTTATTGGCTCGGTTCCTCGCCATGTCTGGTGGCGGTAAAGCTAAAGCGACAGAGCCCGTGCCTGAGGTTGTCGCAGGTGAATAAGGAGCCAACTTATCTGGGCAGCGTCAGCGCCGTGGCGGGCTCGTCCTTGACCGTAGAGTTGGCGCCGAAGGTGAACTCCGGTCTGCTGATCATTGGCGGAAAAACCCACCGTGTGGGCCAAGTTGGCAGCTTCGTCAGGATTCCCCAAGGGTATAACAACTTGTATGGCCTGATCGCCGAGACAAGCGAATCCTCCAGCGCTGATCAGGTCGGCAATCCGCATGAGACGGATCGGCGCTGGATCAAGATTGAATTGGTGGGCGAAACGATCGGCGACGAATTCGAGCGAGGTATCAGCCAATACCCCAGTATCAACGATGAGGCTCACTTGGTCATCGAGAGCGACCTCAGAAAGATCTATGGCAGCGCAGACTCCGGCCAAATTGTCGTGGGCACGCTTTCGAGCTCGGACAGCATCAAGGTCAGTATCGACTTGGACAAGCTGGTGACCCGGCACTCCGCAGTGCTGGGATCGACAGGCTCCGGCAAGTCCACCAGCGTGTCCAGCCTGCTCAGGTCTATCGTGACGGATGAGCATGGAGAAACCAGTTATCCAGCAGCGCGGATTGTGTTGATCGACATTCACGGAGAGTATTCGGCGGCGCTGGGCGATATCGCCTCCGTTTTCTCGGTCATCCCAAAAGAAGGGGAAACCAAACTTCATATTCCCTACTGGTGCGTTTCATCCGAAAATCTAATCGATTTTCTTTGCGGTCCGATTTCTGAGGGCAATAGGAGCTTGATTTTTGATCGCATTGTGGAGCAGAAGATTGCGTTTATTAAAAACAACGTCCTCCAGGGAATCGATCTAGGGCGGGTTTCGGCGGATACGCCCATCCCGTTCAATTTAAAAAAAATCTGGCACGACTTAATGGTCTATGATAATGCCAACTGGGAAGACGAAGAAAAGACGATTCCTTCTTTCACTGAAAAAGGGGACGCGGAGAGTCTGAGTCCGCCGAAATTCAAGCCGCCTAGCGCAGGGAAGGCCGCACCACATAAAGGTAACGGCGGTGTGATGAAAAAGCAGCTCGATTTGATGCGGTCCCGCCTATTGGACAATCAATTTTCTTTTTTCATGACCCCTGGAGATTGGCAGCCAGACGCCGACTTGAAAGTGAAAAAAGATCTGCCAGAGCTCATCAAGAGCTGGCTGGGGCACGATAAGCCGATCACCATTCTCGACCTTTCGGGCATGCCTTCAGCACGCTTGGATTTACTGTTGGGGTCCGTGCTGGAGATTATTTTTGAGTCCGCTTTATGGGGGCGCAACTACAAGGAGGGCATGAAAAGTAGGCCGGTACTGCTGGTGCTGGAAGAGGCTCACCGCTACCTGTCTACTGGTGCGGTCGGCTTGGCCAAGGGCATGGTGCAGAAGATTGCGAAGGAGGGGCGGAAGTTTGGTGTCGGCGCGATGCTGGTCAGCCAAAGGCCCTCCGAAATCGATGAAACAATCTTGTCTCAGTGCGGAACACTCTTCGCTCTAAGGATCAATAACGCAACAGATCGCAGTCGCGTGAAGTCGGCCATGTCGGAGGGGATATCCGGGATCGTGGACAGCTTGCCGGTACTTCGAACCGGGGAGGCCGTTATCGCTGGCGAGGCAGCCCGGTTGCCTATGCGTTGCCGGTTCAAGCTGCCGCGAGAAGGGCACTTCCCGGATAGCAAGGACCCAGTTGTCGCCACAAGCTGGTCCAAGGCGGTGGGCAAGGAAGATTACTCGGCACTTGTGTCTGCGTGGCGCAATCAGGACCCAAGCGCTGCGCAAAAGAAGGACTAACCAAGCAGGAGACACCATGGAAATGCAATTTGTTGACTCGTCGAACATTGAGCGTATTGGCTACGACTTCAGCTCAAGCACTTTGCGCATTGAGTTCAAGTCGAACCGGACATACGACTACGCAAATGTCCCTGAATACATTTTTAATGAACTAAGAAACGCGTCGTCGGTTGGTAGCTATCACGCGAGGAATATCAAAAATATCTATCCTTACACCGAAATCTGAAGGTTCCTTGAACGGCAATCGAATAGGGCTGTTTTCGGCCAGAAGCTGCCGGATGCCTAATCTGGTTGGCTGGCTGTTTTAGGTAACATAGTCGTTAGATTTTCGAGCAACTGCAAAGATCAGTTACTCACTCAGTGAAATGTCGATGCAACTCCACACTTGTCCAAAAGCTCATAAGGTAAAAATGATTTGTTCAGCTTGTGTCACGCATCCGTCTCTCAGGGATCTAGTCAACTGCAAGGGGCAGTTCGGTACATGTAGCTATTGCAAAAATACTGGAGCAACTGTTGAAACCAAATTTCTTTTTGACTATATCTACGAATGTGTAAGGGAGAACATAGCCGCAGAAGACGACCTGTCGAACTTCGAGCATGTAATGCTCTACGAGTGTGGTTCTGATCAGATTGCAGTCAGCACTTGCGACGTAATTTTTGAGGATTGGTTCAATCTTCAGGACGAAGTTTTCTATGATGAACTCTGCGATAGTGTCCCTGCCGATTTCAAAACCAACAGTCACGGCAACGAAACCCATTTTTATGAAGACAATGGTCTTTTGGAGCACAACTTCTATGAAAACAAGTGGGCTAACTTTATTGACGAAATCAGGCACGCCCACCGATTTTTCAATCCAACTGCTCGTGGCTTCCTTGATTCGGTTTTTAAATTCCTTGTCTCGAGCAACGACGAGCTAAAGCCTGAAATCATTCGAACACTCAATAAAGGAACTGAACTGTTTCGTGCTCGCAGTGCCGATAGCTACGAAAAAGCAAAGGAGATTGCTGGTAGCCCAGCTTTACAGCTCGGCCCTACACCTAAGGATAAAGCCAGTAGCCAGCGGATGACTCCGAACGGAATTTCAGCTTTGTACTGCGCCTTGGAACGGAGCACATGCTTGAGCGAAATTCGTTCTATTACTGGTGACGATGTGATCAGTGTTGCACTGACCCCGATTACAACTTTGAAACTATTGGACTTGACCAAACTGGAGGAGGTCGAAGCCCCTAAGCTGACTTTGCTAGACATGGGCTATCGTGATGCCTTACACCTTAAGACCTTCTTGAGGTCGTTGGTGAAGAAGATGTCTAAGCCCAAGGGTAGAAACGATGAGTTGAGCTATCTGTCCACTCAGGTTGTCTTCGAGTACCTACGGCTTCGTTTTGGAAAGCAGGTAGACGGTCTTATTTTTCCGTCTGTGCAGACAGGAAACAAAGGCACTAACCTTGTATTATTCCCAGAGGCTGGTGTTATCAGTAAATATCAATATGAACCACCTCATGAGATGGATATAGCCTTGGGTGTCAAGTCGCCTGTTGCTTTTGCATCAAATGAAAAGCTTGCGGTCATAAGCGGATCTGTTCGCTTTCACAAGATAAAGGCCATCAAAACAGAGGCCACCACATACCGGACACTTCACGACTTTTATATGAGCGATGAAGTTCGTAATCAGCTTGGCTTTGGTATTGATACAGGGGTTGAAGAGTTGTAAGCTTTCTCGGCACGTTTAAGGTTCATGCAAAATAGGTCGTTTGGCCCTACTGGGTTGCATCGAGAAACTGACTCTATATAGAAAAGCAGTCGGCAATCGAAAAATTGCAAACGACAGTTATGGGTCGTGGGCTGTCTGTCAGATGGTTAGAAACAGCCACGCGGCCCAATCGGTTGGTTGGAAATTGTACTTGGCAGTTGTCGGCCAGAAGCTCTGCATCACTAGCCAATGCTTAAGAAGGGTAAATATGGAAGTGCCGATTAATTACAACGACGATTACTCGAATTCATACCGTAAGCAGCTATCCAATGCCATGCTGGAATCAAGGAAACTAGGCTTCATTCGAGATCCCATCATCTCCGAACAGAGGTCGATTTCAGACAACACGCTACGTATCACACACGAGTTGGTGAGCGATCTCTCGGCCACTCTCGACTATGTTCTGCCCGAATATTGGGGAAACTCGTGCCAAACACTGTCAACGAACATTTTTGCCTATTTGAACCATCAGGGCATCGAGGCGAACATCGTTCTCGGCAATGTCATCATCAATGGGACTGACGAATTTGAGGCGACACTGGAAAGCTTGCGGAAGGAAGTACTTGCCGCTGCACCTCTGACAGGACATCAAGCAGTTCACGCCTGGATTTCGTTAGGCGACGACACCATCATTGATGCCGCACTCCCCCCAAGGTTGGTCAAGCACTACAATGCCCCCCTCCGATTCAATGACATAATATTTATTGGCCGGGCGTCGGAAATGTCCTTTAAATACAAACTTAGGTACCAGCCAATCCTTGTTGGCACAGAGTTCTTTGCCAAGACGAATCCACCGGATCCAATGGACTTACTGACTGAACTAAAGCAACGACGCCTTCGATAACCTTTCGTTCGAAAGGGCCCCAAAACCCACGTTGAACGTCAGCTTCCCCATGACTCGACTGTCCGTTCAGGGTCGGGAGTTCGCATTTGCAGGGTTGGAAAGCTGACGTTCGTGCCAATCTGCCGTTGAACGTCAGGTAACCAATGCGTTGCCGACCGACAGCCGGCAGCAAGCCAATGGCAGCTCCGGTCGCCCCCCTCACCCAAACACCTCCTCCAAATACCCCAACAACACCTTGATCCGCGCCGGCTGATACCGCCGGCTCGGATACGCCACATACAGCGGCGACGGTTCCCCCCGCGCGTCCGGAAACAGATCCACCAGCCGCCCGGCTTCCAGATCGCCTTCCAAATCGAGCCGTGATTTGTAGACGATGCCTTGGCCTTGCACGGCCCAGTGGCGCACCAGTGCGCCGTCGTCGGCGGCGCGGTCGCCGCTGACGGTGACTTCGCGTTGCTGGCCCTGGTGGAAGAGGCGCCAGCGGTTGAACAGTTCGCCGTTGCGGTAGAAACAGATGCAGTTGCGGCGGGTCAGTTCTTCGACGCTGTCGGGCTGGCCGTGGCGGGCGAGGCGACGAGCACGCGGGTGTTGTCGCACAGCTTGCGGCCGATGAGCTTGGAATCCTGCGAGAGGCCGTAGCGCGGGACGAAGTCGATGAGGCCGTCCGACAACAGGTGCATGACGAGACGCAGTTGCGGGTGGTGCTGGCCGATCTGGTGGACGAGGGGGCGGTGCGCAGCACGGCGCAGGTGCATCTGGGTTCGATCAACGCCGCCAACCTGCGCCGCCCCCACGCGCTGGCCGAAAGCGGCACGGCGCTGGGCAAGATTGTGCTGGAGGGATTCGGGGCTGAGGGCGACTGAAGTCGCCCCTACCGCCGCCTCTGCAAAAGGGGCGGGTTAAAGGCGGACGGAGCGAGGGAACACAGCGATGCGAGGTCGGGCACTGGCCCGACCTCGCAGGGGAGAAAACGCTGGAAAACGCGGAAAAGCGGGAGGAAAAACGCGGCGCTTACGCCGAAGTAGTCTTGCGCGGCTTGCGGGCCTTGGGCGCGGCTTTGGGGTCAGAATCAGACTCGGGCGTCGGCGTCGCCGGAATCTTGCTGCCGTGGGCGGCTTCGTAAGCTTTTTCAAACTCCATCATCGCCACCGAGGCGAGCAGGTGGTGAAGCCGGTGCAAACGATCACCCTTCATGTAGGGCGTCGGGTTGACCGCCACGCCCTTGAGGGAGTGGAAGAACAAGTCGCGCAGCACTTCGCCGGTTTCGGGGTAATCCGCCCAGAACGGAAAGCGCTTGAGCATGCTGGCGTTTTTCTTGTCGTCGAGCACCTTTTCGAGGGGCTCCATGACCTGCGCCAGCGCCTTGTCGGTGCGGGCGCCGCGCTGCAATTCCTGCAGGGCGATGAAGGAGGCGCGACCGTAGTAGTACTTTTGCAGCACGACCAAGGTGTCGAGCATGCTGTCGAAGGTGGCCAGGTTGCCGGGCGGCAGCTTGATGCGCCGGCAGGCATCTTCGTATTCGGCGGCGCGCAGCTCGGTGATGTACTCGGCGGCAGCCTCGAAAACGTCGGCCCGGGATTTGAAGTGATGGGTCATCGCCCCCCGGGAGACGCCGGCTTTCTGGGCGATCTTCTCGGTGGTGGTCTGGGTGTAGCCGAGTTCGACGAGACATTGCAGCGTCGCGTCGAGAATCTGGGTGCGGGTGGCCAGGCTCTTCTCGGCCTGCCAGGTACCGCCGGCGGCCTTGCTGCGCGCCGCATCCCGCTTGGGCCGCGTGATCTTGCGAACCGGTGCGGGATCGGATTCGAGCAATGCGTTGGGGGTAGTGTCTTCTGTCATCGTGTCAGGCTCCCTTTTCCGCGGCCGCAATTCGGCGCGGTACAGAAAGGCATCGGGCGGGTGACCGCTTGTGCTGCGGCTTCTTCGTGCCCGAATGCGCTTCTGCTCTCTGTCTTCCCCAGCCCGGCGGGAGACCGGGCACGAGGGGAATATTAAGCTCGTGTTTCAAAAGTGAAACTTCTACTGAATTCTACGACAAGCGAACCGAGTGTCCATAGTCCACCGTCAAGACACTGCCATTCATGTACGACGAGGCATCACTGGCCAGCAGCAGCAGCGGGCCATCGAGTTCTTCCAGGCGGCCGAGGCGTTTGGCGGGCAGATTGGCGATTTCCTTGATGCCGGCTTCGGATTCGTAGAACGGGTTGGTCATCTCGCTGGGGAAATATCCCGGCGCGATGGCATTGACCCGGATGCCGTGGCCAAGCAGGTCGAGCGCCATGTAGCGGGTCATGTGGATCAGCGCGCCCTTGGTGGTGCCGTAGTTCAGGAAGGCCGGATAGGCCAGGTGACCGAGGATGGAGGCGATGTTGATGATCGAGCCGCCCTTCCCCGCCGCGATCAGGCGCTGGACCACGGCCTGGGCGGCGTAATAGGGGCCAGAGAGGTTCACATCGAGCAGCGATGTCCATTGCTCGTCGGACATCTGCTGAAAAACCGTGGGGTTGGACAAACCTGCGTTATTCACCAGGATGTCCACCGGCTGGCCAAAGTGGGCCTCGATGGCATCCAGCGCCGGGCCGATGGCGGCCTTGTCGGCCACGTCCATGCGGCAGGCCATGGCCTGGCCGCCGGCATCGCGAATGGCCTGGGCAACCGCTTCGACCCGCTCGACGCGGCGGGCCACGCAGGCCACCCGGGCCCCCGCTGCGGCCAGCACATGGGCCATGCGCTCGCCGATGCCGGAGCCGGAGCCGGTGACCAGGGCAACCCGCCCCTCGAGGGAAAAACGTCCGAGGACTTCGCTTGCCTTGATTTGAATGGTCATATTCTTGTCCCTTCTTCGAAGTGATGCTGGAACTCAGGCCAGCGCAGCCGGATCGGCCAGCGCGTCGGCGATGAAGCGGGTGAAGCGCGCGGCATCCGCACCATTGATGACCCGGTGGTCATAGCTCAGCGACAGCGGCACCACCGGCACGCTGCTTACCTGGCCGTCCACCAGCTTGAGGCGCTCGGCGCTGCGGGTGACACCAAGAATGGCCAGCTCGGGCGCGTTGATGATGGGCGTGAAACCGGTGCCGCCGAGGTTGCCCAGCGAGCTGATCGAGAAACAGCCACCGGACATCTCGCTCATCGGCAGGCCCTTGCCGCGGGCCCGTTCGGCCTTGTCGGCCAGCTCAAGGGCGATTTCGGAGATCGACTTCGTGTCGCAGTCGCGAATCACCGGCACCACCAGCCCGTTGGGCGTTTCAACCGCCACGCCGATGTGAAAGTAGTGCTTCATCACCAGCCCGTCGCCGGCGGGAGTCAGCGAGGCGTTGAAGCGCGGAAAGGCCTTGAGCGCCTTGACCGCCGCCTTGATCAGGAAGGGCACCGGGGTCAGCTTGATGCCCAGCTCGGCGCCCATCGTCTTGCGCACGGATTCCAGCGTGGGCACTTCGGCTTCGTCCTGATGGGTTACATGAGGAATCTGGGCCCAGTTGCGGGCCAGAAACGAGGCCACCAGCTTCTGGTGACGGGGCAGCGCAAGCGTCTCGACTTCGCCGAACTGGGTGAAGTCCATGACCGGCATGGGCGGCAGGCTGGCCGGCCAGGCCGGCGCTGCGGGGGCGTCGGGCTTGGCGCTCATCACACCAGCTCGCCGATGACGGTGCCGACTTCGTAGGTTTCGCCGGCTTCCTTGAGAATCTTCAGGGTGCCGTCGGCCGGGGCTTCGACTTCCTGAACCGACTTTTCGCTCTCCATCGTGTAGAGCAGCTGGCCCTTGGAGACTGCGCCGCCGTCCGGAATCATCCATTCGGTGAGGATGGCTTCGTTCACCGAAAAGCCGAGCTTGGGGAGAATGATTTCAGTTGCCATGATTGTGTCCTTTGAGTGTCTTCAGCCGGGGCCGGGTTGAATTTCAAGCGAGTGTTTCGCGGATGGCCGCGAGGATGCGTTCCCGGGTCGGCACGAAGGCCGTTTCCAGGGGCTTGGAGAAAGGCACGGGCGAGCGCGCCGCGCCCACCCGGGCGACCGGCGCCTTGAGCTGGCCGAAGAGTTCCTTGTGGAGACGGGCCGAAATCTCGGCACCCACGCCAAAATCCACCTGGGCTTCGTGGGCCACCACGGCGCGGCCGGTCTTCCTGGCCGACGCGATGATCGTGTCCATGTCCAGCGGCGAAATGGTGCGCAGGTCGATCACCTCGGCCGCAATGCCTTCCTTGGCGAGACTCTTGGCCACGGCAATCACCTCGTGCAGGGTCTTGCTGTAGCTGATCAGGGTGATGTCGCTGCCTTCCTGAACCACCTTGGCCTTGCCGATGGGCACCCGCTCGCCCGGCACCGGCGCTTCGCCCGGCACGAAATACAGGGGCAGGTTCTCGATGAAGATGCACGGGTCGTCGTCGAAGATGCACGACAGCATCAGGCCGTAGGCGTCGGCCGGGGTCGACGGGGCCACCACCTTGAGGCCGGCGGTGTGGGCGAACCAGGCTTCCAGGTAGTCGGCATGCTGGCCGCCGGTGCCAAAGCCGGCGCCGGTGGTGGTGCGGATCACCAGGGGCACATGGGTCTGGCCGCCGGTCATGAAGCGCAGCTTGGCCGCGTGGTTCACGATCTGGTCCATCGCCACGGTGGTGAAGTTCATCAGCATGATCTCGGCCACCGGGCGCAGGCCGGCCAGCGCGCCGCCCACCGCGGCACCCACAATCGCCTGCTCGGCGATCGGCGTGGATTTGACCCGGCCGGTGCCAAACCTGGTCGATAGGCCGGCGGTGCACTTGAACACCCCGCCGCCTTCGCGGTCGGCAATGTCCTCGCCGAGCACGACCACCGAGCTGTCCAGCTCCATGGCGTCGTGAAGGGCCATGTTGATGGCCTGGACGATGTTGATCTTCTTGGCTTGAACGGTGCTCATGCTTGGGCTCCCTCGGCAACGACATCCTTGTCGAGTTCGGATACATCGGGATAAGGGCTGGCAAGGCCGAACTCGACGGCCTCCTCGAAGGCGGCCACGTTGGTGGCTTCGATGTCGGACAACTGGCCGTCGCTGGCGTGGCCCTCTTCAATCAGCCAGGCGCGGAAGCGCGGCAGCGGGTCGGCGGCAATGGCGGCGGCCATTTCTTCCTTGGGGATGTAATGGCTGTCGTCGCCCATCAAATGGCCCCGGAAACGGAAGGTGTTGGCTTCCAGCAGGGTCGGGCCGTCGCCGGCGCGGGCGCGGGCAATGGCGGTGCTGGCCGCCTGCCACATGGCAACGGCGTCGTTGCCGTCCACCTCGACACCGGGAATGCCATAGGCCAGGCCGCGGTCGGCGATGGTGGCGGCGCCGGTGCCGTATTCATATTTGGTGTGCTCGGCGTAGCCGTTGTTCTGGCACACGAAGATCACCGGCAGCTTCCACACGGCCGCCAGGTTGAGCGCCTCGTGAAAGGCGCCGATGTTGCTGGCGCCGTCGCCGAAGTTCACCACCGTGACCTGGTCGGTGCCCTTCAGCTGCGATGCCCAGGCCAACCCGTTGGCGATCGGCAGGCCGGCGCCGACGATGCCGGTGGTAACCGGCAGGCCGGAGGCCACGTGGGTCACGTGCATCGGCCCGCCCTTGCCCTTGCAGGTGCCGGTGGCGCGGCCAAACAGTTCGGCCACGAAGGGCTTGAGCGGAATGCCCTTGGCCAGCTGGTCGTGGATGCCCCGGTAGGTGGTGACCACGTAATCGCTGGGCTTGAGGCTCACCGAAATGGCCGCCGGAATCAGCTCCTGACCACGCGGCGAGTAATACGGCGACGCGATCTGGCCGGCCTTGATCAGCTCGATGAAGCGGTCGTCGGCTGTCTTGATCAGCGTGGCGATCCGGTAAATATCCAGCAGGACGTCCCTGCCGGGCTGTTTTGTCTCACTCATGCCCTACCTCTCGAATGGGTTGGTGACGCGGGTTTCGGGTCCGGTGGCTAATCCGGCAAACAGGGTTCTTGCTTCAGCTCGCTGCTGCCTGGGCAGTTGCAAACAAAACCAACAATCCCGTTTGTTTTTTTAAAGTATATCGGCAGTACATGGGCTGCACAAGGGGAGAAGACGAGGGAATTCCGAAGGGCGCGAAATGCCTTTGCCGGGCAGGCTTTCCCGCTACGTCTTGAGGGCCGGCGCAGCGGATTCCGGCACGCAAGCCGCTCCGCTTCTATGATGGAATCAGCCACCACGTCACCGTCACCGTTACCAGCGGAATCTTTGCGGCGGCTAATGGTGCTGTGCCTTTGTAGGGGCGACTTCAGTCGCCCACCGCGCGTTGAATCACCGGCAAGCACGGGTAGGTCGGGTTAGCCCGCAGGGCGTAACCCGACACCAACATGAACATCAATGGGCACGTCCGATGTCGGGTTACGCTGCGCTAACCCGACCTACCCAAGCTTCGATCAACGGCTTGTCGGTGATTCAACGCGCGCTGGGCGACTGAAGTCGCCCCTACCCCAGCCTCGACATCCAGCCCCTGTACATAAAAGGACGCGCAAATGGCCACCGGAAACGCAACAACGCGAACCGAGCACG
>NZ_JAOAUU010000143.1 GCF_030157465.1 Zoogloea sp.
ACACATACTCAAAGCCCCGCAGAAAATCTCTGCGGGGCTTTGCTCGTCTACTCACCTACTCACAACATCACGCTCCAATCAACGCCCAAAAAACAAAACACTCTCCACTGCGAGCCAGGCTCCAACATCCGCCGGATGCGAGGGCGATCTGCAGAATACCGGCCAAAATGCCGGACCGTAGCGAGCGTATATGAGGCGGCGCAAGCCCTGACACTTGCCTGCGCGTGGCCAGCATCGGAGTCTTGCTGCCAGCTGATGCTGGAGGGGCGGCCGCGGCAAAGTGTTTCAATACACAGGCAGGGTGCGCAGCGGGCAATGTCGGGTTACCCTCGCCCGCCTTGATCTACTGAATGCCTTCTTGATGATGTTCATTTGCCGTCACACCCGCCGCCTGCGACATGGAGCGCATGCCCTTTTTGTGCTGGTGCTGCTGTTTGCATGCTCTTGCGCTGTCTTGGCCGCAGAGGTCTCCGAGAGCTTGTTGTGGTTCGAGGGAGGGCGGCCGAAGGTGGTTGCCTGGCAGGCGGTGGACATTCTGCAGGAGGCCGCCGCCGACGGGCTGGCTGCCGATGATTACGATGCAGCGGGGTTGCGCAACATCCTTACCGCGCTTGAAGGTGGGGTTTCGCTGCCGGAGGCTGACATCCTGGCGCTCGATGCCACGGTGACGCGGGCCATGCGGCGCTATCTTGCAGACCTGCATTTTGGCCGCATCGACCCGCGCGAAGTGCACAACGGTTTTCGGGTGCCACGTACCAACGGTTTCGATCCGGCGGCCTATCTGCGCACGGCGGTGCTTGCCGGGCGCCTGCGGGCTGCGGTTGTCGAGGCGGCGCCGGCGCAGCCTTTCTACAGTGGCCTGCGCCGGGCGATGGGACGCTACCGGGAACTGGCCAGCGACCCGCTGCGCGCGCGCTTGTGGGACAGGCCGCTGCCGTCGCTACCCGGTCGCAAGCTGGAGCCGGGCCATGCCTGGTCGGGCTCGGAAATGCTGGCCCGCCGGTTGGTTGCCCTTGGCGACCTGCCGGCCACGACACCTTTGCCGCAACGTTACGACGGGGCCGTCGTGCAGGGGGTGAAGGCCTTTCAGGCACATCACGGGCTTGTGCCGGATGGCGTGATCGGAAGGGATTCCCTGGCTCAGCTGGAGGTGTCACCGGCCCTCCGTGTGCGCCAGATCGGGCTCAATCTGGAGCGCCTGCGCTGGACGCCGCTGTTGCAGGCGCGGCGCATGATCGTCGTGAATGTGCCGGAGTTTGTCCTCCGGGCCTACGCGTGGCGGGATGGCGCGGTCGAGGAAAAAGCACAGATGAAGGTGATCGTCGGCAAGGCGCTCGACACGCGCACGCCGATCTTTTCCGAAGACATGCGTTTCATCGAGTTCAGCCCTTTCTGGAACGTGCCGCCATCGATCGCCCAAGCCGAAACCGTGCCGAAGCTGAAGCGCGAGCCGGCGTATTTCGACGAGCAGGGTTTTGAGTTTGTGGCCGGCGACGGGCGGGTACTCAAAAACCTGTCGAACGACAATCTGGATGCATTGCAGCGCGGCCAGTTGCGCATCCGTCAGCGACCAGGGCCAAAGAATGCGCTGGGCGACATCAAGTTCGTGTTTCCCAACAATGACAACATCTACCTGCACCACACGCCGGCGCCGCAGCTGTTTGCTCGCCCGCGGCGGGATTTCAGCCATGGCTGCATCCGTGTGGAAGCGCCGGTGGCGCTGGCGAAGTTCGTGCTGGACGCTCAGCCCGAATGGGACGAAGCGCGCATCCGCGAGGCGATGGTGAAAGGAACATCGACCACCCTGCGTCTGCGCGAGCCGCTGCCGGTGGTGATTGCCTACAGCACCGTGGTGGCGAAGGCTGATGGCCGTGTGTTCTTCTTTCCGGACATCTACGGCCACGACGCGCTGCTGGATGAAGCGCTGAAGAAACGCGGGCCGCGGAAGCTCTAGCGGTAAATCGAATCAAAAATCAGGTGTTAAAAACAGCGGGGGGCGAACTTGTCGAGCAAGTCCGCCCCCCGCGCGGTTTACAACGGCCTGATTACGGCTTGTAGGCTTCGACCGGCAGGGTGATCGTCACTTCGTCGCCAACGTAGGGCGCGTTCTTGCCCATGTTGAAGTCGGTGCGCTTGACCTTGGCGGTGGCGGTGGCGCCACAGGCATCCTTCTTCAACATCGGGTGGGGCATGCAGTGGAAGGACACGACGGTCAGGGTGACCGGCTTGGTGATGCCCTTGAGGGTCAGGTTGCCTTCGATGGTGGC
>NZ_JAOAUU010000144.1 GCF_030157465.1 Zoogloea sp.
CGGCTGATGGCGTACCTGCCGAACCGTGGTGACATCGTGCATCTCGATTTCGACCCTTCTTCCGGTCGGGAGATGAAAGTCCCGCACTTCGGGTTGGTCCTGAGCGGCAAGATCTTCAACCAGCAAGGGCTGGCGATGATTTGCCCAATTTCGCAGGGCGCCGCTGCCGCCGCCCGTACATACGGGACTGTGGTCACGCTGATCGGGGCGGGCACCGACACCCAGGGCGCCGTGCACTGCCACCAGTTGAAGTCGCTGGACTGGCGAGCGCGGAATGTGAGCCTCAAGGAAACGGTGCCGCAGTACGTCGTGGATGAAGCCCTGGCCAGAATTGAAGCCATTCTGTTTGAGTAGAAACATCCAAGAAAGTAGCCTGATCCGCGTTGTCAGTTTGTTATCACTCACCGCACGACCAAACAAAAAGCCCTGCAAGTGAAAATTGCAGGGCTTTATTTTTACAGCGCTTTTATGTGGTGCCCGGAACGGGACTTGAACCCGTAAGCCTTGCGGCGGCGGATTTTAAGTCCGCAGTGTTTACCGATTTCACCATCCGGGCCCGGAGGATTTATTTTTGCGGCTGCTCCGGCAGCGTGATGTTCACTTCGAGGATTTCGCAGTTGTCCTGCTTTTCGAGCTGAACCTTGATGTCGTCGGGGCCGACATTCACGTACTTGGAGATCACCGCGATCAGCTCGCGCTGCAGGTCGGGCAGGAAATCCGGTGTGCGGTTGGTGCCGCGCTCGTGGGCGATGATGAGCGACAGGCGCTCCTTGGCAACCGAGGCGGTCTTCTGCTTGCTACCGAAAAAGTAGGAAAGGAGCGACATCTTACTTGCCTCCGAAGAGCCGCTTCAGCAGGCCGGGCTTTTCGTAGGCGACGAAGCGCAGCGGACGGTCTTCGTCGAGGAAGCGCGCAACTACGTCCTGGTAGGCGATGGCCACGTCGCTGTCCTTGAGGTGGATCGCCGGGGTGCCCTGGTTGGAGGCCTGCAGCACGTCGTCGGATTCGGGGATGACGCCGATCAGCGGAATGCGCAGGAGTTCCTGCACGTCCTTGTAGGACAGCATTTCGCCGTCTTCGACGCGCTTGGGCGAGTAGCGGGTGACCAGCAGGTGTTCCTTGACCGGTTCGCGGCCTTCGATGGCGCGGCGGCTCTTGCTTTGCAGGATGCCGAGGATGCGGTCGGAGTCACGCACCGAGGAGACTTCGGGGTTGGACACGACGATGGCTTCGTCGGCGAAGGTCAGGGCCATCACGGCGCCGCGCTCGATGCCGGCGGGGGAATCGCACAGGATGTAGTCGAAGCCCAGGTGTTCGAGATCCTTCAGCACCTTTTCGACGCCTTCTTCGGTCAGCGCATCCTTGTCGCGGGTTTGCGAGGCGGGAAGGATGAAGAGGTTGTCGCAGTGCTTGTCCTTGATCAGGGCCTGATTGAGGTTGGCCTCGCCATTCACGACGTTGATGAGGTCGTAGACCACGCGGCGCTCGCAGCCCATGATGAGGTCGAGGTTGCGCAGGCCCACGTCGAAGTCGATGACCGCGGTCTTGAAGCCGCGCAGTGCTAGGCCGGTGGAAATGCTCGCGCTGGTGGTGGTCTTGCCGACGCCACCCTTGCCTGACGTTACTACGATGACGCGTGCCACGATGTCCCCTTAAGTCTGTTTGTGTGCTGCTTCAGTCGTACTGAAGCGGCGTGATTTCGAGAGTATGCAGGTTGTCCGAGCCGGTCAGGCGGACCTGGGCGCCGCGTCCGGCGACGGTTTGCGGGATGCCGCGCTCGAAGGTGCGGTATACGCCAGCGATGGAGACCAGCTCGGGACCGAAATTGGTGCTGAATATACGTGCCGATGTGTCGCCGCGGGCGCCGGCCAGCGCGCGGCCGCGCAGCGGGCCATAGCAGTGGATGCTGCCGTCGGCAATGATCTCGGAGCCGGGGCTCATGCCGGCCAGGAGGACCAGGTCGCCGCCCTTGGCATAAACCTGCTGCCCCGAGCGCAGCGGCCGGTCGACCACCAGCGTGGGGGCGAGGCCGTTATCGGAAGAGGCGGCGGCGGGGGCCTGCGGTGCCGCTTCGACAGGGGCCGGGGCCAGGGTGGGGGCAGGTGCCGGTGCCGGGGCGGGCGGCGGCGTGCGCGGCTGGGCTGCGGCCACCGGACGCTCGGCTGAAAAACTTTCAGCGCCAAGCACGGCAAGGCCGGCGCGGCGGGCGCCTTCCAGGAGGTGTTCGTCGAGGTTGCGCACGCCCACCGGCTGCAGCTGGTAGCGCCGCAGCAGGCTGAGCACGGCGGTCCAGTCCACCCGGTCGGGCGAGTTGCCGAGCTGGGAAAAGTCGAGAATGGCGGGTTCGCCGGCGAAGAAATCGGGCATGCCGCCAAGCATCATGTGGAGGGCGTCGGCGAGGCGGACGGCGTCCGTTTCACGGACGTAGGCCGTCATGACTGCCAGGCTGGCGCCCTTGAACTCGATCAGTTTGCCCTGCAGGGATGCGTCGGCCATGAATTTGGGGTGCGGTATGCGCGGACTAAAACCCGTCAAGTCTACTTTTCAGCGGGGTTTCGGGCAAGTCCGCTGGTCAATCAATGCAAAATGCGCGGTTCGGCGGGGTCGGCAGCCGGGTTTTCAGCCTCTTCGGCGAACACGGCGGCCAGGTCGTCGGCGGTGAGCCGGTATTCGTGGTTCGAAAGGTCGTCGTGGATCAGGATTTCACCGTGTTCGGCGATCACCGCTTCGAGTTCGGCGCGGCCGAGGGTGCGCAGCATGCCGTGCACCTTGTCCCAGTCGAGGGGCCAGTCGTGGGTGACTTCGCGGGCGTCGAAGAGGCGCACGGTTTCCTGGTGGAACAGGCGCGTCAGGATGTCTTCCGGGCCGAGTTCGAGGAGTTCTTCGGCTTGCAGCGTGGAGGCCAGGCGGGTGATGCGGTCCCAGCCGTCGGGGTCTTTCCTGTCGGCGTCGGGCAGCTTTTGCAGGAACAGGCAGGCCGATTTCGTGCCGGAGCAGGCGGTGTGCAGCGCGGCGGGCTGTTGCTCGGACTGGGTGAGGTAGTGCTCGAAGACTTCGCCGATGGTGTTGCCTTCGATCGGCACGTAGCTCTGGTAGGGCTGGCGCAGCTCGGGCATGTCGAGGCTCAGCAGCAGCTGGCCGTCGCCGACCAGGTCGGTGATGCCGAGTTTGCCGGCGACATCCGCGGAGGCCTTGGCGTAGCCCCGCAGGTTGAGGGTTTCGGCGATGTCGACCACCAGCAGGCTGACCGGGCCGTGACCCTGCAGTTGAATGGTGAGTCGGCCGGGTTGCTTGAGGTTGCCGCCGATGACGCAGGCAACGGCGCACATCTCGCCGAGGAGATCGCGCACCACGGCGGGGTAGTCGCGGTTTTCGAGCAGGGCCTGCCAGACGTCGTCGAGCTGGACGATTGCGCCGCGGATGTCGAGTTCGTCGAGCAGGAAACGCTGCACGTAGCTGGTGGAGTCGTTCATTCGGGGGTTCCTGCAGTGGCGTGGAGGCTGGCGTAGAGGGCGGGGTCAAAGCCGACCAGCACCTGGCCGCCGGTGGTTTCGAGGACGGGGCGGCGGATCAGGCTGGGAAATTCCTGCATCAGCTGGACGGCCGCGTCCGGCGTGTCGATGGCCTGGCGTTCGGGCGGAAGCTTGCGCCAGGTGGTGCCGCGGGTATTCACCAGCGTCTTCCAGCCGACGGCCTCGCTCCAGGCGTGGAGCCGGGCGGCGTCGATGCCGGATTTTTTGTAGTCGTGGAAGCTGTAGGCGACGCCTTGCTGGTCGAGCCAGGCGAAGGCTTTTTTCATGGTGTCGCAGTTCTTGATGCCGTAGATCGTGTGCATGGGGCCTAAAGCAGCGCGACGCCGGGGAGGCGTCGCTGGAAAATCAATGGGATGGAGCGGATTTTAGCCGGGCGGGGGTGGGGTTGGGGGGAATTGTTGCGCGGGGATTCACTGTTCGCTGATGGAGACCAAGCGCTTTCCGTTGCTTGGCGTCACATTGACCGGGTCCCGGCCCGGCGGCCGGCCTACTTCTTTGCGTCGCCAAAGAAGTAGGCAAGAAAGGCGACCCCGCCGAACCGGTCGTCTGCTTCGCAGCCGACTGCCTTGCGCTGCTCACAACAGGCGGCCGGCGCAGAACTCGCGGGCTGCGCCCGCTCAAACAGCTGCGCCGAACTTCCCCGCCTGTTGCTCCGCTGCTCAGCGGTTCGGAAGGGGCTTTCAGCAGACACCGAGCCTTTACTGGAGCGGCTTGTGTCATCGACGAGTTCGTTCGCCTTTGGTGTCCGTAGAAAGTGGATGCGATTATCGTCATGCCCGACCCTGGGAGGTCGGATTACGTTGCGCTAATCCGATCTACTCTGCCCGGTGATTCCGAAAAGCCCTTCTGAGCCGGTGAAGCGGGGCCGGCTGCCGGTCCGGGAACCGGCCGATCCAAGGCTGAATAGCGGAAAGCCGTTGGTCTCCATCGGCGAACGGCAAACCCTGCGCAGGCCTGCCAGCATTTGCAGGTATGTAATCGAAGTTCGGCGGGGCGTGATCGAGATGTTGTCGGGTTGCAACCCGACCTACACCAGCCCGCAGGTGCCTGCGGGCCGGCGAGGCCGGCCCGGGTGGTGCTTATTTTTTAAGCACCTTGGCAAAGGCCGAGGCGAGGGAGCCGGCCAGCGCCGGTTCGCGGTTCGGCTTTCCGGCCGGGGCACGGCCGCCGCGGGGGTTGCCCGCGGGGGCGTCGCGGCGCTCGCCGGCCGGCCGGCCAGCGGCCTGGGGCTGGTCGCCCATGCGCATGGTGAGGGCGATGCGCTTGCGCGGCAGGTCGACTTCCACGACCTTGACCTTCACCACCTGGCCGGCCTTGACGATGCTGTGCGGGTCTTTGACGAAGCGCTCGGACAGCGCCGAGACGTGCACGAGGCCGTCCTGGTGCACGCCGATATCGACGAAGGCGCCGAAGTTGGTGACGTTGGTGACCACGCCTTCGAGGATCATGCCGACCTCGAGATCCTTCAATTGCTCGACGCCTTCCTTGAAGCTGGCGGTTTTGAACTCGGGGCGCGGGTCGCGGCCGGGTTTGTCGAGTTCCTTGAGGATGTCCTGCACGGTGGGCAGGCCGAAGCGTTCGTCGGTGTAGCGTTCGGGCTTGAGCTGGCCGATGAGTTTGGCGTCGCCCATCACTTCGCGGGCGTCTTTCCGGATGTCGGCAAGGATGCGTTCGACCAGCGGGTAGGCTTCCGGGTGCACGGCCGAGGCGTCGAGCGGGTTGTTGCCGTTGGTGACGCGCAGGAAGCCGGCGGCCTGTTCAAAGGTTTTGGGCCCGAGGCGCGGCACGTCGAGCAGCGCGGCGCGGCTGGGGAAGGGGCCGTTGGCGTCCCGGTGGGCGACGATGTTGGCGGCCAGCGTGGGGTTGAGGCCGGAGATGCGGGTGAGCAGCGCGCTCGAGGCCATGTTCACGTCCACGCCGACGGCGTTCACGCAGTCTTCGACCACCGAATCCAGCGCGCGGGCGAGGCGGCTTTGGTTGACGTCGTGCTGGTACTGGCCGACGCCGATGGATTTGGGGTCGATCTTGACCAGTTCGGCCAGCGGATCCTGCAGTCGGCGGGCGATGGAGACGGCGCCGCGCAGGGTGACGTCGAGATCGGGGAATTCCTTGGCGGCCAGTTCGGACGCGGAATACACCGAGGCGCCGGCTTCCGAGACGACGATTTTGGTCATGTGAAGCTCGGGGCGCAGCTTGATCAGGTCGGCGGCGAGCTTGTCGGTTTCGCGGCTGGCGGTGCCGTTGCCGATGGAAATCAGCGACACCTTGTGCTTTTCGCACAGCGTGGCGAGCAGATGCAGGCTGCCATCCCAGTCGCGGCGGGGTTCGTGGGGGTAGATCACGCCGGTGTCGAGGAGCTTGCCGGTCTGGTCGACCACGGCGACTTTCACGCCGGTTCGCAGGCCCGGGTCGAGGCCCAGCGTGGCGCGCGGGCCGGCGGGGGCGGCGAGAAGCAGATCCTTGAGGTTGCGGCCGAAGACGCGGATGGCTTCTTCCTCGGCTTTTTCGCGCAGCTGGCCGAGGAGTTCGAGTTCGAGGTGCAGCGAAATCTTGACGCTCCAGGCCCAGCGTACGGTTTCGCGCAGCCAGGTGTCGGCCGGGCGGCCCTGGTCCTTGATGCCGAAGTGGCCGGCGATGCGTCCTTCGCAGGGGTTGGGGCCGACCGGGCTGCCGTCGGTGGGGTCGGAGTCCAGCCCCAGCTGCAGGCGCAGGAAACCTTCGTTGCAGCCACGGAACAGGGCCAGCGCCCGGTGCGAGGGTACGGTTTCGATGGCTTCGCGGAAGTCGAACCAGTCGCGAAATTTGGCCGCGGCGGGGTCGGCTTCCTTGTCGGCGATCACCGTCGAGGCGACGACGCCGTGATCCAGCAGGTAATCGCGCAGCTTGCCGATGAGTTCGGCGTCTTCGGCGAAGCGCTCCATCAGGATCTGGCGGGCGCCGTCGAGCACGGCCTTGGTGTCGGCAAAGCCGGCATCCGCGTTGATGTAGCGGGCGGCTTCGGTGTCGGGCGCGAGGCCCGGGTCGGCCAGCAGGGCATCGGCCAGCGGCCCGATGCCGGCTTCGCGGGCGATCTGGGCCTTGGTGCGGCGCTTTTGCTTGAAGGGCAGGTAAAGGTCTTCGAGGCGCTGTTTGGTTTCGGCGTTTTCGATGGCGTCGCGGAGCGCCGGGTCGAGCTTGCCTTGTTCGTGGATGCTGGCAATCACGGCGGCACGGCGTTCTTCGAGTTCGCGCAGGTAGCCGAGGCGCTCCTCGAGGTTGCGCAGTTGGGTGTCGTCAAGGGCGCCGGTGACTTCCTTGCGGTAGCGGGAAATAAAGGGCACCGTTGCGCCTTCGTCCAGAAGCTGGACCGCCGCAGAAACCTGGCGGGGCTGTACACCTAATTCGGCGGCAATGCGTTGTTCGATCGGCAGAAGCATGGACGGACCCGGTGCGCGAAAAGGGCGCATGGTGCAGAAACCCGGCCAACGCTGCAAGCCCGTTACCGCATGAGTTTCCGGTAAAATCCCACGATTATTCGTGTCGCGGACGCTGCATCCTCCGCACACCTCACGCCAGGCCGCCCTTTGCGGCGTGCCGGCCCAGCAGGAGATCACACCGCATGAACCCCGTATTCGCCGCGCTGACCGCGGTGGTGTTCGGTTTGTTGGTGCTTGGAGGCGAAGCCTCCGCCGCACCGCAGCCGACCCACGCCACGCCAGCCCGCAAGGTGGCTCCGGCCGCCAAACCGGTTGCAAAACCGGCCCCCAAGTCCGCCTCGAAAGCCGCCGCCCCCAAGGCCTCAAAGGTATCGGCCAAGGCCTCCGAACCCAAAGCGGGCGCACGTTCCGCCGCGCCCAGGGCCGTCGTCGCCAAGGAGCGCGCTCCGAAGGTGGTCGCCGCAGCGCCCCGCGGCCGTGGCGTGAAAAACGTGGAGCCTGTGGCCAAGGCGTCCGCCAGGCCCGCCACCCGGGCCGAGCGCCGCGCCGCGGCTCGCGAAGCCGAGAGGGAAGCAAAAAAGGAAGCGCGCCAGCAGAAGGCTGCCCAGCCCGTGCGCACCGCCGGCCGGGGTGTAAAGCCGCCAGAGGCTGCGCCGGAGAAGCTGCGCCAGCCGGTTGTCGAGCCGCCGGTGCAGGCGCCGCTTGCCCGTTCGGTCAAGTCGGGGCACGCTCAAAAAGGCATCGGGCGGGAAGCGTTTGCGCCGATCGGGCGCGAGGCCTTCGTGCCGACGACGCCGCCGTTGCCGCGAGAAGCCGCAGTGCGCCAGTTGCAGGCGCCGGCGCAGGTTTCCGCCCCGGCTCCGGTGATGCCGGCCGCCAGGCCCAATGTGGCGCGGCAGAGCGTTGTGCTGCCGCCGCCGCATAACGTGCCGGTGCCCCCGGCTGCAGCGGCTCAGCCGGCTCCGCTGCGCCCGACGGTCGAGTTGCCAAAAGCCCAGTTCAGGCCGATTGCGGCTGCAACGTCCGAGATGTCGGCGGCGGAGGCCGCTGCGGCTGCTGCGGCGGCTGTCTCCGTTCAGCAGGCGGCGGTTGCGGCACCGGCACCGGTGCCTGCGCCCGTGGCTCCTCAGCCTGTTCAGCGGGGTGCTCCGATGCCGGCTCCCGCGGCGGTGCCCGTGCCGTCACAGGCGCAGCCGGCCGCGCCCGTGCAGCGTCAGGCGCGGGGCGTGGCGCGGGCTTATGCGATGGATGGCGCCAGCTTCTACCAGAGCGGGCGCAAGTTCCGGGTGCAGGGGCTCGATGCGCGGGATCCGGGCATGACCTCGGAGCATGCCACCCAGCGGCTGCAGCGCGCCCTGGATGGCGGCAACCTGACCGTCGAGCCGGTTGAGGTGGATGGAACCGGGCACACGATTGCCGTCGTGCGGGTCAATGGCCGCAACGTGGCTGACGCCGTGCGTGGGGTAGCTAACTGAGCGCGGCCTGATGTGCTCACCAAAATGAGCTGAAAGTCTTGTTCAGACTGCTGACGAACCCCCGGTTTTTTCCGGGGGTTTTGTTTTTTACGGGCGGGCTCGAACGCAGCCGGGGCTACTCGAAATGTTCGAGCATCAGCTGGATGCTCGACACGCCGTTGTATTCATTTACCGCCAGCCGGAAGGCTGCGTGGATGGTCTGGCCCGCCGGGTCGGCGTGGTTGAACTGGATCGCGTCGATGCGGGTGGCGCCCTTTTTCAGCTGCAGCTTGAGGTGCTTGTCCTTGAGGATGCGCTGGTTTTCGACCCGGAAGGTGTCGTCGAAGACCGGTGCCGCGAAGCCCTGGCCCCAGATTTCCCTCTCCAGCAGGCGGGCGGTTTCAAGGCTGTAGAGGCTGTCTTCGAGCGCGCCGTCGGTTTCCAGGCTGCGAGTCAGGTCGGCCGGGTCGATCAGGCTGTGCACCACGGTCTCGAAAATCTCCTCGAAGCGGGCGAGATCGACTTCGTTGATGGTCAGGCCAGCGGCCATGGCGTGGCCGCCGAATTTCAGGATCAGGCCGGGCGCCCGCTTGGTCACGAGGTCGAGGGCGTCGCGCAGGTGAAGGCCCGGAATCGAGCGGCCCGAGCCCTTGAGTTCGCCGTCGTTGCCGCGGGCAAAGGCGATGGTCGGGCGGTGGAATTTCTCCTTGATGCGCCCGGCGAGAATGCCGATGACGCCCTGGTGCCATTCGGGTTCGAACAGGGTGAGGCTGGCGCGGCTGCCCGGGTCGATGGTGTCGAGCCCGGCCATGGCTTCTTCCTGCATGCCCGCTTCGATGCTGCGGCGTTCGCGGTTGAGGGTGTCGAGCTCTTGGGCGATGTTGATGGCACGGCCCATGTCGTCGGTGATCAGGCATTCGATGCCCAGCGACATGTCGGCCAGGCGGCCGGCGGCATTGAGGCGTGGGCCGAGGGCGAAGCCCATGTCGAAGGTGGTGGCCCGGGCGGCGTCGCGGCCGGCGGCGGCAAACAGGGCCCGGATGCCCGGCTGCATGCGGTCGGCGCGCATGCGCTGAAGGCCTTGCGACACCAGGATGCGGTTGTTGTGGTCGAGCTTGACCACGTCGGCCACGGTGCCGAGGGCCACGAGGTCGAGGAGTTCGGCCAGGTTGGGTTCGGTCTTGCCCTCGAAGGCGCCGCGCTCGCGCAGCTCGGCGCGCAGCGCGAGCATGGTGTAGAACATCACGCCGACGCCGGCCAGCGCCTTGCTGGGGAAGTCGCAGCCGGGCTGGTTGGGGTTCACGATCACGTCGGCCTCGGGCAGTTCGTCGCCCGGCAGGTGGTGGTCGGTGATGACGGTGGCGATGCCGTGCTCCCGCGCGGCGGCCACGCCTTCGACGCTGGCGATGCCGTTGTCGACGGTGATCAGCAGGTCCGGTTCCATTTTTGCGGCCAGTTCGACGATGGCCGGGGTGAGGCCGTAGCCGTATTCGAAGCGGTTGGGCACGAGGTAGCCCACGTCGGCACCAAAGGCCCGCAGGGCCCGGATGCCCACCGCGCAGGCAGTGGCGCCGTCGCAGTCGTAGTCGGCCACGATGAGCATGCGCGCGCCGGCCTCGATGGCGTCGGCGAG
Source organism: Zoogloea sp. (assembly GCF_030157465.1). Classification (GTDB taxonomy): domain Bacteria; phylum Pseudomonadota; class Gammaproteobacteria; order Burkholderiales; family Rhodocyclaceae; genus Zoogloea. The sequence goes on from NZ_JAOAUU010000144.1 coordinate 10,037, forward strand.
GATCTGGGCGGCTTCATGCACGCCCTTGAGCCGGGCCGGCGGCAGCAGCGACTTGAGGCTGTAGTCGAGCTGGTCGCGACTTTCGATGCCGCGGGCGGCGTAGAGGCGGGCGAGCAGCGGATGGGTGCCGGCTTCGAGCAGCCGCGTGACGGCACGCGTGGGCACCGGGCGGGTCAGGATACGGGTCATGGGTTTTGGGGGTTCGGTTGCGGGGCGGTGGCCAGGAGCGCGGCCAGCGGCCGGGGCTTGCGCCAGAACTTCCACAGGCTGGACGCTGCGACGTCGAGCTGCAAGTGGTGTTTGTCGCCGGGGGCGCTGATGCGGAGCGCGGTGATTTTTTTGGCCTTGAGGGCTTTGAGCAGCGGGGCGAACCAGTCGGTTTCGAGCTGCGCGATGGCGCTCAGCCATGCGGTGGCGTCGAAGTGCAGGGACGGGCGCTGGAGGGTGTCGATGACCGCGAAGCCGGTGCCCTCGATGTAGCGGGTGGCTGGCCGCGGCGTGATGCCGGCGTGCAGTGCCAGTCCACGGGCGAAGGGCGCGTCGGCCTGGATCTGGCTGGCCGGGGCGCGGAGGGGCAGATCCTGCGGGCCGGCACCCCACAGCCACACGCCGTTGATGCTGCGCTGGCCGGTGGCCTCGCGCGCGGCGTTGATCGGGTGGTTGTAGAGCCACACTTCGAGTTCGTTGGCGAGGCGTGCCCAGCGGGCGATGTCTTCGCCTTCGGGCATGAAGAGCTGTATCGGCCGGCCATTGACGTCGGCCAGCGGGTGGAAGAACGGGCGCGGCTCTTCGGTCAGCGCCACATACCAGCGGTCGGGTGACGGGGCTTCGAAGCGGCCGATGTCGGCAAAGAGTTCGTTCAGCCCGGTGATCAGCGTGTCGGCTTCGGCGCGGGTGATGGCGAGGCTCGAGGCGTCGGCGAGGAGCAGCCTGTCGCGGGAGAAATGAAGGTGTGCCGGATCGCAGCACAGCCAGTGGGCGCCGGGCTCGGGTGGCGGGGTTTCGCCGCCGCGGCGCAGGGCGGCATAGGGCAGGCGGGCCGCGTTGGCGCCGAATTGCCGGGCCAGCCAGGTTTCGGGGGCCAGCGTGGGCTGCCAGTCGTGGCGGGCATGGCCGAGCAGGGTGGACAGGGCGGTGAGCGGCGGGGCGTCGGCTATCTGGGACGCGGCGCCCGAGGGCCAGGCGAGGCCGGGCAGAACGAGGTGGAACTGCATGGATTGCGGGGGGGAGTGTCCGGTAAGTGCCGGATTGAAAGGTGAAAATCCGGCGCCGAAGTTTATCACGTGGCGGCCCCCCGGCCGGCCGCCGCGCCGCTTCAGGGGGTGATCGTGATGTCGGCGAGGGCCGCGCCGAAGGCGGCCGAGCACTGGCGCGCGCGGCCGGCTCCGAGATTGCGGGTCTCGCTGTGCTGACAGGTGGGGCTGTTGTCGCCGCCGAGGATTTCGAGGGGCAGGTCGCGCAGGGTGCGGGCGTCCGCGGGGGCGGTGGCGACGCGGGCGCCCGCACCGCCGAAGCCGCTGCGCTGGAAGTTGCGCGGGCTGTCGGTGACGAGGGCGAGGAGGCGCAGCCGGCCGCTGCCGATGGCCTCGCGGGTGGCCGGGTCGATGGGCAGGTTCAGGGTCTGGCTGCCTTCGAAGCGTTCGGCGGGCGCTGCCGGGCCGGGATGGAGCAGGGTGAAACCCTTGTCGCCGGCGGCCAGCAGGTAAAGGGAGCTGAACTGCGGGGAGCTGGATTTTGGCCCGGTGACGGTGAGCTGGATGCTTTCGCCCGCCCGGTAGCCGGGACGCAGGCCGCCAATGCTGACGCTGCGGCGCTCGCTCTTCTGGGCGTGAATGGCCTGCAGCAGCTGGCGCGGGTCGGTGGGGCCGCTGCCGACGAGACCGGGGGCGGGAATCAGGGCCGGGTTGCCGCCGAGGGTGATGTGCTGCGGGCCGCCGCGGCTGTCGATGGTGGCCTGGGCGCAGCGCCGCCATGCGTCGCCGTTTGCCAGCCCGGCCGGATTGGCCTGGCTGTCGAGGCAGGCGCGCAGGGCCTGGGTGGCGAGGCCGCCCTTGTCGTCGGCGAAGGCGTTCTGGCCGCTGCGGCTGGCGTGCACGATCAGCACGTTGTTGCCGGGCGACGCGGGGGCCTGGGAGTCACCGCTGCAGGCGGAGGCGCCGGCGGTGTAACGCCCGGTGAGCCCGCTGGCACGGCCATCGCCGCGGCCGGCATCGATGACGACGACGAGCTTGTCGGCCTTGCGGGCGAGGTTGAGGAGGTAGCGGGTGAATTCGGCCAGCAGGAAGTTCTCCCGGCTTGCGGTGACGATCGCGTCGCCGCACGTGCGGCTGCCCTGGCCGGACAGGTAGATGAAGGCACGGTCGTCGCTGCCGAGGCGGGCATCGAGCCCGGCCAGCGCGCGGCGCAGGCCGTCGGCGTCGAGTTCGCCCGGGGCCGGCTGCTGGATGTTGGCGTCGGGTATGCCCATCAGGCGTGCGATGGCGGTGGCGCTGGCTGCGTCGGCGTGTGCGGCGTCGCCGAGGGGCAGGATCAGGGCGTGGTTGGAGGCGCGTGGCGTGCTGCGCGGGATCCATTGCGGCGCGGTGCCGGGCGGGGCGGCGGGAAGGGCGTCGGCGCGGACAGGGGCCTGCGTTGAGAGATCCAGGCTGCGCTCCGGAACCCAGCCGCTGCGATTGCCGCCGATCTCGATCCGCACCCAGTCCCGGCGCCGCTCCAGCACTTCGACGGTGCTCAGGCGGTGAACGGGGGCGATGCGGGGCGCGGTGAAATAGGGCTGGGTGTGCAGCTCGCCGCTTTCGGTCACGGTGGCGTTCAGCGCCATTGCAGGAGCCCAGGGCATGGCGAGCGAAACGACGATGGCGCTGCGAAGGAGGGGATGCATCCTGGATTCCTGGTGACGGGGCGTGATCGCGAATTATGACGCGGCCGGGCTTAGTGCAAGCGTGATTACGTCGCGGTCCGTTGGCGGGCCGGTGCCACATCCACGTTTTCGGCGGGGGCCAACTGCGGCACAATGCGGCCTCGCGCCGCGTGCCGGCGTTTCTGCATTACCGGTTCCCTTTCAATGTCCTATGAACTCCTCGTCGGCCTGCGCTACACCCGCTCCAAGCGGCGCGCGCAGGGCCGCAATCGCTTTATTTCCTTTATTTCGCTGGTGTCGATGCTTGGCATTGCCCTTGGCGTGGCGGCTCTGATCGTCGTGCTGTCGGTGATGAATGGCTTTCAGCGCGAACTGCGCACGCGCATTCTCGGCGTGGCCTCCCACGTGCAGGTGAGCGGGTTCGACGGCGAGCTGACCAACTGGCAGCGGGTGGCCGACGATGTGGCGAAGCATCCCCGCGTAAAGGCGTCGGCGCCCTTTGTGCAGGCCCAGGCCATGCTGTCTTTCGACCAGACGGTGCGGGGCACGCTGGTGCGCGGGGTGTTGCCGGATGCCGAGGACAAGGTGGCCGACTTTGCCCAGCACATGCGTTTCGGGCGCTTCGATGCGCTGCAGCCGGGGGCCTTCGGCATCGTGCTCGGGGCCGATCTGGCGCGGGCACTGCGCGTCACGATGGGCGACAAGGTGACGCTCATCGCGCCCCAGGGCCTGGTGACGCCGGCGGCGATCCTCCCGCGGCTCAAGCAGTTCAGGGTGGTGGGCATTTTTGAAGTGGGCATGTACGAATACGATTCCAGCCTGGCGCTGGTCCACCTGCAGGATGCCCAGACCCTTTACCGCATGGAAGACCGGGTTACCGGCGTTCGTCTCAAGCTGGACGATCTTTTTGCCGCCCCGCGGGTGGCCCGCGAGCTGATGCAGTATGTGGATGTGGACACCCAGGTATCCGACTGGACGCGCAGCCACGCCAATTTTTTCCGGGCCGTGCAGATCGAGAAGAACGTGATGTTCATCATCCTGCTGCTGATCGTGGCGGTGGCCGCCTTCAATATTGTGTCGACGCTGGTGATGGCGGTGCAGGACAAACAGGCCGACATCGCCATCCTGCGTACGCTGGGGGCGAGCCCGGGGTCGATCATGGGCATCTTCGTGATCCAGGGCGCGCTGATCGGCTTCATCGGGCTGGCGATCGGGGTGCTCGGCGGCGTCGGGCTGGCGCTCAATATCGACGTGGTGGTGCCGGCCATCGAGCAGGCCCTGGGCGTGCAGTTCCTGGCCAAGGACGTCTATTACATTTCCGATCTGCCCTCCGAGCTGCAATGGTCGGACGTGATCACGATCAGCGCGGTTTCCTTCGTTCTGACCCTGGTGGCGACGCTTTATCCCAGCTGGCGGGCGTCGCGCCTCAACCCGGCGGAGGCCCTGCGCTATGAGTGATGCATCCATGAAGCCGCGCGTGATCGAGTGCTGCGGCCTGTCCAAGTCCTTCCGCGAAGGCGCCGACGCGGTGGAGGTGCTGCGCGACGTATCCATGTCGGTGGCGCCCGGCGAGCGGGTGGCGGTGGTGGGAACATCGGGTTCCGGCAAGAGCACCCTGCTGCATCTGCTGGGCGGGCTGGACGTGCCGTCGGCGGGCGAGGTGAAACTGCTGGGCAAGGATTTCTCGACGATTTCGGATGCCGAGCGGGGCCGGTTGCGCAACGAGTCGCTGGGTTTCATCTACCAGTTCCATCATTTGCTGGCGGAGTTTTCGGCCCTTGAAAACGTGGCCATGCCGCTGTTCGTGCGGCGCATGAAGCGCGAAGAGGCGCTTGCCCGTGCCGCCGAAACCCTGAAGGCGGTGGGGCTGGGGCATCGCCTCGACCACACGCCGGGCGAACTTTCCGGCGGCGAGCGCCAGCGGGCGGCCATTGCCCGTGCGCTGGTCACCCGGCCGGCCTGCGTGCTGGCCGACGAGCCGACCGGCAACCTGGATCGCCAGACCGCCGAAAAGGTTTTTGCGCTGATGCTGGAGCTGGCCGAGGAGCAGGGCACCGGCTTCGTCATCGTGACTCATGACGTCAGCCTGGCGGGCCGGGCCAGCCGTGTGCTGCGGCTTCAGGACGGTGTCCTCGACGCGGGTTTCTGAGTGTCCGACGGGCGGGTGCCAGGGCTTCCGGCAAGCCGCCGGCGGTGAGCGGGGGGCCTCAAGTTTGCCGGCAGGGGGGCCGATAAGGCCTCACACGTGGAAGGACCATTTGGTTCGGGCCGAACCTGTCGGAGAGATCATGAAAGCTATTTTTGCGCCGGCGGTGGCGATTCTGAACCGCATGCGTTATCCGGCGAAATTCGCCTTGCTCGGGCTGATAGCCCTGCTGGTGATCGGATTCCTGCTCGTTCAGCTCGCCCTTTCCCTGCGCGAGAGCGTCGTTTTCACCGAGAGGGAAGCCGATGCCCTGCAGCGGGTTCCCCGTCTGCTCAAGGTTCTCCAGGTTTCCCAGCAGCATCGGGGCTTGTCCTCCGGGGTCCTGAACGGCAACGAGGAGATGCGGCCCGCGCTGCAGCAGAAGACCGGCGAAATGGCCGCGGCGATGAAAGCGGCCGACGAGGTGCTTGCTACCAGCTCTGCCGCCACGGTCGGCAAGCGCTGGAGCGAGGTCCGGACGGGGTGGGAGGCCATCCAGTCCGGCGGGCTGCAGATGAAGCCCCGCGACAACCTGCTCGCCCACACGGCGCTCATCCGCAAGATCGTGCTTGCGCTGCACGACATGAGCGACGACGGCAACCTGACCCTCGATCCTTCGGCCGACAGCTATTACCTCATCGACAACGTGATGCGGCGCGTGCCGGATGTCTCCGAGCGGCTGGGCCGTTTGCGGGCGATGGGCACCGGCGTGCTGGCGGCCAAGGCCCTGGACGAGCAGCGTCAGTTCGATATCAGCTCGCAGCTTGGCGAACTGAACATGGCCCTGGCCGACTTCAATGAGAACCTGCAGCGGGCGGCGGCCAACAATCCGGCGCTCCAGACGTCTCTCTCCAGGCTGGAGCAGGAATTCGCCGTCGTGACCTCCAGCGTCGTCAATGAGCTGCAGGAACACATCCTCAAGGGCGATTTCGAGATGGCCGCACCGGTGTATTTTGCGCTGGCCACCAAGGCCATCGACATGACCTACGCCCAGACCTACGAAGTGCTCATTCCGGGCACCCAGGCTCTGCTTTCCGCGCGACTCGACCGTTTGAACCGGGCGCTGACCATCAATGCGGTGCTTGCCGCGCTGGCGGTGCTGGTTCTTCTGTATCTCTCGTCGGCCTTCTGCATCGCGGTGATTCAGTCGGTGAACGAACTGCGTGCCGGAGCCCGTGAGCTGGCGGCCTGCAACCTGCGTTCGCGCATTGAGTTTTCGGCCGACGACGAACTGCGGCTGGTCGCCGATCAATTCAACGAAATGGCACAGTCGTTTGCCGATGTGATCGGCAAGGTTCAGAACGGCGCCAACGATGTGACGAGCGCGGCGGTGTCGCTCGCCAGTTCCGCAACGCGGGTGTCGGTGGGTTCCGAGCAGCAAAGCGAGGCGGCATCGAGCATGGCTGCGGCGGTCGAGGAAATGACGGTCGGGATCGAGGAGATTGCCAGCAGCGCCTCCGAGGCGGAAGGCATCTCCTCGGCGTCGGGGCGTTTGTCTGCCGAAGGTGGAACGGTGGTGGCGAGGACGGTAAGCGAGATGGAGCGCATCGCCACTTCGGTGCGCGAGTCGGCAACGGTGATCCAGGATCTGGGCGACCAGTCGGCGAAAATCTCGACGATCGTCAGTTCGATCAAGGAGATCGCCGACCAGACCAACCTGCTGGCCCTCAATGCGGCCATCGAGGCCGCCCGCGCCGGTGAAACCGGACGTGGTTTTGCGGTGGTTGCCGACGAGGTGCGCAAGCTGGCCGAACGCACCGCAAAGGCGACCGGCGAGATCACCGGCATGGTGGCTTCGATCCAGAGCGGCACGGCACGCGCCGTGGATACCATGCAGGACGGCGTGACGCGGGTGCAGGACGGCGTGGTGCTGGCACAGCAGGCCGGCACCTCGATGGAGCAGATCCGTACCGGTGCAACCCAGGTGCTCGGGGCGGTGGCCGACATTTCGTCGGCCCTGCGCGAGCAGGGCGCCGCGAGCACCGAGATTGCCCGCAACGTGGAGCACATCGCCCAGATGGCCGAGCAGAACAGTGCGGCGGTCAGGGATACCGCGGATACGGCCCGTCACCTGGAAAGCCTGGCCCAGCAGTTGCGCCAGGAAGTGGCTCACTTCAGGATCTGAGCCCGCGTCATCCGCAGTGCAAAAAGGCCCTGGAACGCTGGCGCTCCAGGGCCTTGTCACATCAGCGCGCAGGCTGTGCGCCTCATTCGGGCATCAGCGCGCTTTCGAGTTCCTGCCGCCCGAGGGGCGAAGCCATTGCGATGACGTGCTGGTCCGCTTCGAGCATGAATTCCTTGGGCGGGTTGAAGACCACGTCACCGTGGCTGCGTACGGCCAGCAGCACGTAGTTGGGGCTGCGCAGGCGCAGGGTGTCGAGCGCGCGGGGTTCGAAGTGCTGGGGCACCCGCACCTCCTCGAGGCGCAGCTTGAGTTCGGAGCGGAGCATTTCGTCGAGGAAGGACACGACGTGGGGTCGGATCATGCTGGAGGCGATCCGCATTCCGCCGGTGAAATCTGGCGAGATCACGCTGTCGGCACCGGCCTTGCGCAGCTTTTCGGTGTTGCGAACCTCGTGGCAGCGGGCCACGATGCGCACGTTCGGATTGAGCTGCTTGGCGGTGAACACGATCATCAGGTTGCGGCTGTCGTCGCCGGTGACGGCAAAAACGCCCTGGGCATCGTGGATCCCGGCTGAAAGCAGCAGATCGTCGTCGCTGGCGTCGCCGCCAAGGTAAACCAGCCCGGGCAGGCGATCGCGCTGGGCTTCCAGGGCAACTTCGTCGGAGTCGATGGCGACGAAATGGCGATGGGTGGTGGTCAGTTCGTTGGCCACGTTGCGTCCGACCCGGCCGAAGCCGCAAATGATGTAATGGCCGTGGAGCTTGCGAATCTGCTTTTCCATGCGACGTCTCCGCAGGGTGAAATCAAGATCGCTTTCGAGGAAGAAAACGGTCAGGCTGGTGAAAAGAAAGGTGACGGCGCCAAAGCCCGCCAACGCGATCATGCCGGCGAAGAAGCGTTCGGCAAAACCGTCGATGTGCACGACTTCGCCGTAGCCGACGGTGGTGACCGTGATGATGGTCATGTAGAAGGCGTCGGACAAATCGGCCTTGTCGCCGCCTGCCACGTAGAAACCCGCCGTGCCGACGGCCAGGAGCGCGACGAGGAATCCGGCCGCGAAGTAGATGCGCAGGAGGATGCGCGGCAGCTGGCTGTGGCGCTTTGGCGCGCACACGGCCTTTTTGCGTTTGCGCAAATGCAGCAGGCGGCGCAGCAGCGCGATGAAGTAGGTGATTTTCAAGACTTGCGGTTTCTGCGCTTGCGCCAGTTGTGGATGAGATAGCTGCGCCAGGCGAGACGGGTCAGCAGGTAGCCGGCCAGCGAGAGGCCGGAGGCCAGCGCGACCAGCCCGATGAACAGCGGGCGTCCCAGCCCCGCCATCCACCCGGCAAGGTGTTCGATCCACACCATGAGACTCGTGTCGCCCCATTCCGGCGGCGCGGTGAAGTGGCCGCTGCCATTGCCGAGAATCCATTCGCCGATCGAAAACGCCGCAATGTAGAGCGGCACCAGGGTGAGCGGATTGGTGTACAGGGTGGTGACCAGCGCCAGCGGCAGATTGACCCGGAAGGCCAGACAGCACAGCGCGGCGGCAAGCATCTGGAGCGGGCCGGGAATCAGGCCGCAGAACAGCCCCACGGCAACGGCTCCGGCCACGGAGTGGCGGTTGAGGTGCCACAGGCGGGGGTGGAAAAGGCTTGAGCCAAAAGGTGCCAGCCAGCGGTTGGCGGCGAGCTTCTCATGACTGGGCAGGTAGCGCTTGAGCTGTCGTCGCATGGTGGGGGCGGGCCGGTTGCGGGGCAGGCCCGGATCTTGGTCGCTGATTCTAACCGAGTCGTCCTGGCTTCGTGTTTCCGCTACGGTGCGCCGGATTTCGGCTAAATTCCGGCCTATGCGAATTATCGTTTTGGCATTTGCGGCTGGCATTTTCGTCTGCCAGCTCGGGGCCGCGTTGCCGTCACCGCCGGCGATGGCCGCTGCGCTGGGTGGCGGGCTGGGGCTTGGCGCGCTGGCATGGGGCGTGTCGCGCCGGCGGGCTCCGCTGTGGCGTGGTGTCGGGGCCGTGCTGACGGCGTTGGCGATGGCCGCCATGGGCTGGAGCTATGCAGCCTGGCGGGCCGAGCTGCGCCTCGCCGAGGCCCTGCCGGCCGCATGGGAAGGGCGCGACGTGATCGTGACGGGTGTGGTGGCGTCGCTGCCCCAGGCCTTCGAGCGCGGCCTGCGTTTTGTGCTTGAGGTGGAGGAGAGTGCCGCACCGCTGCCGCGGACCATTTCGGTGGCCTGGTACTCGGGTTTTCGCGACGAGGAGTCGGCAGCGCTGGCCGATGTCCGTGCGGGCGAGCGCTGGCGCCTCACGGTGCGCCTCAAGCGGCCGCATGGAAACGTCAATCCCCACGGTTTTGATTACGAGGGCTGGCTGCTGGAGCAGGGCATCCGCGCCACCGGCTACGTGCGGCCGGCGGACGACAATGCCCGGCTCGAGGCCTGCGTGCCCGGCGTGATGAACACCGTCCTGCGCCTGCGCGAAGGCGTTCGGGAGCGCTTCAGGCAGGCCTTGCCCGACGCCCCTTACGCCGGTGTGCTGGTTGCGTTGGCGGTGGGTGACCAGCGCGCGATTGCGCCCGAGCTGTGGCGGGTTTTTGCGCGCAGCGGAATTTCGCACCTGGTCGCAATCAGCGGTTTGCACGTCACGATGATCGCCGCACTTTTCGCCGCGGCGCTTGGCGGTATATGGCGCCGCAGCCCCTCGCTGGCCCTGCGCTGGCCGGCCCAGCAGGCGGGCGTGGTGGCCGGCTTTGCGACAGCCTTCGTCTATTGCCTGCTGGCCGGCTGGGGCGTGCCGGCCCAGCGCACCCTTTACATGCTGGGCTGCGTGGCGCTGGCCCTGGTCCTGCGTCGCGAGACGGCGCCGAGCCGGGTGCTTGCGTTGGCGCTGGGCGTGGTGCTGGTGCTCGACCCGTGGGCGGTGCTGGCGGCCGGCTTCTGGTTGTCTTTCGGCGCGGTTGCGCTGCTGCTTCTGGTGGGTAGCGGCCGGCTGGCCAGCGAGGGGCGGCTGAAGGAGGCGCTGCGCACCCAGTGGGCGATCACCCTCGGGCTGGTGCCGGCGCTGCTGGTGCTGTTCCAGCAGTTCTCGCTGGTGTCGCCGCTGGCCAATGCGATCGCGATTCCCCTGGTCAGCTTTGTCGTAACGCCCTTGGCGATCGGCTATGCGATCCTGCCCTTGCAAATGCTGGCCGACCTGGCCCACGGCGCCTTTGCGCTGACCATGCTGCCGGTGCAGTGGCTGGCGGATCTGCCCTGGGCCTACTGGCAGCAGGCCGCGCCGCCGCCGCTGCTGGCCGTGCTGGCAAGCCTTGGCTGCATCTGGGCGCTGTTGCCGCGAGGCACGCCGGTGCGCTGGGTGGGGCTGAGCTTGCTGGTGCCGCTGGTGTTGTGGACGCCGCTCCGGCCGGCCCCGGGCGAAGCGAAGGTGAGCGTCCTTGATGTGGGGCAGGGCCTTGCGGTGCATGTGCAGACCGCTACCCGCGACCTGATCTACGATACCGGCCCGGCTTTCTCGACCGATGCCAACAGCGGCGAGCGCATCCTCCTGCCCTACCTCAAGGCGCTGGGCGTGCGCCGGCTCGATACGCTGATCGTCACCCATCAGGACAACGACCACGCCGGTGGCGCCGAGGCCGTGCTTACCGGCATTCCGGTTGGCGAGGTGCTGAGCTCGTTGCCGCAGAACCACCCGGCCCGGCTGATTGCCGGCACCCGCCACCAGCCCTGCGTGGCCGGGCAGGGCTGGGAGTGGGATGGCGTGCGTTTCACCATGCTGCATCCTGAAGCGCTTGCCGATGGCGCCCGGCCGCGCAAGACCAACGATGCCGCCTGCGTGCTGCGCGTCGAGGCGGCCGGCCGGCGCCTGTTGCTGACCTCCGATATCGAAGCGGTTTCCGAGGCCGGGCTGCTTGCGCGGAATACGGCCGGCCTGGCCAGCGACGTGCTGGTCGTACCTCACCACGGCAGCCGGACCTCATCGACACCGGCCTTCATCGAAGCGACGCGGCCGCGCTGGGTGATCTTTCCGGTGGGCTACCGCAACCGCTTCCGCCATCCCAACGCCGAGGTGTGGGCACGCTGGTCGGCCTCTGGCGCCGGCATTCTGCGCACCGATGCCAGCGGGGCGGTGATTGTCAATCTGGGCCACGCTGGGCTTCGCGTCGATACCGCCCGCGATCTGGCGCCGCGCTACTGGCACGGCCGCTGAAGGCGGCAGGCCGCCGCCGGATGCTATGCTTGCCCCACTCTTTTTCGCAGTGTTCCTGACCGACCATGAGCCTCCTCGCCGCCCTCCGCAAGCTCTTTGCCGGTGCGCCTGCCACGCCGCCCGCGCCCATGTCGCCCGTTCCGGCACCACTCACCGAAGTTGCCCCCGAACCGGTGGCGCCCGAACCGCGCCTGCGCAGCGTCCAGTGCATCGGCGCCCACGGTTTTCATCGCATGGCCTACACGGAATGGGGCGATCCCCACAACCCGCGGGTGCTGGTCTGCGTGCACGGCCTGACCCGCAACGGGCGTGATTTCGACGATCTGGCACGGGCCATGGCGCCCCACTACCGGGTGATCTGTCCGGACGTGGTCGGCCGTGGCCGCAGTGGCTGGCTGGCGGTCAAGGACGACTACCAGTTGCCGACCTACGTGGCCGACATGATCACGCTGATCGCACGCCTGGACGTGGAAACGGTGCATTGGATGGGGACGTCGATGGGCGGCCTGATCGGCATGATCATCGCCAGCATGCCCGACAACCCGATCCGCCGGCTGGTGCTCAATGACGTGGGGCCGGTGGTGACGGCTGCTTCGTTGAGGCGCATCGGGCAGTACGTCGGCAATGCACCGGTGTTTCCGAGCTACGAGGCCGGTGAATCTTATATCCGTGAGGTGAGTGCGCCGTTTGGCCGGTTGACCGACGCCCAGTGGCGGCATTTGTCCGAAACCTCGCTCAAGGAGGTGGATGGCGGTTGGGCGATGCGCTACGACCCGGGCATCGGCGAGCCCTTTCGCAAGACGCCCATCCTTGCCGACGTGAATCTGTGGCCCATCTACGAAGCCATTTCCAGCCCGACGCTGGTGATGCGCGGGGCCGAATCCGACCTGCTGCTGCATGATACGGCGGCACAGATGACGACCCGCGGGCCGAAGGCGCGACTGGTTGAAGTGCCGGATGTGGGCCACGCACCCACCCTCATGGATGCTGCGCAGATCGCTCCGATCCGCGACTTCCTGCTGGAGGCGCGCTGATGAGTGGCGCATGGCTGTCGGCATTTGCGCTGGCGGACTGGATCGCCCTCGCCTGGTTTTTTGCGTGTTGGGCGGGCTATGGCTGGGTCGTCGAGCACGGCCCGCTGGGCAGTATGCGCGGGCTGCTCGGGGCGAGTCACCATTTTCGTCTTGAATGGGGCCGGCAACTGCTGAGGCGGGAAGGGCGGGTGGGGGACGCGGCGCTGATCGGCAACCTGATGCAGAGCGTGTCCTTTTATGCCAACACCACGATCTACGTGATCGCCGGCCTGCTGGCCCTGCTCGGCACGATGGACAAGCTGATCGACGCCGCTTCGGATCTGCCTTTCGCCAAGCATGTGTCGCGGGACGTGTGGGAGGTGAAGCTCCTGTTGTTGCTCACGGTGTTCATCGTGGCCTACTTCAAGTTCACCTGGTCGCTGCGCCAGTTCAACATGCTGTCGCTGCTGGTGGGCGCCGCGCCTCCGCCTGGTGAGGGAACGGAAGAATACGCGCAGCGCTTTGCCAGGATCAACGCGCTGTCGGGTGACGAGTTCAACCGCGGCATCCGGGCCTACTACTTCGGCCTGGCTGCGGTGTTCTGGTTTGTGGATCCGTGGATCTTCTCGGCGATCACCACGCTGATCGTGGCGGTGCTTTACCGGCGGGATTTCCGCTCCAAGACGCTGGCGGCGATGCTGCCCTAGCGGGGCGCCGCCGCCGCGGGTTTTGCTAATCCTGTTCGAGCTTCACCGAAACCGAGTTGATGCAGTAGCGTAGCCCGGTGGGGGCGGGGCCGTCCTCGAAGACGTGCCCGAGGTGGGCGCCGCAGTTGTTGCACAGCACTTCGGTTCGCACCATGAAGTGGCTGCGGTCCTCGGCTTCCTCGACATTTTCGGGGGCCGACGCGGCATAAAAGCTCGGCCAGCCGCAGCCGGAGTCGAACTTGTGCTCGGATGAAAAAAGTTCGGTGCCGCAGCAGGTGCAGCGGTATTGCCCGGCCTCATGGCAATCCCAGTAACGGCCGGTAAAGGCCCGCTCGGTGCCTTTCTGGCGGGTTACCTGATATTCCTCGGGTGACAACAGCTCGCGCCATTCGGCGTCGGTCTTTTCTATCTTGCGGGTCATGGCGTTCTCCGGGGGTATTCACTCAACCCAAAACAACCTGAAGGGTCGGAGCAGTCGTGGCGAGCAGAGGCCCGAAGTCGCAACGAGTAGCGGTGTTGCGAGATCGGGATTGTTATTCGGCCTTTCAGTGCAGGTGCTTGGGCATCTGCTCGGCCTGCTCTTCAGGCAGCTCGGCATGTACGGCTTCGCCTTCCGGCGACGGGTACATCGGGGCGCCGCAATCGTCGCAGTATTCCATGGGGAATTCGTTGTCCAGCACCAGCACGTCGGCAATGCCGCAGGCGCGCAGGGTGGCTTCGATTTCCGCGAGGGTCTCGCTGCTTTCGTCTTCGGCGCCCAGCAGCGGCCACACCACGCCGTGCACGACTTCGTTTTGCCCGCGCAGCGTGAAGCCGATGCGGAACTCTTCCACCTGGCGCTCGAAGAAGGGCGCGACGACGGCACGCAGGCCGGCGGCCGGCGCGTCGAGGGTGGTGGACAGGAAGGCGGCGGAAGCCTGGATGGAGTAGGGTCGGGAGGCCTTGTCGGCTTCGCGGCTGGCTGCGAAATAGGCGTTGGGGAGCACGACTTCGAAGGCGCAGCCGGTGAGCAGCGGGGCGATGCAGGCGCCGCCCTGGGCGCGCCACTGTTCGAGGGCCTGTTCGCGGGTGCACTCTTCTTCTTGCCAGCGGAAGATCGGGGCGCCCTTGGGCACGACGACCGCGCCGAGCATGTAGCGGGTGTCGGACAGGAACTGGGCGGTTTCCGGCAGGTTGTCGGTCTTGATGTGCAGATCGGTGTCGTCGCCGGCTGACTTGCCCAGGTGGATCGCGAAGTCGGCGGTGGCGCAGTAACCCTGGGGAAGCTGGTCGGGGCTGAACAGGAAGTCGGCCAGCGCCAGCTTGACGCCCTTGGCGAGCACGTGGGCCTTGAGGTGCACGCGCAGGTTGGCCATCACGGCAGCGGCAATCGGCGCGGCTGGAATGCGGTAGCGTGACCAGGCCATCACCGGCGCAGCGATCAGCAGCACGTCGTGCTGGTCGTCGGAATTGAGGGCGCCCTCGGCACGCGACTCGATCATGTCGGCGAGTTCGTCGTAGGCATGGGGGCTGGCCGTGGAGAGGTGGTCGAGGGCGGTGTTGAAGGCGTCTTCGTCGTCGGCGCGCAGCATGCCATCGACCGCGTCGGCGAGGCGCTGGTCCCAGAAGTGGTCTTCAGCGCGGCTGCTGGAATCGGCCAGGCCGTTGGCGAGCCACAGGAGTTGTTCGGCGTCGCGCGGCAGTCCGCCGCGGCGCCCGAGTCGGTTACGTTTCATCGGGGGCTCTCCTTGTTATATGAGGGTTGGACACGGCATGCGGTCCGGCGATCCCGTGGCCGGGTATTTTGCCTGGCCCGGGATGGCTGCCTGTCAGTAAGACGGCGGGTCGAGGCGCACTTCCTGCAGGATGATGGTGGAGATTTCTTCGATGGACTTGGCGGTGGAGTCGAGCCACTTGATGCCTTCGCGCTTCATCATGCGCTGGGCCGCCTCGATTTCGTGGAGACAGTTCTCCATCGACGCGTAGCGGCTGTTGGGGCGACGCTCCTGGCGGATCTGCGACAGGCGGTCGGGCCCGATGGTGAGGCCGAAAAGCTTGCTGCGGTGATGAACCAGTTCAGGAGGCAATTTGTTGCGCTCGAAATCTTCCGGGATCAGCGGGTAGTTGGCCGCCTTGATGCCGAACTGCATGGCCAGGTACAGGCTGGTCGGCGTCTTGCCGGAACGGCTCACGCCGACGAGTATCACATCCGCCTCTTTCAGGTCGGCGTGGGAGACGCCGTCGTCGTGGGCGAGGGTGAAGTTGATCGCCTCGATGCGGCGCTTGTAGTCCAGGCTGTCGGCGATGCCGTGGAAACGGCCGGCGGCGTGGGTCGAGCGCTGGCCCAGCTCGCTCTCCAGGGGTTCGATGAACTTCTCGAAGAGGTCGAGGAAGAGGGCGTCCGCTTCGCGCAGGGCGGCTACGGCGTCGGGATCCACCAGCGTATTGAAGACGATGGGGCGCAGGCCGCTTTCGACGGCCGCATCGCGGATTTTCTGCACACAGTCGCGTGCCTTGTCCGGAGAATCGATAAACGGCTTGCGGTGGTGGCGAAAGCGGGTATCCGGAAACTGGGCCAGAAGACTGTGACCAAGGGTTTCGGCAGTGATGCCGGTGCCGTCGGATACGAAGAAAACGGAGCGGGTCTGGGTCATGAAAGTGCCAACAGGGAAAGGGCGAATTCGCTTGCCCGGCTTGTCGCCGGGCGACGGAACATATTATCCCATTCCGGGCGCAGGGCTGGGCCCGGACGACAACTTGACTCCGGTCCGGCCTGGCGCCGGGGCGTGGCATGGCGCACGCATTAGGATAAACCCTGCATGCGGCACAGCAGCAAAACAACTTACAATATCCGCACCATAAAGATACTTAGCGTTTCTTTTCATTCTCTCCCAGGAAGATTCATATATGGCCCGTAACGTCATTCCGTTCCAAGAACTGCGCATGACCGACGTTGAGCAGGTTGGCGGCAAGAACGCCTCCCTCGGCGAAATGATCAGCCAGCTGCCCGCCAGCGTGCGCGTTCCCGGTGGTTTCGCCACCACCGCCGCTGCTTACCGCGAGTTCCTGGCCCACCAGGGCTTGGCCGAGCGCATCAGCGCCGCCCTTGAGACCCTGGACGTGGATGACGTCGTTTCATTGGCCAAGGCCGGTGCCCAGATCCGCCAGTGGATCGTCGACACCCCCTTCCCGCCGGCACTCGAAGCGGAAATCAAGACCGCCTACGAGCAGATGACCGCCGAAGGTGAAGGCAGCTTTGCTGTGCGCTCCTCCGCCACCGCGGAAGATCTGCCCGACGCTTCCTTCGCCGGCCAGCAGGAATCCTTCCTGAACATCCACGGCTACGACAACATCCTTCACGCCATGAAGGAAGTGTTTGCGTCGCTGTACAACGACCGTGCCATCGCCTATCGCGTACACAAGGGCTTCACCCACGCGGAAGTCGCTTTGTCCGCCGGCGTGCAGCGCATGGTCCGCTCCGACATCGGCGCCTCCGGCGTGATGTTCACGATGGACACCGAATCCGGCTTTGACGGCGTGGTGTTCATCACCGCCTCCTACGGCCTCGGCGAAACCGTCGTGCAGGGCGCGGTCAACCCCGACGAGTTTTACGTTCACAAGGCCACCCTGGCCCAGGGCAAGCCTGCAGTGATCCGCCGTAACCTCGGCTCGAAGATGATCAAGATGGTCTTCTCCGAGACAAAGGAAGCCGGCAAGTCCACCCGCACCATCGACGTGCCGGAAGCTGATCGCAACGTGTATTCGCTCACCGACGCCGACGTGCTCGAGCTGGGCCGCTACGCGATGATCATCGAGAAGCACTACGGTCGTCCGATGGACATCGAGTGGGGCAAGAGCGGCGACGACGGCAAGCTTTACATCCTTCAGGCCCGCCCGGAAACCGTCAAGAGCCAGCAATCCGGCCACGTCCTTGAAAAGTACCGCCTCAAGCAGTACAGCAAGTCGCTGACCCACGGCCGCGCCATCGGCCAAAAGATCGGCGCCGGCCAGGTTCGCGTCGTCAAGGATGCCTCCGAGATGGATCGCGTGAAGGCCGGCGACGTGCTCGTCACCGACATGACCGACCCGAACTGGGAGCCGGTGATGAAGCGCGCTTCCGCCATCGTCACCAACCGCGGCGGCCGTACCTGCCACGCGGCGATCATTGCCCGCGAGCTGGGCATTCCGGCCATCGTCGGTTGCGGCAACGCCACCGAGGTGCTGGACGAGAACGATGATGTCACCGTTTCCTGTGCCGAAGGCGACACCGGTTATGTGTACCGCGGCAAGCTCGACTTCGAAATCGTCACCACCGATACCGGCAACCTGCCCGATATTCCGGTGAAGATCATGATGAACGTCGGCAATCCGGAGCTGGCCTTCGAGTTCGCCCAGATCCCGAACGAAGGCGTTGGCCTGGCCCGTCTCGAGTTCGTCATCAACAACATGATCGGCATCCACCCGAAGGCGATTCTCGAAATCGGCCAGGTGCCGGCCAATCTGCGCGCCGAGATCACCCGCCGTTCCCGCGGCTACGCCACGCCCAAGCAGTTCTTCATCGAGAAGCTGGTCGAAGGCGTTGCCACGATTGCTGCCGCCTTCTACCCGAAGCCCGTGATCGTTCGCCTGTCCGACTTCAAGTCGAACGAATACCGCAAGCTGCTCGGCGGCGAAATCTACGAGCCGGAAGAGGAAAACCCCATGCTGGGTTTCCGCGGCGCGTCCCGCTACATTGCCCATAGCTTCCGCGATTGCTTCGAGATGGAATGCGCGGCAATGAAGAAGGTGCGCAACGAGCTGGGTCTCACCAACGTGCAGCTGATGGTTCCCTTCGTGCGTAACGTCGAAGAAGCCAAGGGCGTTGTCGACCTGCTCGCCGAACACGGCCTGAAGCGCGGCGAGAACGATCTCAAGCTCATCATGATGTGCGAGATCCCGTCCAACGCGCTGCTCACCGAGCAGTTCCTCCAGCACTTCGACGGCTACTCCATCGGCTCCAACGACCTGACCCAGCTCACCCTGGGCCTCGATCGCGACTCCGGCCTGGTGGCCCACGCTTTCGACGAGCGCGATCCGGCCGTCAAACAACTGCTGTCGATGGCCATCAACGGCGCCAACAAGCTGGGCAAGTACGTCGGCATCTGCGGTCAGGGCCCCTCCGACCACGCTGACTTTGCCGAATGGCTGATGGACGAAGGCATCCAGACCATCTCCCTCAACCCGGACACGGTTGTGGATACCTGGCTGCAACTGGCTGCACACAGCAAGGGCCGGTAATTCCGAGCTTTGGCTGACGTCAGGAAAGGCCGGCCACCGAAAGGTGAGCCGGCCTTTTTTCATGTGCGCCAATCATGGCCCCGTCACCGCCTTTGGTTCAGAATGCCCTGCGGAGGTGGTGAAATGGACTTGGAATGGTGGCACTGGATTGTGCTGGGTTTTGCGCTGGTGATCGCCGAGCTGGCGGTGCCGGCTTTCTTCGTCATCTGGTTCGGGCTGGGCGCACTGCTGGTGGGGCTGGCCTTGCTGGTGGCGCCACTGGGGGCCACGGCGCAAGTGGCGCTGTGGGTGGCGGCTTCGCTGGCGATGGTGGTGCTGTGGTTTCGCGTTTTCAAACGCGGCGATCACAAGACGCTGATCGGGCAGTCGGATGGCGAGACGATCGGCGAGGTGGGTTTGATGACGAAGCCGGCGGCGCCGTTTGCGCGGGGCAAGGTGCGCTTCCAGAAGCCCATTCTCGGTTCGGATGAGTGGGAGTGCGTGGTGGATGAGCCGATAGCCCTTGGCGAGAGGGTGAAGGTGGTGTCGGTGGAAGGCAGTTTCCTAAAGGTTCAGAAAGTTTGAGGAGCAGGCAATGAGCAACGCGATGGTGGTTGTGCTGGCGATCCTGGTTTTCGTGGTGGTGACGATCGCCAAGGGAGTGCGCATCGTGCCCCAGGGCGAGGAATGGATCGTGGAGCGGCTGGGCAAGTATTTCGGAACACTGAAGCCGGGCCTCAACATCATCATTCCGTACCTCGACAAGGTGGCCTACAAGCTGGTGACCAAGGACATCATCCTGGATGTGCAGGAACAGGAGGTGATCACCCGCGATAACGCCGTGATCCTCACCAACGCGATCGCATTCTTGAAGGTGACCGATCCGGTGAAGGCGGTGTATGGCGTCACGGATTTTTCCGAGGCGATCCGCAACATGATCATGACCACGCTGCGTTCGATCATCGGCGAGATGGAGCTGGATGAGGCCCTGTCGAGCCGCGACAAGATCAAGGCGCGCTTGCGCGAGATGATTGCCGACGAGGCGGTGGACTGGGGCCTGACGGTGAAGTCGGTCGAGATCCAGGACATCAAGCCGTCTTCGTCGATGCAGAAGGCGATGGAGCAGCAGGCATCCGCCGAACGGGAGAGAAAGGCCGTGGTGACCCGCGCCGAAGGCGCCAAGCAGGCTGCGATTCTCGAGGCGGAGGCGCGACTGGAGTCGTCCAAGCGCGACGCCAACGCGCAGGTGATGCTGGCCGAGGCGTCGGCGGAGTCGATCCGCCGGGTGACGGCGGCGATCGGCACCGAGACGGCACCGATGCTCTTTTTGCTGGGCGAGAAATACATCGCGTCGCTCGAGCGCATGGGGTCTGCCGAGAACGCGAAAGTGGTGGTATTGCCGGCCGACCTTCAGGAAGCCGTGCGCGGCCTGATCGGCGGCGCGACCCGGCGCTGAACGGAAGCCCGGCGGGGGCTTCGTCATCGGCGCCGGGCCATGTAGGATAGGTCCCCTATGTTTGCCTATATTGTCCGTCGCCTTCTTTACGCGCCGCTGATCCTGATCGGCGTGAATTTGCTTACTTTTGCGCTGTTCTTCGTGGTGAACACACCTGACGACATGGCGCGCATGCAACTGGGTGCCAAGCGTGTAACGCCCGAAGCCATCGAGCGCTGGAAGGTGGAGCGGGGCTACGACAAGCCGCTGCTCTTCAATGCGGGTGCCGAGGGCGCCGAAACGCTCACCCGAACGATCTTCTTCGAGAAATCCCTGCGCATGTTCGTCTTTGATTTTGGTCGTGCCGACGACGGACGCGACATTGCCAGCGAGATCCAGTCGCGCATGGGGCCGTCGCTGGCCATTGCGCTGCCAACCTTCGTGCTCGGGCTGCTGGTTACGGTTTCGTTTGCGCTGCTGCTGGTGTTCTTCCGGGCGAGTTATCTCGATTTTGCCGGCGTGGTGCTGTGCGTGGCGATGATGTCCATTTCCGGGTTGTTCTACATCATCGGCGGGCAGTGGCTGGTGTCGAAGATCTGGCATCTGGTGCCCATTTCGGGCTACGGCGGGGGGCTGGACGCGTCGCGCTTCCTGGTGTTGCCGGTGGTGATCGGGGTGATTGCCGGCATCGGCGGCAGCGCGCGCTGGTATCGCACGATTTTCCTGGAGGAGGCGGGCAAGGATTACGTGCGTACGGCCCGCGCCAAGGGCTTGTCCGAGCTGCAGGCGCTGTTCCGGCATGTGCTGAAAAACGCAATGATCCCGATTCTGACCGGCGTGGTTGTGGTGATTCCGTCGCTGTTCATGGGCAGCCTGATCACCGAATCCTTCTTTGGCATTCCCGGCCTTGGCAGCTACACCATCGATGCGATCAATGCCCAGGATTTTCCGGTGGTGCGGGCGATGGTCTTCATCGGTTCGCTGCTCTACATCGTCGGGCTGATTCTTACCGATCTTTCGTACACGCTGGTTGATCCGCGGGTGAGGCTGGAATGACGGGCATTCAACCGCTGGTCTTATGGACCGATCTGCTGCTCTTCGGCCTTCTTGCCTGCACGCTGCTGGCTGGCTGGAGCGTCCGCCGCAGCGAACCCATGCGCGCAGCCTGGCGTCGGGTGGGCGAAAGCAGTGTCGGCATGACGTCGCTCACCATACTGATGGTTTTCCTGCTGGTCGGCCTGATGGACAGCCTGCACTACCGGGAGCGCCTGGCGCCAGCCGGTGGCGAGCAGCTTGCTGCCGACGACCGCCGGCAACTTTCCACCGAGGTTCGCAGCGCCCTCGATGCGCTGGCGGCGCCGCTGCGGACGCGGGTCGAGAAAACCTATTCGGCGCCTCTGGCCTATCAGTTGTTCGCCCGGCAGACCGTCGAAGGGCCGGATGGCAGCCAGAAGCGCGAGTTTCCGCGGCTCAAGCATGGCGGGGCAGATTTGAAGTACCCGGAGCACGAGCTGGATGGCGATATCGTCGGGCGCATCGGAATGGGGCTGGCAGTGGCTGCGGTGGCATGGATTGTCTTTGCGGCGGTGCTGGTCAAGGTGGTTGCCATGTCGCGGCGGGTGCCGGCTGGCGCGGCATGGCGGGCGATCTGGCGTGGCAAGGGCGGGCCGGCCTGGCGGGCCGTGCTGGCCACGCTGGGCGTGATGCTGCTGCTGATCGGGCCGCTGGCGGCACTGGCTACCGAATACCACGTGTTCGGCACCGACAAGGTGGGGCAGGATGTGCTCTTCCTGACCCTCAAGAGCATTCGCACGGCGCTGGTCATCGGCACCCTGACGACGCTGGTGACCTTGCCGCTGGCGGTGGCGCTGGGAATCATGGCCGGTTACCTGGGCGGCTGGGTGGATGACGTGATCCAGTACATCTACACCGTGCTCAACTCGATTCCCGGTGTGCTGCTGATTGCCGCGGCGGTGCTGATGATGCAGGTGGTGATCGATACCCATCCCGAGTGGTTTGAAACCGCAGCCGAGCGGGCGGATGCGCGTCTTTTGGCGTTGTGCCTGATCCTCGGCATGACCAGCTGGACGGGCTTGTGCCGCCTCTTGCGTGGCGAAACCCTGAAGCTGCGGGAGCTGGAATACGTTCAGGCGGCACGTGCCTTTGGCGTGTCGACGACCCGTATCCTGGCACGCCACGTGCTGCCCAACCTGATGCACCTGGTGCTGATTGCGCTGGTGATGGATTTTTCCGGGCTGGTGCTGGCAGAAGCGGTGCTTTCCTACGTGGGCATTGGCGTCGACCCGGGTACGGTGAGTTTCGGCACCATGATCAACGCCGCGCGCATGGAGCTGGCCCGGGAGCCCATGGTCTGGTGGAGCCTGGTTGCGGCCTTCATTTTCATGTTTGTGCTGGTGCTGGCCGCCAACCTGTTTGCCGACGTGGTGCGCGACGCTTTTGATCCGCGGGCAAGTTGAGCGCCCCCTGGGCCGGGCTACGCCCCGCCCGCCCCCCGAGGGGGACAAGAAAACTTGGGGCGGCCCTGCGTTTTCTTCAGAGCGCTTGCCCCGGATGACGCTCAGGCCAGAACCTTGCGCTTTTGCGCCGGCTGTTGAAGCAGGGCGAGCTGGGCCTCCATTTGCCCGGTGATGGTCGACGGATTAGGCACCATTGCCGCATCGACCAGCAGCCCGATCTGGTGGTGTCCGGCATAGGACACGATGCTGACGGCCAGTCCCAGATCGCCGGACGTCGGGCTCCAGAACATCTGTTCGACGATTTTTGCGCCGCTCAGGTAACGCGGCTCGTGTGATCCCGGAACATGACAGAGGAGGGCGCTGCTCTTGGTTGCCAGCAGCTTGAGTGCCTGCAACTGCACGGCACGGGGGGTCTGGCCGATGAGGCTGAAGAGGCCGAGGGCGCGCTGTGCATCGTAGGCTTCGCGGAAAGCCTGCACCCGGCGATGCGTTTCTTCGAGTCGCTCCCGCGGATTTTCGATGCCCACCGGCAGTTCCAGGGGCATCAGCCCACAGCGGTTACCAAGGATTTCCTGGGTGTCTTCGCTGCGCAGATTGACGGGCATCAGGGTGCGCAGTTCGATGCCTGCGGTGGGGGCGCCCTGTCGCGTCAGATAATCATGCAGGGCGCCGCCCAGGCTGGCCAGCAGAACGGCGCTGGTCGTTGTTTCGTGGTGTCGGGCAATGGCGTCGACGGTGGATTCTGCCAGCGGCACACTCCAGCTCACATGCTTGACGCCCTGCGGGTGCCCTTTCAAAAAAGTGTGGCTGTCGTCGCGCCAGCCAGCAAGTTTGCCGATTTCGAGGGCGAGTGCGGTGCTGGCCCGGGCATAGTCGAACACCTGCTGCGGGTAAAGCAGCAGGCTCAGGTACTTGGCCCAGAAGGCGCCGGACAGCTTGATTCCGTCGGTCACGGCATGCGTGAGCGGCGCATACAGTTGGTCGAAAAAATTGGTGTCGGCAGGGCTGGGCAGCGGCGGTGATTCGGCTATCGGGCTGGCGTCGGTGAGTGACTGCAGCACGCGGATCAGGGCGATGCTGTCGGCAATGCACTGGTGCACGCGGGCGATCAGGGCGCTGCCGCCATGGTAGTGGCTCACCAGATGGAGCTGCCACAGGGGGCGATCCGGGTCGAGGGGGGTTGCGGCAAGCTCGCCGATCAATGCTTCGAGTGCTGATTTTTCGTCACCCGGCGGAAGGCTGACCGTGACGATATGGGCGCTCAGGTCCACCTCACCGCTCTCCCAGATCGCGCCGACCGTGTCGCGCAGGACATGCTGGCCGAAACGTTCCATGGGCAGGAGTCGGGTTTTCAGACATTTCGCCAGCGCCGCAGCCTCCAGTGGCGTTTCCAGCACAAGCACGCCGACGACCTGCATCAGATTGGTGTTCTGTTCGATCTGAAGCCAGGTCATATCCAGGCTGCCAAGCCGTTCCAGTGTGCTCATGGGCGTCTCCAGGGAATCTCTGTCTACCGGCGCAGCGCCGATTCATCCACAAGATTCTGCGCCAATTCCCATTTGGTCGAAAGACGCGGGATGCTTCTGCGATGCCTGCTAAAGATGCATGGCCCACTTGCCGTTACTCAACCAGTGCTTGCGCCAATGCCGTCCGCCGGCCGGCTTTCTGAAATATTACAAATGAATATATACGCTTCGCCCCCCACTGAAGAACTGCTCGAGTTCCTCGAAGACGACGAAGCCGCCGAGCCGCAGTCCAGCTGCAATAAATGGAAGGTGCTCGTCGTCGACGACGACGCCCAAGTTCATCAGGCGACGGCTTTTGCGCTTAACCGCGCGACGGTTTGCGGTCGTCAACTCGAACTGCTGCATGCGTACTCGGCGAACGAGGCGCGGGTCTTGCTTGAAGGCCGCAGCGACATTGCGGTCATTCTTCTTGATGTCGTGATGGAACGTCACGATGCCGGACTCGGTCTGGTCCGTGTGATCCGCGAGGATCTCGGGCTGGCAGATGCACGCATCATCCTGCGTACTGGTCAGCCCGGTTATGCCCCCGAGCTCAGCGTGATCCGTGACTATGACATTAACGACTACCGGACAAAGTCCGAACTTACCCACACCCGCCTGATCACGACCCTGACTGCCGCAATCCGCTCCTACGAGCAGATCTGCGCCATGCATGCCAATCGCCGAGGGCTCGAATTCCTGATCGAAACAGGCAACCAGCTCTTTGTTCCACGGAGCATGCGCGACTTTGCCGACGTGGCATTGAAGCATCTGTCCACTCTGCTCGGCCATCCGCTTGATGCCGTGTTTTGCGGGCCGATCGATCAGGGCGGGGCGCCTGGTGACCAGGAAGGGCTTGGTGTGCTGGCCGCCACAGGCCGCTACTGCGATTTCGCAGGCCAAAGTCTCGATGAGCTCAGCGACGTTCCCCTGTGCAGATCACTCAGGGGCGGGCTGGCGCATCAAGGGCATACGTTCCATGGCGAAGGTTGCTGCCTTTATCTTGGCCGGGTCCATGGCAAGGAGGCGCTGGTTCATCTCAAACTGCCAATGTCGGTGCATGACCAGACGCGGCGAATGATCGAGGTGCTGTGCGTGAATTTGAAAGTCGGCTTTGAAAATGTGATTCTTTTCGAGCGACTGAATTTTTTTGCTTACTTCGATCCGTTGACCCGCCTGCCCAACCGAACGCGTTTTCTCGACAGTCTCGATGACCGCCTCAAAACTTCGCACGGGACAGGGTGGACGCTCGGTATTATCGATATCGTCCGATTCTCTGAACTCAATGATGCCCTCGGTCATCGCAGTGGCGATCTCCTGCTGGTCGAGGTCACCCACCGTCTTCAGGCCCATGTCGGACCGAATGCACTGGTTGCCCGCGTGGCAGGAGACGCCTTCGGCATCTGCTGGCAACCGGATGAAAACGGCGCCCGATCTATTCTCGATGTCTTCTCTGCGCCGTTTGTCGTTCGCAGCCACTCGATCCCCATGCGAGCCCGTGCGGGCTTCGTCGATGTGGAGCCGGTTTCGGGAGGCGCCGTGGAATTGCTCAAGCGCGCCAACTTGGCTCTCAGCCATGCAAAGCAGGAAGGCGACCAGCACTGGCGCTTCTTCACCAGAGAAATGGAGGCAACTACCCAGAGCCGCGTGCAGTTGCTGAACGAGCTCCGTTCCGCGCTCCACTTGGGTGAGGGGCTTGAACTCCACTACCAGCCCCAGGTTTCGCCTATTGGCCAGCAGGTGGTTGGCTGCGAAGCCCTGATCCGCTGGATGAAGCCCCACGGTGAAATGGTGGCGCCCGACGTTTTCATCCCTCTGGCCGAATACACCGGCCTGATCGTCGAAATCGGCGACTGGGTATTCGCCGAAGCCTGCCAGCAGATCGTTCGCTGGGACAAGGAGGGGCTGCCGCACTTCCGGGTCGGCATCAACATCTCCGCAGCCCAGTTTCGGGAGCCGGATTTTGTCAGCAAAATTGCGGGTGTAATCGAATCCACGGGCGTGAGTCCGGCGAGGCTTGAGCTCGAAATCACCGAGTCGGTTGCCATGGAGGATCCCGAATCAGTAGCGCGCCAGCTGCGTGAGCTCAAATCGCTGGGCTTGCGGGTTGCAGTTGACGATTTTGGATGCGGCTTTTCCTCGTTGGGCAGCCTCAATCGCCTGCCTTTTGATCGCGTCAAGATCGATCGTGCGTTTGTTCGAGAGCTGACCCCGGAAACGTCTCAAGACTGTATCGCTCGAATGATCGTGAAGCTGGCAAAAAGCCTGGGGCTGGAAGTGACCGCGGAAGGTGTTGAAACAGAAGTCCAGGCCAGGCTGCTTGATGAAATGGGTTGCAAGGAAATGCAGGGCTTTCTCTATGGAAGACCCATGAATGCGGATGCGTTGATGGGCTGGATCATGGCAAGGAGCTTGCCCTTGTGAGGGCGCTCTGGCGTCGATGACTGATTTACCTCTTTAATGTCTTGACTGTTTTTGATAGTTCTCTATAATGCGGCC
>NZ_JAOAUU010000145.1 GCF_030157465.1 Zoogloea sp.
TACTGCGACGGCATCGAGCGCATCAACATCGAGCTGTCGACGCAGAACAAGCTGGCCCTGTGCGACGCGCTCACCGAATTTTTGCAGGGCGAGTTGCCCCTCGACACCGGCGACGCCACCATCTCCCGCGACGAGCTGATCGGCGACCACGTGAAGGACGCCCTCGAGCACATTGCCCAGGTGCGCCGCCGCTGGCAGTGGCTGCTCGACAACCTCGACCTGCCGCTGGCCGCGGCCGAACCGCAATTCGCCGACTACGGCGTGGTGGCGGGCGAGCGCACGAACCGTGCCGCCAACCCGATCCTCTTCCACCGCCTGCAGGATTACTCGGTTCGCACGTCCTGGAAAACCGAACTGCGCTCGCGCCTCGACAAGATCTTTGACGGCGTGCTGTTCGCGCCGGTGAGGGAAGGCCTCAAGAAAGTGCACAAGCAGGTGCTGCGCGGCCGCGTCTTCGTGGCCCTGCACATGCACGCCGGCGACGGCAACGTGCACACCAACATCCCGGTCAACTCCGACAACTACGAGATGCTGCAAACCGCCAACAAGGCGGTGGACCGCATCATGGCGCTGGCCCGTTCGCTCGATGGCGTGATTTCCGGCGAGCACGGCATCGGCATCACCAAGCTCGACTACCTCACCGACGCCGAGATGGGCCCGTTCTGGGCCTACAAGAAAAAGGTCGACCCGGAAGGCCGTTTCAACCGTGGCAAGCTGATGCCCGGCGGCAATCTCGACAACGCCTACACGCCCAGCTTCAACCTGATGGGGCATGAATCCCTGATCATGGAGCAGACCGCCATCGGCGAGATCTCCCACGACATCAAGGATTGCCTGCGCTGCGGCAAGTGCAAGCCGGTGTGCTCGACCCACGTGCCGCGCGCCAACCTGCTGTACAGCCCGCGCAACAAGATCCTCAGCACCTCGCTCTTGATCGAGGCCTTCCTGTATGAGGAGCAGACCCGCCGCGGCGTGTCGCTGGCCCACTGGGCCGAGTTCGAGGACGTGGCCGACCATTGCACCGTGTGCCACAAGTGCGAGAAGCCGTGCCCGGTCGACATCGACTTCGGCGACGTGTCGATCAAGATGCGCAACCTGCTGCGCGAGCAGGGCAAAAAATCCTTCAACCCCGGCAAGGCCGCGGCGATGGCCTTCCTGACCGCGAAAGATCCGGCCACCATCAAGCTGATCCGCACCGGCATGATCCAGTGGGGCTACAAGGCCCAGCGCCTCGGCCACCGCATCGGCAAGAGCCTCGGGTTGATCCAGGACCAGGTCCAGCACCCGCCCGCAACCCTCGGCAAGCCGGCCATCAAGGCCCAGATCATCCACTTCATCAACAAGCCGATGCCGGGTGGGCTGCCCAAGCGCACGTCCCGCGCGCTGCTGGATATCGAGGACGACACCATCGTCCCGGTGATCCGCAACCCGCAACTGAAGCGCGATGAATCGGATGCGGTGTTCTACTTCCCGGGCTGCGGCTCCGAGCGCCTGTTCAGCCAGGTCGGCCTCGCTACCCAGGCCATGCTCTACCAGGTCGGCGCCACCACCGTGCTGCCGCCGGGCTACCTGTGCTGCGGCTACCCGCAGACCGCCGCGGGCGAAGAAGACGCCGGCCAGAAGATCACCACCGACAACCGGGTGCTGTTCCACCGGGTCGCCAACACGCTCAACTATCTCGACATCAAGACGGTGATCGTGTCCTGCGGCACCTGCATGGATCAACTGCAAAAGTACCAGTTCGAGAAGATCTTCCCCGGCTGCCGGCTGCTCGACATCCATGAATACCTCATGGAAAAGGGCCTCAAGCTCGACGGCATCAGCGGCACCCGCTACATGTACCACGAGCCCTGCCACACCCCGATGAAGGTCCATTCCGGCATCAAGGTGGCCAACGAGCTGATGGGTACGCGGGTCGATCTGTCCGACCGCTGCTGCGGCGAATCCGGCACCCTGGCGGTGGCCCGTCCGGACATCTCCACCCAGGTGCGCTTCCGCAAGCAGGAAGAGATCGAAAAGGGCGCCGAGCTGCTCCGCGGCGCCGACGCGGCCACGCCGATCAAGATCCTCACCTCCTGCCCGAGCTGCCTGCAGGGCCTGTCGCGCTACAGCGGCGACGCCGGTGGCGTGGATGCCGACTACATCGTCGTCGAGATGGCCAAGCACATCCTCGGTAAAAACTGGATGGCAGAGTACGTCACCAAGGCCAACAACGGCGGTATCGAACGCGTTCTGGTGTAGCCCTCACACAGCCAGAAACCACGAGGCCCGCTATTGCGGGCCTCGTTACATCCGGGTCGGGGGACCGGTTCAGTACCAGCTCACCTTGCCATTGCTGGTGTTGTACAGGGCGCCCACGATGCGGATCTTGCCTTCGTCTTCCATGGCCTTGAGGATCGGGCTCTGGTCACGGATCTTCTGGACGACCTGCTTCACGTTGAGTTCGGTAACGTCATCGACGAAAGCATGGTTGTGGGAGTTGTGCTCGCCGGGCGTCGACGCGGCGGCGACAGCCGGCTTGAACTTCTCCAGCAAGGTCGTCAGGTTGCCCATCTTCACGTCGTCGCAGGCGCCCTTGATGGCGCCGCAACTGGTGTGGCCGAGCACCACCACCAAGCGTGAGCCGGCTACCTTGGCGGCGTATTCGAGGCTACCGAGAATGTCCTCGTTGACTGTGTTGCCAGCCACGCGGGCGGTGAAGATGTCGCCCACGCCCTGGTCGAAGACTACCTCAGGGGCAGCACGGGAATCGATGCAGCCGACCACGCTGGCGTAAGGAAACTGGCCGAGAGCGGTGGTGTGCACCTGGGCCTTGAGCTTGCGCTTGAGGGGCTTGTCAGCCACGAAGCGGGCGTTGCCGGCCTTGAGGATGTCGATGGCCTTGTCGGGGGTGATGCTGGCCTGCACGGCCTTGGTCAGGGTCGCGCCGGTGGTGTAGGGACGCGGCGTTACCGGGCCGCCGTGGTCGTCGCCGGCAATGGCGAACCCGCTGCTGCCCAAGGCAGCAAAGGCGATGGCGATGAGTTTCATTCTGATCATTTTTGTCCCCTGTTTTCTCTGTTTATTCCGGATATGCAAGTCTAGCGTACGAGAGTTTGTTTTCGAATCTTTGGCGTAAAACTTGAATTTTTCCGCGGCCATCCGGCCCCGCGGCCGGAAAAGGCTTCGTGCTATCCTGCGACCCCGTTTTTCCGGTTGTGCATGGGCACTGCCGACAGTCATGAACGAAGAACACATCCCTGCCCACACGCCCGAGACTGCGGAATCCCACGAAGCCGCCAAACCCGCCCCGCGACGCAAGGTGCCGGCGCGCGCCACGCGCAAGAAAGCCGAAGCCGTGCCCGAGCCCGAGACCGGCGCAGAACCGTCCGCCGAGGCGGACGCAGCCCTGGCCGGAGCCAGCGTCGCCAAACCCCGACGGGCTCCGCGCAAGCCGAAAGCCAAGCCCGCCCAGGCCGAAATGCCGCCAACTGCAGATCTGTTCGGCACCCTGCCGACGGAAGCCGCGCCCGAGGCCGAAGCTGCCGCTGAAACCCTGCCCGAATCAGAATCCGACCTGGCCATGCCGGCCGGGCTGGCCGCTGCAATCGCGCCCCTTTGCGCGGCACTGAACGACTGGCCGGGCGATGTATCCGTCGCCGAGGCGCCCCTGCCGCCGGACGACGCAGCGACGCCGCTCGATGCCGCCCCGGAACCCGCGGCCACCGAAGAAACCGCCCCCGACACCCCGCCCGAAGCCGAAGCCCCGGTCGGCCCCCGCCGCAAGCGCAAGCGTCGTCGCAGCAAGGGCGAGCGCCCGGACGACAGCGGCAAGCAAGCCGAACTGCCGGACATCGGCGCTGCGCCTCAAGCCGCCGACGCCGAATCCGCCACGGCCGAGCCTGCCCTGAGCGCCGAAATCGCCACCGCCCCGCCAGAGGCGATCGAAGCGCCGGCCGAAGCCGCCCCGCTGCCGCCGCTCACCGTGATCAGCCTGGGCCTGGACCAGCCGCCCACCCTCTCCGCCGATGCGCTGGCCGCCCTGCGCGCCGCCCGTGTCGTGCTCGGCACCGGTGACGCCCTCGACCGCCTGGCCGGCCTGCAGCTCGATGTGCCCCAGCAACTCTGTGGTGCCGATTCCGCCCACCTCGACCTGCACCACGTCGGCCAGGCCGGCAGCGTGCTGGTGGTGGTCGGCGATGCAGCCGGCGACGGCCCGGCGGCCGAACTCCTCGCCGAACTCGGCCCGGCCCGTGTGCGCGTGCTGCCCGGCGTGGGCCGCGTGCAGGCGGCCTGTGCGGCGCTCGGAATCTCGGCCGAAATCGTGTCGGTCGTGGATTTGCGCCGCGCCCCGCTGGCGGCCCTGCGCGGCCAGCTGCGCGCCCACCGCCTGCTGGCCGTGCCGGTGGCCGATGCCGGCGTGCCCGGCGCCGTGGCGCGGCTGCTGGTCGACAGCGGCTTTGCCGGCGCCCGCGTGTGGGTATGCGAATTCACCGGCGAGGGCATGCAGTCGAAGGCCTGGCTGGCCACCGAACTGGCCGACCTGCGCGAGCCGCTCGACCCCCACGCGGTGCTGATCGTCGCCACCGGCCCGTCGGCCGGCGTGTTCCCCGAACTGCCCGGCCTCTCCGAAGCAGCGCTCGGCGACGAAGCCTCCGCCGCGCTGCCGCTGTCGGCCCGCGCCCTGGCCCTGGCCTGGCTGCAACCGGCCGCCTGGGAAACCGGCTGGGCGATCGCCGACGGCGAAGCCAGCCTGGCCCTGGAATGGGCGCGGGCGGTGCCTACCGCACGCGTCCGCGCGGTGGGCGTCGAGCCGAGCCTGCTCGGCGTGGCGATGGCCCGTGCCGGCGTGGGTGAAAACCTTTCCGCCGTGGCCAGTGCGTCGCCCCAGCGCTGCCACGAATGGCCCGTGCCTGAAGCTGTTTTCGTGCGCGGCGGCATCGGCCTGTCCGACTGGCTCGCCGCCGCCTGGGCGCGCCTTGCCCCCGGCGGCCGGCTGGTGGCCACCGCCGAAGACGACCACGCCCGCGCCGACCTGCTCAACTTTGCCACCCACGTGCCCGCCGAAGCCTGGCAGGAGCTGAGCCTCGCCTGCGGCCACACGGTTGCCGGCCGGCTGCGCTTTGCCCCGGCCGCGCCGGTTCGCCTGGCCCTGTGGCGCAAGCCGCTGAATGCCTGATTTCCTGAATCTGCCTGTGGAGCGCTGACCGTGCCCGAATCGTCCTTCCCCCGCGAACGCCGCCCGGCCCAAGCCGGCTGGGTCTACCTCGTCGGCGCCGGCCCCGGTGACGCCGAACTGCTGACCCTGCGCGCCGCCCGCCTGCTGCTCGAAGCCGACGTGCTGGTCTACGACAACCTGGTCAGCCAGGAAGTCCTCGACTGCGTGCCGGCCGGCACCGAGCGCATCTACGTGGGCAAGAAAGCCTCCCAGCACGCCCTTCCGCAACCCGACATCAACGCGCTGCTGGTGGAGCTGGCGCACAAGGGCAAGCGGGTCGTGCGCCTCAAGGGCGGCGATCCGTTCATCTTCGGCCGGGGCGGCGAGGAAGTGGAAGAACTGGTCAAGGCCGGCATCTCCTTCGAGGTTGTGCCCGGCATCACCGCCGCGGCCGGCATCGGCGCCTATGCGGGCATTCCGCTGACCCACCGGGACTTCGCCCAGTCCTGCATCTTCGTCACCGGCCACCTCAAGGACGGCACCGTGGACCTGGACTGGGACATGCTCGCCCGCCGCAAGCAGACCCTCGTCTTCTACATGGGCATCACCCAGCTGGCGACGATCTGCAGCCAACTGGTCGCCCACGGCCTCGCCGCCAGCACGCCGGCGGCGGTGGTGCGGCGCGGCACAACCAAGGCGCAGCGCGTCGTCACCTCCGATCTGGCCGGCCTCCCCGAGGCCGTCAAGGCTGCCGGCATCACCCCGCCGGCGCTCACCATCGTCGGCGACGTGGTCAGCCTGCAATCGCGGCTGGCATGGTTTCACCCGGAGGATGGCCAGTGACCAGCGCCCATTGCCCCGCCCTGTTCGTTGCCGCACCGTCGTCCGGCCAGGGCAAGACCACCGTCACCGCCGCCCTGGCGCGCCTGCACGTGCGCCAGGGGCGCAAGGTTCGCGTGTTCAAGTGCGGGCCGGATTTTCTCGATCCGCAGATCCACGCCGTCGCCAGCGGCGCGCCGGTTTATAACCTCGATCTCGGCATCTGTGGGGCCGAAGACGCCGCGTGGCGACTCCACGCCGCCGCCCGGGACGCCGACCTGATCCTCGTCGAAGGGGTGATGGGGCTGTTCGACGGTAATCCGTCCGGCGCCGACATCGCGCGGCGCTTCGGCATTCCGGTCATGGCCGTGATCGACGCCAAGGCCATGGCGCAGACTTTCGCCGCCATCGCCCACGGCCTCGCCACCTGGCAGCCGGACCTGCCGTTTTCCGGCGTGCTCGCCAACCACGTCGGCAGCGAGGGCCACGCCACGCTGCTGCGCGATTGCCTGCCGCCCTCCATCGCCTGGTACGGCGCCCTGCCCCGCGACAACGACGCCGCGCTGCCCGAACGCCACCTGGGCATCCTGCAGGCCGCCGAAATCGCCGATCTCGACGCGCGCCTCGATCGCCTCGCCGACCACCTGGCCCGCACCGGAGCCGCCGACCTGCCGTCGCCCGTGGCGTTTCCGGCCGTGGCCGCGCCGCCCACCAAGTCGCTGCTGGCCGGGCGCAGCGTCGCGATTGCCCGCGACGCCGCCTTCGGCTTCATCTACCCGGCCAACCTCGACACCCTCCAGGCGCTCGGTGCCGAACTCAGGTTTTTCTCGCCGCTGGCCCATGAACCGCTCCCCGCCTGCGACGCCCTGTGGCTGCCCGGCGGCTACCCGGAACTCCACGCCGCGGCACTCGCCGCCAACGCGCGCTGGCAGGCCGATCTCAAGGCCCACGCGGCCGCCGGCAAACCGCTGCTGGCCGAATGCGGCGGCATGATGAGCCTCTTCGAAACCCTGACGGACAAGGAAGGCGTGACTCACCCCGGCGCCAGCCTGCTCGCCGGCCACACCCGCATGCAGGCCCGCCTGGCGGCGCTGGGCTCGCAGGTGGCCGAGCTGCCTGAAGGGCGGATCACCGGGCACACCTTCCACTACTCGAAAAGCGAAACCCCGCTCGAACCCGTCGCCCGCGCCAAATCACTCACGGGGCGCGACGGGGAGGCGGTGTATCGGGTCGGACGCCTGACGGCGTCGTATGTGCACTTCTACTTTCCGTCGAACCCGGCGGCAGTGGCAGAAATGTTCGGCGCGCCGCGCTGAGGCGGCCTGAAAGGATGCGCTGAAGCGGGCTCAGTGCCCCTTCAGCGCGTAAATCCCCGGCGCGTTGCGCCAGTAACCCTTGTAGTCCATTCCGCCACCAAACAGGAAGCGGTCGGCCACGTCCAGCCCGGTAAAGTCGGCGCGCATGCCGGCAAAGGCCTTGCGGTCGTGGATTTTATGGACCAGCACCGCGGACACCACTTCGCGGGCGCCTTCGGCCTTCAGGTAATCGATGATCGCCGCGAGGGTATGGCCTTCGTCGAGGATGTCGTCGAGGACCAGCACCGTGCGGTCGCGCAGATCCTGCGTGGGCCGCACGCGCCAGTCGAGCAGGGTGCCTTCCAGTGCATGGCCGTAGCGGGTGGCATGGAGGTAGGCCAGCTCCAGGGGAAAGGGCAGACGCGGCAGCAGCCGGCCGGCCAGGACCAGGCCACCGTTCATCACCGCGTAGATCAACGGATTTTTATCCTGCAGGCGGGTCGTGATGTCGGAGGCGAGGCGGTTGAGCGCGGCGTCCACTTCGGCGGCCGTGCACAGGCAATCGGCTTCGTCACGGGCACGGCGGATTTCTTCGAGGTCTACCGTCATCACAGCCTTGGAATACGAATCAGGAAACGAGAGTGCGGACGCGGCGCACCAGTTGCCAGCCCAGCCAGCCACGTCGTGCCCAGCGCAGCGCAGCGCGGGGACGCACAACGAGCAGGAAGATGCCGATGCCGGACAGGATGGGGGCGTTGTCACGAGCCCATCGCACGCCATCCACGACCCGGTCTACACCGCGAAAAACCGGCGTGAGGGCCTGGGCGTGGCGAACAAAGGCCTCGCGCTCCTCGGCGCTGCGCAGTTGCAGGCGCTGCTTGCGCAGGGCCAGTTCGACGAGCTTGGGGTTCATTCCCGGGGCCGCAGGGCTTCCCGGTCCTGGGCAATCTCGGCAAGGCTGGCGGCAAACAGCCGCGAACCGGCGCGCAGGCGTGCCGCCGCACGGGTGCCCGCCCAGACGCCGGCAGCAAACAGGCCGGTAGTGGCAAGGCCGAGGGAAAGCAGGCGGTGGCTGTCCCAGAACAGAACGGTGAGAAAAGCCAGCAGGAAGACGAAACCAAAGCCGATGAAAAGCGCGGCAAGCACCGAATCGAACAGGAAACTGCCGGCACGCAGCTTCTCTTCCTTCAGCTCGACGGAGAAAAGCTCAAGCCGGGTCTGGACGGTTGCCAGCCCGGAGTCGGCAAGGCCCTTGAGGGACTCGCCGAGGCGCGTGTGCGCGGGATCGCTCATGCGAGCCGGCGCTTAACGACGATTGACCAGCAGACCCAGCAGGAAGCCGACACCGGCGGCAACGCCGACAGCCTTCCAGGGGTTGTCATGGACGTAGTCGTCGGTAGCACGGGCGGCGGCCTTGGTCTTCTGGACGACCGCAGCCTCGAGATCCTGCAGCTTGTATTTGGCGGCGGTGAGCTTGTCGTTGAGGCGCACGCGAACATCGGCCACCTTGTCGCCAGCCTGACCGGCGGTGAGCTTGAGCAACTCTTCGGTGTCGGCCACAACGGCCTTGAAGTCGGAAACGAGTTTGTCCTTGGTTACTTGTGCGTCGCTCATGGTGATCTCCAGGGTGATGACTGTATCGAAGGCTAGAAATTGAAAACTGCCCGATCGCCGCCATTGCGACGGACTCCACCACAAGGCTAATCCCAAACTTGCCAGAAGGCAATTCGACACGGCCGCGAAACCCGGCCGGCGTGATCCGGAGCCGGCCCCGCCGCTCAAGGCCGGATACGGGAGACGATCGGCTTTGCGGCTTGTCTCGATGTCAAATACCCAAAAAGAATCGCCTTGCAAATTGCTATGGTGAATTACTATTGAAGAGAGAAGGGCAGCCGGCCGTCAATTCCAACCCGGATGTCATCCCATGAAAGGGTGGTCGTAATCCACGATAAGCGGCGCGTGATCGCTGAAACGCTCTTCCTTGTAAACCTCGGCGCGTAAGGCGCGTGCTGCAAGTTCCGGCGTGGCGATCTGATAATCGAGCCGCCAGCCGACATTCTTGGCCCAGGCCTGGCCGCGGTTCGACCACCAAGTGTAACAGGCGTCGGTTGCCTCGGGATGGAGGCGGCGGTAGGCATCCACCCAGCCCTGTTCGTCCAGAAGGCTGCCGAACCAGGCACGCTCTTCGGGCAGAAAGCCTGAATTCTTCTGGTTGGAGCGCCAGTTCTTGAGGTCGATGGCCTGGTGGGCGATGTTCCAGTCACCGCAGACGATGACTTCGCGACCGCTGGCCCGCAGTTCGGCCATGCGCGGCAGGAAAAGCGCCATGAAACGGAACTTTGCGGCCTGACGCTCCTCCGAACTGGAGCCCGAGGGCAGATAGAGGGAAATGATCGAGAGCTTTCCGAAGTCGGCCTGCAGGTAGCGCCCTTCGGCATCGAATTCGGCATGACCAATACCTTCTATGATGCGATCGGCAGGTTTGCGGGTATAAATGCCGACGCCGCTGTAGCCCTTTTTTTCGGCGCAGTGAAAGTGGCCGGTAAATATGCCGGGCTTGCTCATTTCCGGCGCCAGATCAGGGATCTGGGCTTTCAATTCCTGGACGCAGACGACATCGGCATTTTGCCGGTTGAGCCAGGAGAGGAAACCCTTCACGCTTGCAGAGCGGATGCCGTTGAGATTGGCGGTTACGACGCGTAACATTTTGTGTAACTTGGTCCATTTTTTGGAAACGACGTGAATTTTAGCCGCAATTTCATCGAACTCGCCTGCGACAAAGGCGTACTCAGGTTTGGAGAGTTCGTTACCAAGGCGGGACGCCTGTCCCCCTATTTCTTCAATGCCGGTCTTTTCAACGATGGCGCATCCTTCGGCCGGCTGTGCGATTTCTACGCGCGCACGCTGTTGGCAGCGGAGCTTCCCTGCGACATGCTCTTCGGCCCGGCCTACAAGGGCATTCCGCTGGTTGCCGGCACCGCCATGCAGCTTGCCGGGCACGGCCACAACCTGCCTTTCTGCTTCAACCGCAAGGAAGCCAAAGATCACGGCGAAGGCGGCACGCTGGTCGGCGCACCGCTGAGCGGCCGGGTGGCCATTCTCGACGACGTGATCTCGGCCGGCACCTCGGTGCGCGAATCCGTCGAAATCATCCGTGCCCACGGCGCCACGCCGTCGGCGGTGGTGATCGCCCTCGACCGCATGGAGCGCGGCACCGGCACCTTGTCGGCCGTCCAGGAAGTGCGCGACACCTACGGCATTCCGGTGCTGGCGGTGGCCACCCTCAAGGATCTGATCGGCTATCTGCACGACAGCCCGGCCCTCAACGCCAACCTCGCCGCGGTCCAGCGCTATCGCGACACCTACGGCGTGACCGACGAGCGCTGAGCACAATGCGTCGCCACGCCCTGTTCCTTGCGCTTTGGGCCACACTGCCTGTGGGGGCCCAGACGCCCTCGCGGGGGTCGGTCTTTTGCTGCATGGATAACGGGCACCAGGTGTGTGGTGATGTCCTGCCGATGCAATGCTTCGGCAAGAGCTACCGGGAAATGAGCCCGCAGGGCACCGTGCGGCGCATCGTCGAGGCACCGCTGACGCCCGAGCAACTGGCCCGCCGGGATGCCGAGGAGCGGGCGCGGCGAACCGAACTGGCCCGCCAACGGGCCGAGTTGCGGCGCAACCAGTCATTGCTTGAAACCTACTCCAGCGTTGCCGACATCGAAGCCCGACGCGACCGGGCCGTCGAAGGCGTCGACCAGGATCTGAAGCGGGCCGAAGCCCGCCACGCCCAGCTTCAAAAAAAGCGCGAGAGCCTCAGTCGCGAAGCAGAGTTCTACCAGAAGCGCCCGATGCCGATTCCGCTGGCCGCCGCCCTGCGCGAATCCGACAGCGAACTGGCCGCCCAGGCTTCGGTCATCGAAGCCAAGAAGCGCGAGATCGACGCGATCCGCAGCCGCTACGAGCAGGACCGGCTGCGCTATATCAAGCTGACCGAATCCCACGGAACACCCCCCGGCTCGCCACGCTGATTGGCGCCTCTGAAGCGCGCAAAAAATCCGGGTTATTCAATTGGCATATCTAATTGATAATCAGAAAGCATTTTCCTTCCGGGCATGACATTTCCGCATTCCTTTGCCGGCAAGTGTTTCGCCAATGATTCCCGCAACACAGTGCGCAAGGCTTTCTGACATTTGCATTCCAGGAAATGGTTCTGGAATGAAAACAAGAGTGTCAGGTGGGGTTTGCAGGCTCCGGGGAGACGACAGGGTTTGTGGTCACCGATTTAGTGCGTGATAAACTTTGCCGATCGCAAGATATCAGCGATGCCGGTATTCAATACCGGGCAGCCAAGTCTGTATCCAGTACATCATTGAATCCCGTATCCAGCCGCACCGACCCTTCGCCATGCTCCAGTACAAAATAGTTCCCGTTACGCCCTTCGAACAGAATTGCTCGCTGCTTTGGTGCGATGTCACGCGCAAGGCGGCAGTGGTCGACCCCGGTGGCGACGTGGAGCGCATCCTTGATGCGGCAGGGCAGTTGGGGCTCGATGTCGAAAAGATCCTCCTGACCCACGGACATATCGACCACGCCGGCGGCACCGCAGCACTTGCCCGCCAGCTGGGCGTAAAGATCGAGGGGCCCGAGCGGGAAGACAGTTTCTGGATTGATGCGCTGCCCCAGCAGAGCAAGATGTTCGGTTTTCCGCAGGTCGAGGCTTTCACGCCTGACCGCTGGCTGGTCGACGGTGATGTCGTCAGCATTGGCCAGGAAACCCTGGACGTGCTGCATTGCCCCGGCCATACGCCGGGACACGTGGTTTTCTTCAGCGCCTCGGCGCGACTGGCGGTAGTGGGTGATGTGCTGTTTGCCGGCTCAATCGGCCGAACCGATTTCCCGCGCGGCAATCACGCTGCACTCGTGAATTCGATCCGTCACAAACTCTGGCCGCTGGGCAAGGATGTGGCTTTCATTCCCGGCCATGGGCCGATGTCGAATTTCGGCGAGGAACGTGAAAGCAATCCTTATGTGGGTGACTATGCGTGAAATTCATTTGGAATTAATTAGGCCAAATGAATTGATGTGTGGTTTTGAATTAGCGTGCTTCATTTCTCGATAAAGGTAGACCAGCGTGCGATTCGCTATTCTCGAAGACGATCCGGCCCAAATGGAAGTCCTCACGGGCTGGCTGAGGGAAGCCGGGCACGATGTGCATGGTTTCGGACTGGCGCGTGAGCTGATGCGCGTCGCAAGCCGCGAAAGCTTCGATCTGTTCCTGGTGGACTGGGTGCTGCCCGACCTGACCGGCGAGCAGGTGCTGCGCTGGCTGCGGGTAGAACGCGGCAACGACACGCCGGCGATTTTCATCACCTCCCGCGATGCGGAAGAGGACATCGCCAATGCCTTCAGCGCCGGCGCCGACGATTACCTGATCAAGCCGCCACGCCGCATCGAACTGCTGTCGCGCATCGAGGCGGTGATGCGCCGCGCCCAGCCGCGCAATACCAACCAGACGCTGGTGGTGGAGCCCTACCATTTCGACCTGGCCCGCAAACAGCTGACCATGGACGGCGCCGCCGTTGAAATGACCGACAAGGAATTCGAGCTGGCGGCTTTCCTGTTCCGCAACCTGGGACGCCTGCTGTCCCGCGGACACCTGCTCGAAGCCGTTTGGGGGCGCAACCCCGACCTGGCGACACGGACTGTCGATACCCACATCAGTCGCGTGCGCAGCAAGCTGAACCTGCGCCCCGAAAACGGCTTCCGGCTCACGCCGACCTATAACTTCGGCTACCGGCTGGAGAAGACCGACCCGTCCGAGTCGGCTCCCCTTGGCACAACGACGGTGTCGTCGCCGGCCTGATCCTTCCCGGGGTTCCTGGTCGGGAACCCCGTCCTGCCGCGCTTACTTCTTCAGCGCGTCACGGATTTCCCGCAGCAGTTTCACCTCATCCGACTCGGCCGGCGGGGCTTCCGGGGCCGGAGCAGGCTCGGCCCGCTTCATCTTGTTCATGGCCTTGATGGCCACGAAGATGGCCATCGCGACGATCAGGAAATCGATCACCGAGTTGACGAAGACGCCATATTTGAACAGCGGGGCGCCGGCTTTCTCGGCGGCTTCCATGGTTTCGAAGGTCTTGTCGCCAAGGTTCACGTAAAGGTGCTTGAAATCGACGCCTCCCAGCAGCTTGCCGATGACCGGCATCAGCATGTCCTTGACGAGGGAGTCGACGATTTTTCCGAACGCACCTCCGATAATGACGCCAACCGCGAGGTCGACGACATTGCCCTTCATTGCAAATTCCTTGAATTCCTGGATAAAGCTCATTGATTGCTCCTTTGCAAAAAGTTGGGAAAACGAATGCGGGAAGAGTGTCGAAATTGCCGGACTGTTGCAAGAAGCCGGCATTCCGCGCCCATCATATGAGCGTCCTGATGCAGAAGGGCGCCGTTTTTGGCACGCAAGGACACAGTTGTGAGCAAGTTTGCGAAGTTTTGCACCCTGCCCAAGACCTCAAACTAATATATTTCCCCCAATAGATCCGAAAGATAGTGCCCGTGGATTGTTATACCCTCCGAACTCTTGGCGTTGCCGCAGGCTTGCTGGCCGGCGGGAGTGCGTTTGCGGCCGATCTCGAGGTCATCTACACGACCCGCGCCGGCGATACCCTGATCGGCCTTGAAAAGCGCTTCCTCGCCGCGCCTTTCGGCTGGAAGGGCCTGAAGGTCCATAACGGCAGCGTCAATCCCTTGCGCATCCCCGTCGGTTCGCAGTTGCGGATTCCCGAGCGCTGGTTGCGTGTCGAGCCCCGCACCGCACGCGTCGTGGCGCTGCAGGGTGATGTGAGCATGGACGGGCGCGCCCTGACGCTCGATTCGAAAATTCCGGCCGGTGCCCTGCTGCGCACCGGCGAGGGCGCTTTCATCACGCTCCTCATGCCCGACGAATCGCGCCTGACCGTGCAACCGCAAAGCGTGGCGCGCTTCACCAAGGTGCAGGGCTTCCAGGGCTTCGAAGGCCAGACTACCGAAGTCTCACTCGAACACGGCCGCGTCGAAACCCACGCAGCGGCCCAGCGCGGGCCTGCAGCGCGCTACCAGATCCGCACCCCGACCACCACCGTAAGCGTGCGCGGCACCGAGTTCCGGGTCGGCG
Source organism: Zoogloea sp. (assembly GCF_030157465.1). GTDB lineage: Bacteria > Pseudomonadota > Gammaproteobacteria > Burkholderiales > Rhodocyclaceae > Zoogloea. The sequence continues at coordinate 14,408 of NZ_JAOAUU010000145.1, forward strand.
CCGACCCCGTGGCGCACTCGGCCCAGGCGGAAGTGACCGGCGGCGAGGTTCGCCTGAACCCGGTCGACGGTGGCGTGGCCAAGGCACTGGCGGCCGGTTACGGCGTGGTCGCCAAGGCCGGCGCGCCGATTCCCGCGCCGCGTCCGCTGCTCCCGGCCCCGACCCTGACGACGCTGCCCGAGCGCTTCGAGCGGGTCGAGTTGAGCCTGCCCTTCACGCCGGTGGATAAAGCCGTCGCCTACCGCGCCCAGATCGCCCGCGACCCCAAGTTTGCCGACGTGGTCGCGGATGCGGTCTTCAACACACCGCCCGCCCGCTTCGGCACGCTGCCGGACGGCGCCTGGTGGCTGCGTGTGCGGGCCATCGACGAGGCCGGGCTCGAGGGTTTCGACGCCGAACATGCCTTCACGCTGCGCGCCCGCCCCGAGCCGCCCAAGGCGCTCGACACCGAACGCGGAAGCCTCGCCTGGAGCCCGGCCGCCGAAGCTGCGCGCTACCGGCTGCAAATCGCCAACCAGCCCGGCTTCACCACGCTGCTGGCCGACCGCGAAACCACAGCCTTGGCGGCCGACCCCGGCCTGCCGGCGGGCCGCTACCTGTGGCGCATCGCCAGCCTGCGCGCCAGCGGTGAGCAAGGGCCGTGGAGCGACACCCATCCCCTCGTCGTGCGCCAGGCGCCGCAGGCCGCCAGCCTCACCATCTACAACCGGCGGATGCGCTTTGCCTGGCCCGGCAGCGCCGGGCAGATCTACGACGTGCAGCTTGCGCGTGACGAAGCCTTCACCGACCTGCTGGTGGACCAGCGGATCGGCGAAGCCGCCCTGACGGTACTCGAACCCACCGGCGGCACCTACTACCTGCGCAGGCGGGCCACCGATCCGGACGGCGGCACCAGCCCCTGGTCAGGCGTCCAGACGCTCCGCCAGATCTTCCTGCTGCCAGTCTGGAGCCTCTCCGCTCCTGCCGCCGCGCAACCGTGAGATCCGTTGCAGCCACCCTGCGCCGCCCCACTTTCGAGTGGCTCACGGTGACCCTGCTATGTGTCTCGCTGGCCGTTCTGGCCGCGATGGAGGGCTGGCTGTGGCGGATCGACCAGAGCGTCTATGACAGCGTCCTGGCCACCTGGACACACCCGCCAGGCGACGATGTGGTCATCATCTCGATCGACGACGCGAGCCTCAGCGAGATCGGCCGCTGGCCCTGGTCCCGACGCACCCATGCCGCACTCATCGACCATGCCCGCGACGCGGGCGCCTCGGCGGTGGTGCTGGACGTGCTGCTCGATACCCCCAGCCACGACGACGCAGAGGCCGATCGGGCCCTCGCCCAGTCGATGCAGGCCTATGGTCGGGTCATCCTGCCGCTGACCCAGGCCACCACCGGCACCCAGCTTACCGGCGAGGTGCTGCCGCTGCCTCTGTTCGCACAGTCAGCCGCCGCCATCGGGCATAGCCAGGTGGAGTTCGACACGGACGGCATCGCCCGCAGCGTGTACCTGTGGGAAGGCTTCGGCGCAGCGCGTCACCCCCAGCTCGCGCTGGCCCTTCTGCGCCTCGTCGCGCCCGCCGCGGCACGCAACTACCCGCCGCCGCCGGTCGGCGAAGGGCTCGACCACCAGCAATGGCAGCGCGCTCAATGGCTGCGGATGCCTTTTTCCGGGCCGCCGGGCACCTATCCCCACTATTCCTACCGGGCCGTCCTGGCCGGCGAAGTACCCGCCGAAGCCCTGCGCGGCAAGGTGCTGCTGGTCGGCGCAACGGCCTCCGGCATGGCCGACGCGGTGCCGACCCCGGCCTCCGGCCTGTCGCGCCCGATGCCCGGTGTCGAATTGCAGGCCAATATTTTCGACGCGCTGCGCTCCGGGATCGCGGTCAACCTGCTGCCGGCCTGGATTTCCGCCCTGGTGGCCGGGGTTTTCGTCACGCTGCTGATGCTGACCCTGCTCTACGCCGAAGCCCGCACCGGCCTCCTGGCGTCCTTCATGCTGGCCGGCCTGGCCGTGCTGCTCGCGAGCCTCGGGCTGCGCATGGGTGGCTGGTTCGGCCCGGCACCGGCCGTGCTCGGCTGCATGCTGGCCTACCCCCTGTGGAGCTGGCGCCGCCTCGAAGCCGCCCAGCGCTATCTCGACGCAGAACTGACCGCCCTGGAACGGGAAGGATCGCCGCTCGGCCTGACCCAGAGCACCGCCGGGCTTCCTGCCGCCGACCCGCTGGAGCAACGCATCCGCATCGTCCGTCAGGCCGCCCAGCACCAGCGCGACGTGCGCCGCTTCATCGCCGACACCCTCGAGCACCTGCCGATCGGCGTTGTGGTGATCGACCAGATGAACCGGGTCATCCTCCACAACGAGCGCGCCCGCCATCTTCTGCGAGCCTTCCGCAGCGAGGCCCTGCTGGCCGCCCTGCGCGAGCTGCCGTGGCCGCCCTACGTGCCGATGCGCGACGGCCTGCCCGACCTCTCCGGTTTTTCCGGCACACGCCAGTTCGAACTCTCGCCCGACAAGAAACGCCACCTGCTGGTCTCGGTCGCCGATCTGGTCACCGAATCCAGCGGCCGGCCTGGACGGGTGATCGGCCTGGCCGACGTCACCGCCATGCACGAAGCCCAGCGCAGCCGCGAAGACACGATGCACTTCCTGTCCCACGACCTGCGCGCGCCGCTGGCCTCCATTCTCACGCTGATGGACGGCTACAGCGGCGATCCGGCCCAGCAGCTTGCGCAGATCCCGCGCATCACCCGCTACGCCCGCTCGGCCCTCGACCTGGCCGACGGCCTGTTCCGTCTGGTCCGCGCCGAAGGCTCCGACCCCAAGGATTTCGTGGAACTCGACCTGGCCGGCCTGGTGGATTCTGCGGCCGACGAAGTGTGGCCCCAGGCCCACGCCCGCGGCATCCGGGTCGACGTGGACACGCGGGACGCCGAAAAGGAGGAAGCCATCGTGCGGGGCGACTTCTCGCTGCTGCGCCGGGCCGTGATCAACCTGCTCACCAACGCCATCAAGTACGGCAGCGCCAGCAGCGTGGTGTCGGTAAGCCTCTCGGCCGAAGGGCCCGACTGGATCATCCGCGTCCGCGACCAGGGGGCCGGCATTCCCGCCGACGCGCTGCCGCGGCTCTTCAAGCGTTTCTCGCGCATCGACGGCGAAGGCCGCGACAAGCCCACCGGCGTCGGCCTCGGCCTGCTCATCGTCAAAACCGTGGCTGAACGGCACGGCGGCAACGTGGTGGTCGAAAGCGAACCTGGCAAGGGCAGCACCTTCGAGCTGCGCCTGCCCCTGCGCGACCTCGCCGCGCCACGCCTGGCGTGAGGGCGGGGCACCTGGGTTAAGATCACTGCGACGGGATCGTGGGTTCTCCTGAAATGCGTTTCAAATACCTGAAATATCTGGCCTTCGCGCTGGGCGGCCTCAGCACGGTCGTGGCCAGCGGCGCGCTGTATCTTCATGCAAGCTTCGACGGCGCACGCCTGGCTGCCGAGCTGAGCAGCCACACCAAGCAGCACTACCAGCGCACCCTGCGCTTCGAGGGGCCGCTTGAACTGGCCATGTTCCCGCGCCTCGAACTGCGCCTGCCGCCCACGTCACTCTCCGGGCGCAACGGGGACGGCGAGTTCCTGGGCGTCGAGCAGGCCGCGATCGGCGTGCGCCTGTTGCCGCTGCTGGCCCAGCGGGTCGTCGTCGAGCGCGTGCAGCTCGACGGCCTGCGCCTGGCCCTCTTGCGCACCAAGGACGGCAAGCTCAACGCCGCCGATCTGCTCGCCCCCCTGCACGCCGACGCGCCGCTGGATTTCGACGTGGACCGTCTCGGCGTCAGCCGTGGTGCCCTCACCTGGATCGACGAGGCCAATAATGGACGCAGCTTTGCCCTGTCCAGCCTCGAACTGGGCACCGGCCGGCTGGCCCGCAGCGCCGACGGGCAACTCGAACTCGCCGCGCGGCTGACCCAGGCCGCCCCGGACATCGACGCCCGCGTCGAGCTGCAAACCAGCTACCACATCGAGCCCGACGTCGCCCCGCTGGTCCGCAAGCTGCAGCTCACCGCCACCGGCGAACTGGCCGGGCGCCCGGGCACGGAACTCGAATTCGCACTCGCAGAACTGCGCCTTGGCAGTGACACGCCACCCCGGATCACCGGACTCGATCTGCGGGCCAGAGGCAAGACCGCCGACGGCACGATCGAACTGCACACCACCGCACCCGAGCTTGTGCTGACGCCGGGCGGCGCCGAAGCCGCCAGCGCCGAGGCCAGCCTGCGCCTCAACGGCAAAGCCCGGAACAGCCACCTGCACGCCCGCCTCACCGGACTGCACGGGCAGGGCAAGAACCTGTCCGTCGACACACTCGCCACCGAACTGGACTGGAATGCCGCCGCCGGCCGCATCAAGGGCAAGCTCGACAGCCCCGCCCGCTGGCAGGGCGACACCCGCCTGCTCGATGTCCCCGGCCTCACCGGCGAACTCGACTTCACGCCGACGCACGCTGCCGCCCCCGTGAAAATCGCCGTCCAGGCGAGCGGGCGGGTCGATTTCGCCCGTGACAGCGCCACCGGCAAACTCGACCTGCGTGCCGACGACAGCCACATCCAGGGCACCTGGAACCTCCCGCGCCTGTCGCCGCCGGCCCTCGGCTTCGACGTGGACGTGGACCGCCTCGACCTCGACCGCTACCTGGCCGAGGCCGGCAAGCGCCCGCCAAAGACCGGCAAGGACGCCACCCCGCTCGACCTCACAGCCCTCAAGGGCCATGACATCGATGCCGTGCTGCGCATCGCCAGCCTGCGCGCCGGCGGGCTGCAGCTCGAACAACTGCGCCTGCCAGTCAGCCTGCACAACGGCAAACTCGTCTCCACCGGCCACAGCCTTGCCCTTTACGGCGGCGCACTGGAAGGCACCTTCAGCCTCGCCGCCGACGGCAACGCGATGAGCTACCGGGGCTACCTGCAGAACGCCAGCCTGGCGCCGCTCATGCGCGCCGCCACCGGCGCCGAGCCCCTCACCGGCAACCTCAACTTCTTCGCCGAGCTCAGCAGCACCGGCGCCACGCCGGACGCGCTGCGCAGCGGCCTCAAGGGGCTGGCCCGCCTGCGACTTAAAAACGGCAGCCTGCGCGGCATCGACGCCACCGCCGCCCTCAAGGACTGGCGCAGCGCCATCCAGGCACGCCAGTCGGCCCGACGTCCGTCACGCCCCACCGAAACCACCCCACTGGGCGAGCTCACCGCCAGCTTCCAGATCAGCGACGGTGTCGCCCGCAGCAGCGATCTCATGAACCAGGGAAGCCCCATCGGCCTCACCGGGAGCGGTGAGTTCAACGTCACCACAGGCCACCTCGACGCCATCACCCGGGTCAGCCTGCTGGCGCTGCCGCCGGGCGCGGACGGCGCGCTGCTCGCCAGCCTGCGCGGCGTGGCCGTGCCGGTGCGCGTCAAGGCCACGCCGGCCGGCGCCGAATGGCTGCTCGAACCGGGCGCGACACTGCCTGCAGCAGTCCGGCCGGCAACGCCGCCCCCTGTGCTCAAACCCGCACCCAAGCCCGTCGCAAAGCCCGTCCGGCCGACACCGGCAAAGCCCGCCGCCACCGCTCCCGCGCCGGCCCCCGCCCCGGAGGCCGCCGAGTAGGGCAGGGCCCCGTACTCCTGCGTACGGTGTGCTAGATTGGCGTCGGCACACCCTACAAAAACAGACCAGGAGACAGCATGACCATCCCTTCCGCCTTTCACGGCACCATGCGCCTGCCCGCCATCGCGGCGCCGATGTTCCTCGTGTCCGGCACCGCGCTGGTTGCCGAAACCTGCAAGGCCGGAGTGGCCGGCACCTTTCCGGCCCTCAACGCCCGCAGCACGGAAGAACTCGACGCCTGGCTGGGCGGGCTCAACACCGACCTCGCCGCAGCCCGCGCCGCCAGCCCGGGCACCCAGGTGGCGCCCTACGGCATCAACCTGATCCTGCACGCATCCAACCCACGGGTCGCGCCCGATCTCGAACTGATCTGCAAGCACAAGGTGCCCTTCGTGATCACCAGCCTCGGCCATCCCGGCGAAGTGGTGGAGGCCGTGCATGCCTACGGCGGGCTGGTGTTTTCCGATGTGATCCACGCCTATCACGCCAGAAAGGCCGCCGCCGCCGGCGTGGACGGCATCATCGCGGTGGCCAGCGGCGCTGGCGGCCATGCCGGCACCCAGAACGCCTTCAGCCTGGTGCGCGAGATCCGCGAATTCTGGAATGGCACGCTGATTCTCGGCGGGGCGATTTCCGACGGCTACGCAGTGCGCGCCGCCGAAGTGCTGGGCGCCGACTTCGCCTACATGGGCACCCGCTTCATCGCCACCCGCGAATCGAACGCCCAGGAAGCCTACAAGCAGATGCTGATCGACAGCGCCGCAGAGGACGTGGTCTACACCGACGCCATTTCCGGCACCAACGCCAACTTCCTGTGGCCCAGCCTGGAAAAACTCGGCCACCGACGCGAAGAACTGGTGCAGGGCGTCGGCAAGGGCAAGCTGAAAGCGCTGTCGGACGAAGCCAAGGCCTGGCGCGATGTATGGAGCGCCGGCCACGGAGTGGCCACCATCCACGATGCGCCGCCGGTGCGCGAGCTGTGCGAGCGCCTCGCGGCCGAATACCGCGCCGCCTGCGCCCTGCCGCCGAGCCCGGCGCTGGGGTGATGCAGCGCCGGGGATTCACCGTTCGCCCCCGCCAGGGGGCGAACTCGCCGGCGCGTCAAAGCTCGCCGCGTTTGGCGCCGTACATGCGCTGATCGGCGCGGATCAGCAGGCTGTGGGGATCCGCGCCGTCATCGGGATAAACCGCCACGCCGATCGAGCAACCCACGCGCACGTGGCAGTGGCCGAGGTTGATCGGCAGGGCCACGGCGTGGGCGATCTTGGCAACAATGGAGGCAAGCGTCAGGTCGTCGCCGGCGTCAACGAGCAGCACCGCGAATTCGTCGCCACCATAGCGGGCGACCCGGTCTTCGCCGCGCACAACCCGGCGCACCCGTGACGCAACGACTTTCAGCACCGTGTCGCCGGCCTGATGGCCGTGGGTATCGTTGATCTGCTTGAAATCGTCCAGGTCGATGAAGAGCAGCGCCAGCCGGTCGGTAACCTCGCGGGCGCCCGAGATGGCCGCGCGCAGATGGCGCTCGAAGCGGTCGCGGTTGAGCAGCGCGGTGAGGCTGTCATGGTTGGCACGGAATTCATTGCGGCTGGCCCGCTCGTGGAACTCGGTGACGTCCTGCAAGGTGCCGATGAAACCGCTGATGTGGCCGTGCTCATCGCGCAGCGGGCCGGCTTCGGCGCGCATCCAGAGCGGCCGTCCATCGGGGTGCGGATAGCGGAACTCCTCGGCGAAGCGGGTCGCCGATCGAACCGCCAGCAGCCAGCTATCGCGCACCCGCGCCTCTTCGCCGGGCGGGAGCAATTCGAGCCAAGGCTTGCCGGCAATGTCCGCCAGCTTGTGGCCGACGAGTTGTTCGCAGCGTTCGTTGAGAAAAATGCAGCGCGCCTCGCTGTCGGCCTCGAACAGGCCGGCCGGAGCCTGGCGGGCGAGTTCGCGAAAACGCATCTCGCTGCGCTGCAGTTCGGCCTGCGCGCGCGACAGGCGCTGCAGATCCTGGCGGAGCTGGCGGGCCTGCTGTTTGAGCAGGATTTCGCGGCGCACCGTCTCGGTCACGTCGCGCACCTGGAGCAGGCAGTGACGCTGACCATCGGTGTCCACCGGGGTGACATCAATGGACTGCAGCATGCGCTCGCTGCGGTCGCCGCCCGGCTGAAAAAGCGGCAGCGGCATCGGATGCAGGGCGTGGGACAGGCGGGCCGACCAGCCGAAATCAAGGGCCTCGCGCACCACCAGGGCGAGGCGCGGATCAATGTGGGCGCCAAAGGCCTCGGCCAGCGTGAGCGCAAAGGCCCCGGCCGCCGGACGGGCCGCGCGCTGCGCGATCCAGCGGTTCCATACCCGCACCCGACCGGCCCGATCGAGCAGGATGAGGCCGGTATCGACGCAGTCGGCGAGGAGGCTGTCGCACTTCATGATCGTTCGGCAGGCGCCTCCGGCAGGCCGAACAGGCGGCTCACCTGGGCCATGAAGTGGTCGATCGAGGGCACATCCATCAGGAACAGCACGAAGCCGGACAGGTTATGGGCGGACATGCTCATGCCGATGCGCGCCACGAGGATCAGGCTGTCGGGGGACTTGTCTTCCAGCAGGCGTGCAACGCTGCTGCTTTGCACGCTGGGCAGTGAACCGATGATCTCGGAGCCGAACAGATCGGCAAGACTGCTCATGCAGCTGTTGATGATGATGTTGCCGATCTCGGCGAGGGCGTCCTGCTCCAGTTCGGTGATGTGCTCGGCCGAGGTGTCCTCACCCAGCATCCGGCGGACGATTTCGAGGCTGCCCTGTTCGGGGAAGAGCAACAGCGCATCGGTGGCAAAGCCGTCGCCGGTGCGAAAGTGCTGGTTGATCCGGCACAGGCGGTCCTCAACGCCGCCAGCCTGGCCGCTTTGCAGGCGGCGGGCGAGTTCATCGCGGGCGACAAACTCGACGACCGGAACAGACAGCTCGATCTCTTCGCGAACAATCGCCGAAAAGGCGGCCGTCGCTTCGCCCAGCGACAGGTTGAAGGCCTCGGTGAGGGCATCCAGTTCGAGTGCGGTAAAAGCGCGCATGGCGTCAATCCAGCAAACCCAGAATGTCGGCAATCACGGTTTCGCTGATCGGCTTGCGGAAGAAACTCACCCCGAGAGCGGCAGCCCGGCGCTGGATCGCCTCCTGAACGTTGGCGGTCAGCAAAGCGAGCTTCATGTCAGGCTGGGTGACGCGAATCCGCTCGGCCAGTTCAAGCCCCGACATGCCGGGCATGTTCATGTCGAGCACGGCGAGATCCGGTATGTGGGTGGCGAGAACGGCCAAGGCCGCTTCGCCGTCGCCGGCTTCGAGGATCACAAGGTCGGAACGCAGGCTCTTGATGACCGAGCTGCACAGCATCCGTGAGGCACGACTGTCGTCGACGAGCAGAATCGTGGTGGACATGAAAACACTCCATTGACTTCGTCGAGCGTTTTACGGCGGGCGATTTGCAAACTTTAGTGAAATTATGCGCATAACATTTACAACGCACCAAAAACAGGATAGGCATGCGGGCTTTCCCTGATACCCCGACACGCCCGGCACACCGGCAGGTAAGCTGCACACTCGCTCCACCGCCCTCAAAACCGCTCCGGCCCGCCTCATGTCGTTACGCTCCGCCCCGTCACCGGCCTTTCTCGCCAGCCGCATCTTTCTGCCCTTCGCGCTGGGTTATTACCTCTCCTACCTGCTGCGCACCGTCAATGCGGTGATCTCGCCCGACCTGACCCGCGAGCTGGGGCTCAGTGCCGCCGACCTGGGGCTGCTAACCAGCATGTATTTTTTCGCCTTCGGGCTGGCCCAGATTCCGGTCGGCATCGCCCTCGACCGCTACGGCCCGCGCCGCGTCGAGGCGGCGCTGCTGCTGCTCACGGCCATCGGCGGGGTGCTCTTCGCCACCGGCGAGAGCCTGCCCACGCTGGCCAGCGGCCGCGGCCTGATCGGCATGGGCGTATCGGCCTGCCTGATGGGCGGGCTGAAGGGTTTCACCCAGTGGTACCCGCGGGAAAAGCTCGCCTCGATGACCGGTTACATCATGTCCAGCGGCGCGCTGGGCGCGGTCACCGCGTCGGCGCCGCTGGAAGCCGCTTTGCCCTTTCTGGGCTGGCGCGGCGCCTTCTGGCTGGTGGCGGCACTGGCGGCCGGGGTGGCGGCGCTGATCTTCTTCTCGATGCCGGAGAAGGACGAAAGCCATGAAACCGGCGATCTCCAGCACGCGCTACGTGGTGTGAGCGAGGTTCTGACGGCACGGACTTTCTGGGGCTTTGCAGCCCAGTCGGCCTTTTTCACCGGCGGCTTCATGGCGCTGCAGGGCCTGTGGGCGGTGCCCTGGCTGATGGAGGTCAACGGCTACAGCCGGGCGCTGGCAGCGGATCACCTGTTCTGGCTCAACATCGGCATGCTGGCCGGCCAGCTGGCGATCGGCGCCTGGGCCATGCCGCTGGCCAGGCGCGGGATTACGCCGCTACGCATCATGCAGATCGGGCTCTTCATCAGCATGCTGGTGGAGGCCCTGATCATTGTCGAAACCGGCTCGACCCTGGCCCTGTGGTGCGTGCTGGGCGCCGTGTCGGCCACCGGCGCGCAGATGTACGGGGTGATGAGCGGGCTGTTCGCCCCCCATCTCAGCGGCCGGGTCACGACCAGCATCAACCTGATGGCCTTCGTCGGGGCCTTTGTCGTGCAGTGGGGGCTGGGTGGGCTGCTCGACACCCTGCGTGCCGGCGGCATCGACGCTGCCGATTCGCTGCGCATCGCCTTCGTGATCCTGCTGGCGGCGCAGGTTCTGAGCTTCATCCCGCTGTCCCGCGCCGGGCGCTACCGGCAGTGGGAAAACTGATCACGCAGGCCACGTAAACAGCCAGCGGAGCGTGTTCCGGAAATCCGGAACACGCTCCGCATGGGGCCCGGGGGCGTGCTGCTTACTTGACGGCGGCCGGTGCTGCGGCAGCGGCGGCAGCGGCGGCAGCGGCGGCAGCCGGAGCGGCTTCGGCCTTCACGGCCGGCTTGACAGCCTTTTTCGCCTTCTTGACCTGCTTGGCCTTCTTCTCGACCTTGGCTGCTTCAGCCTTGGCCGGCTCGGCGGGCTTGGCTGCTTCGGCCTTCACGGCCTCGACCTTCTTTTCGACCGCGGCCGAAGCGGCGGCGGCTGCAGGCTTGGCGGCAACGGCCGGAGTGGCCGGAACAGCCGGGGTGGCCTGAGCGAAGGAGGCGGAAGCGAAACCTGCAGCGATGGCGAGGGCGATGATCTTTTTCAGCATTTGCATTCTCCGGAAAGGACAGTTTGTTCATACCGGGCGGCGTGATTGCCGGCCCTTGCAGCGAATAACGCCACCCCCTGTCCGAAGGTTGTCAGCGCAAATGTAAGGCCATGTTGAGTTGTAACAGCGGGGCCCGGCGCATTACCAGCCTTTGGAAGCGGCCTTTGGAAGCGGCACTTCATGTGCTACAAAAAAGGGTCTGCCGCCGTCAAATCCGCTCTGCCCTTGGGAGAATGCCATGTCGTTCATGAACACCCCGTTCCGCAGCATCGTAGCCAGCATGCTGGTCTTGTCGGCACCGCTGGCCAGCGCCTCCGTGATCTCCTATTCAAGCTCGCTGAGCGGGGCGGCCGAGGCCCCGGCAAACGCATCCCCCGGCACCGGCACGGCGACACTGCTGGTCGACACACTCGCCAACACGATGACGCTGGATGTGTTTTTCAGCGGGCTCATCGGCACCACCACCGCCGCGCACATCCACTGCTGCACCGCGCTTCCGGCAAGCGGCACGGCCGGTGTGGCAACCCAGACGCCGAGCTTTCAGGGTTTTCCGCTCGGGGTGCAGTCCGGGACCTATCACCATGTTTTCGACCTCGCAGACACGGCCAGCTGGAACCCGGTCTTCATCACCAACAATGGCGGCACGCCTGCGGGCGCCGAGACAGTGCTGCTGAACGGGCTGGACGACTCCCGGGCCTACCTGAACATCCACACCTCGGCCTTCGGGGGCGGCGAGATTCGTGGCTTCCTGGTGCGCGCCGTTCCGGAACCGGAGGGGCTGGCGCTGCTCGCGCTGGGCCTTGGCGGGATCGGGCTCACCGTGGCCCGGCGGCAGAGGTAGTCAGGTCGGGCTGGAGCGCCTTGCCAGGATGAAGGCGGCGAGCCGCATGTCGGTGTGCATGATGTGCTTCACCAGCCAGTTGTTCAGAAAGACCAGCAATTCGTGCGGCGGAATCGGAATGCCGGCCTTGAGCCGGTCTCGCACCGCCAGAACCTGGGTCGAAAAATCCCGGTGCTCGGCCAGGTGGCGCCGGGCGTCGGCGTCGTCCTCCGCTTCGTAACCGGTGTCGCGCATCAGCAGCTCCTCGGTTTCGAAATGGTAGAGGGCATAGCCGAGCAGATCCTGGGTGATGGCTTCGAGCACTTCGCGGCTGGTCTCCCCGCACAGTTTCTCCGCGGCCTCGTTGAAGGTGTGAACGAGGATCCGGTGCTGTTCGTCGATCTCCGGAACGCCGGTCATCAGGCTGTCGTTCCAGATCAGGGGAGCGGAGTTTTGCATGGCGGAATGTCGTGTTGGGGCCGGTTCAGCGGAGCCTGCCTGTGCGCGGCAGCAGCGCGGCGCCGCTGCGGGCGGCTTCGGCGAGCGGGGCCTGCCAGCGGGGATCGGGTTTGAAGTTCCTGAGCCAGGGCTCGACGGCCTCGACCGGCAAGGGGCGCGAAATGCCATAGCCCTGCATCACGTCGCAGCCGATTGAAAGCAGCATGCGCACGTGCTCCATATCTTCGACGCCCTCGGCCACCACGTCGCGCCGGAAGGCTGCGGCAAGGCCGACCACGCCCTGCACGATGGCCAGATCGCCCGGATCGTCGAGCATGTCGCGCACGAAGTCCTGGTCGATCTTGAGCACGCCGGCGGCCAGGCGCTTGAGGTGCACCAGTGACGAATAGCCCGTGCCGAAGTCGTCCAGCGCAAAGCGGATGCCGCGCTTCTGGAAGCCGGCAATCAGGCCGCTGACCGTGCCGATGTCCTCGAGCGCAGCGCTTTCGAGGATCTCGATCTCCAGCCGGCCCACGGAGCCAGCGCAGCCTTCGCCGACGATGGCCTCCAGCCGCTCGGCAAACTGGCGGCGCACCAGCTGGCGGGCGGCAATATTCACGCTGATCGTCAGCTCATGGCCGGCGGCGCGCAGGCGGGCCTGCTCACGCAGGGCCTCGTCGATGACCCAGTCGCCAATGCTCACGATCACATCCTCGTGCTCGATCAGGGGCAGAAACTCGCCCGGCATGCGCTGGCCCAGCACCGGATGATTCCAGCGGAGCAGCGCCTCCAGGCCCACCACGCGGCCGGCGCGGCAATCGACTTTCGGTTGGTAATGAAGAACGAACTCCTGCCGCTCGAGGGCTTGCTCGATCTTGCGGATCAGCCCGAGATTGGCACGGGCGCGGGATTCGAGGGTCGGGTCGAAGATGCTGAAGCGGTTCTTGCCGGCCTGCTTGGCCTTGTACATGGCCTGATCGGCGTGGCGCAGGAGCTGGTCCGGGTCCATCGTGTCGCCGGGAAAGAGGGTCACGCCGATACTGGCGGTGACGCGTACCTCGGCACCGTCGATGAAGTAGGGCGCGCCGACGGCATCGAGGGCGCGCTTGACCACCTGTTCGCACTGGCCCGAGGTTTTGAGATCGCCGATCAGCAGCGCGAACTCGTCGCCGCCGAGGCGGGCCGCGGTGTCGTCACCCCGCAGGCTGTCGTGCAGACGGCGCGCGACCTCCCGCAGCAACTGGTCGCCGGAAGGATGGCCGAGACTGTCGTTAACGATCTTGAAACCGTCCAGGTCGAGCATGTACACGGCGAGGTTCTCGCGGTGGCGCCGGGCGTGGGCGAGCGCCTGGTCGAGGCGGTCGGAGAACAGCACCCGGTTGGGCAGCCCGGTGAGGGTGTCGAAGTGGGCCTGAAGCTTGAGGCTGTTCTCCTGCTCGACCTGCCGGGTCACGTCCACCGAGGAGCACACCGCGCCGGTCACCGCACCATGGATGTCGGTGAGAGGCTGGGTATGGACGCGCAGCCAGCGCACCTGGTCTTCAGCGCTGCGCACCTGCAGCCGTACCGGCCGGGTGTTCGCGTCGCCGGCCAGCACCCGGTCAAGCGGAAAACATTCGCCATCGCAGGGCAGGCCCTCGGCCGATAAACAGCGCTGGGCCAGCAAGCTCCAGTGGCAGCCCGTGCTGCGTTCTTCACTGTCGTTGAAATGGACGAGTGCGGCCGGGTTGGCATACATCAGGTAGCCGTCGGTGTTCCACAGCAGGATGCCCTCCTCGATGGTGCGCAGGATGGAACTCACCCGGCCACTGTCGAGCCCGACGAAATCGGTAGGGAATGATTCAGACAATTTACTGCGCTCCAGCTCTGCATCCCGGGCAGGCGAACCTGCCCAAAACGGGGATGAGCGATTAACGGCACCCCATGCTGCATCTAAAGGGGGCGTTCAGACCTCTGCCGGGTCCACGTCCAGATGCCAGCGCAGCTCCCGCGGGGGCTTGAGGGCCCACAGCAGGCGGCTCCAGGCGGTCAGGAAGGCCTGCAGGGCAGGGCGCCCGGGGGCTTCGACGAGAAGCTGGGCGCGTTCGCGGCGCGCCAGGCGGACCATGCGCATCGGCACGGCGTCGAAAACCTGCACGCCAAAGGCTTGGGCAAAAGGCAGGGCGGCGTCGCGGGCCTGCTTGAGCCAGTCGAGGGCCAAGGCCAGCTCCGGGGCGTTGGCGCACAGCAGGGCGTTGGCGGCGAAGGGCGGAAAGCGGGCGGTCTTGCGTTCTTCAAGCTGCAGCGCGGCGTAGCGGGCGAAGTCGTGGCGGGCGAGGCACTGGTAGAGGGGATGGTCGGGGTACTGGGTCTGGACCATCACTTCGCCGGGCAACTCGCCGCGCCCCGCCCGGCCGCCCACCTGCATGAGCTGCTGGAAGAGTCGCTCCGGCGCGCGGAAATCCGCGGCGAACAGGGACGAATCGGCATTGAGCACACCAACGAAGGTGAGCTTCGGGAAGTCGTGGCCCTTGGCCATCATCTGGGTGCCGACGAGGATGTCGGCGTCCCCGCGGCCGATCTGGTCAAGCAGGGCGTCCCACTGGCTGCGGGTACGCGCGGCGTCGCGGTCGACGCGCAACACGCGGGCATCGGGAAAGCGCTCGCCGAGCGTCTCTTCGAGCCGCTGGGTGCCGCGCCCGAAGGGCTGGATGTCCTGGTTGCCGCAGCCGGGGCAGGCCACGGGAATGCCGGACTCGAAGCTGCAGTGGTGGCAGCGCAGGCGCTTGTCGGCCAGGTGCAGCACCATGTTGGCGGTGCAGTGGGGGCATTTGCTGACCCAGCCGCAGGACGGGCACGACAGCACCGGTGCGTAGCCACGGCGGTTGAGGAAGACAAGGCTCTGCTCGCCCCGCTGCAGGCGGGCCTCGATGGCGCGCAGCAGGTGCTCCGAGACACCGTTCTGGAGGTGCTCGCGGCGGATGTCCACCGGGCGCACCTTGGGCAGGCTGGCGGCGACGGCACGGTTGGCGAGTTCGACCCGACGATAACGGCCGGTGTCGGCGGCGTGCCAGCTTTCGAGCGAGGGCGTGGCCGAGCCCAGCACGATGGGCACGCTCCGCTGGCGGGCGCGCCAGATGGCCAGATCGCGGGCCGAATAGCGCACGCCTTCATGCTGCTTGTAGCTGGCATCGTGCTCTTCGTCGACGACGATCAGGCCAAGGCGCGGCAGCGGCGTGAACACCGACAGGCGGGTGCCCAGCACGATCTCGGCGCGCCCTTCCATCGCCTGCACGAAGCCCTGGGAGCGCGCGCCCTCGGCCAGCGCCGAATGCAGGCTGACCACCCGCGCCGCCGGAAAGCGGCCGGCAACGCGGCCTTCCAGCTGGGGTGTGAGGGCGATCTCGGGCACGAGGATCAGCGCCTGCCCGCCCTGGGCGATGACTTGCTGGACGAGGCGCAGGTACACCTCGGTCTTGCCGCTGCCGGTGACGCCGGCCAGCAAGAAGGGCTGGAACTGGCCGAGGCTCGCCGACATGGCCTCGACGGCGGCCTGCTGCTCCTCGGTCAGCACCGGCGCACCGGCCATGGCGGCCGGATCGGCGGCCACGGAAGCGGCGATCCAGCCGCGCTTGAGGGCATCGGCCACCACGGGCGTGCCGGCCTCGCCCTCGCGCAGCACCGAGCGGCGACGCGGGCCGCGGGTTTCGATGTCGCGCAGCAGGGCCAGGGCGCGGCTTTCGCGCTTGCCGGCCAGCAGGGCCTCTCGCCCCGCGGCGGTCAGGTCGAGCAGCGGATCGGCTTCGGCGCCGGCCACGGCGTCGGCCTTGCGCAGGCGGGGCGGCAGGGCCATCGCGACGACTTCGCCGAGGGGGTGCTGATAGTAGCGGGCGGCAAATTCGACCAGCTCCAGCCAGTCGGCGGGCAGGGCGGGCGCTTCGCGCTGGATGGCGATGACGGGCTTGAGCCGTTCGACCGGCAGATCGGCCGCATCCGGCAACCCGACGATCAAGCCGGTCTTTTCGCCCCGCCCGAAAGGCACCCGCACGCAGCGCCCGAGATCTCCGGCGGAAACATTTTCTGCCGTGTAATCAAAGCATTGCGGAAGCGGAATCGGAAGGGCGACGCGGACGATGGCGGGGCTCATGGCCGGATTTTCGGGTTGTTTTCCTGAAGTCTATTTAAATCAGCGGTTTACAGGGCTTTGCTGAGGGTGCGCATGGGAAACAAGCCTGAATCCCTTGGGTAAGCGGGGCTATTCGCTCTTGTCCACAAAATCTGTGGATAACTTTGTGGGAAACATGGGTAAAGTGCCGCAAAACCCACGGCCCGCAAGCCTTGCCCCTGCTCTGCCTAAATCGAGGTCAAAAAATATTCCATTTAAAAACAGTTACTTATAAATTCAGCTGGGCTAAGCCCCTGTTTTTGCAACAAAACTGACACGAACGAGTGACGCTGTGCACAAGTCAAGCCCCAAAGTAAAAATTTAGAGCTTGACGGAGGCGTTTTCACCCCCGCTTTTGCCTCGCCGCGGAAACAAAAAGGCCGGCGCAGGCCGGCCCTTCCGGTATTACTGAAAAAAGCATCAGGCCGGCTGCTGACGCAGGCTGCGGCTGTATTCATGAACGGTGTTCACGAGCACGGTGACGTTTTCAGGGGGCGTGAACTGGGAGATGCCGTGGCCCAGGTTGAAAACGTGGCCGGCGTGGGGGCCGTAGGAATCGAGCACTTTTTTCGTTTCGGCGGCAACGGCTTCGGGACTGCCGAAGAGCACGGACGGATCGAGGTTGCCCTGCAGCGCGACCTTGTCGCCCACCAGACGACGGGCGGCGCCGATATCGATCGTCCAGTCGAGGCCGACAGCGTCGGTGCCGCAGTCGGCGATGTCGGCCAGCCACAGGCCGCCGCCCTTGGTGAAGACGATGACGGGGATCTTCTCGCCGTCCTTCTCGCGGGTCAGGCCGGCCACCACCTTGCGGATGTAGGCCAGCGAAAACTCGCGATAGGCCTCGTGGGCCAGCACACCACCCCAGGAGTCGAAAATCATCACGGCCTGGGCGCCGGCTTCGATCTGGGCGTTGAGGTAGGCAATGACCGACCGGGCGGTGACGTCGAGGATGTGGTGCATCAGGTCGGGGCGGCTGTAGAGCAGGCCCTTGACCTTGCGGTAGTCGTCCGAGCCGCCGCCTTCGACCATGTAGCAGGCGAGGGTCCAGGGGCTGCCGGAGAAGCCGATCAGCGGCACGGAGTTATCCAGTGCACGGCGGATCTCGGCGACGGCGTCCATCACGTAGCCGAGCTCGAGGCTGGGATCGGGCACGGCGAGGTTGCGAATCTCCCATTCTTCCTTCAGCGGGCGCTCGAACTTCGGGCCTTCGCCTTCGGCGAAATACAGGCCGAGGCCCATCGCGTCCGGCACCGTGAGGATGTCCGAGAACAGGATGGCGGCGTCGAGGTTGTAGCGGGCCAGCGGTTGCAGCGTGACTTCGCAGGCGAGACCCGGGTTCTTGCACAGGTCGAGGAAGCTGCCCGCACGCTTGCGGGTCTCGCGGTACTCGGGCAGATAGCGCCCGGCCTGGCGCATCAGCCAGACGGGGGTGTAGTCGGTGGGCTGGCGCAGCAGGGCGCGCAGGAAGGTGTCGTTCTTCGGACGGCTCACAGGATTCCTCGACAGGCAGGGCCGCGCAGGGCGGCAAAGGCGGGATTATCCGCCATTTGCCGCCGGGGCGTGGATGAAGCAGATCAAGGGCGGCTTACTTGCGCCAGAACTGGGGCGTGAACACCACTGCGAGGGACAGCACCTCCAGGCGCCCGAGGAGCATGGTGAAGCTGCACACCCAGGTCTGGAAGTCGGTGAGCACGGCGTAGTTGGAGGCCGGGCCGACCTTGTTGAGGCCGGGGCCGGCGTTGTTGATGCTGGCGACGATGGCGCCCAGGGCGGTCATGAAATCGAGCCCCGACAGGATCATCAGGAAGGTGAGCATCACGATGCTCATGAAGTACAGGAAGATGAAGCCCAGCACCGCGATGACCACGCTGTTGGGAATCGCGCCGCCGCCGATCTTGACCGGATTGACCACCGCCGGGTGAACCAGGCGGGTGAGTTCGCGGTTGGCCTGCTTGGCGAGGATCAGGGTTCGAATCATCTTGATGCCACCGCCGGTGGAGCCGGAGCTGGCGGTGATGCACGACAGGAAGAGCATCCACAGCGGCGCGAAGATCGGCCACTTGTCGAAATCCTGGCTGGCGAAGCCGCAGTCGGTGGCCATCGAGACGAGATTGAAGCTGACGTGGCGGAGCGCGGTCGGGTAGTCCTCGTAGGTGCCCTCCAGCCACACGTAAAGCGCGACGCCGAAGCACGAGGTGACGATCAGCCCGACCACGCCGCGGGCTTCCACGTCCTGCCAGTACACGCGCAGGTTACGCCCGCGCATGGCCATGAAGTGGGTGGCGAAGTTCATCGCGGCAATGACCATGAAGACGATCAGGATGAATTCGACCATCGGGTTGTCGAAAGCCCCAACGCTGGCGTCGCGGGTCGAAAAGCCGCCAAGGCCCAGCGCGGCGAAGGCGTGGCAGATGGAATCCAGCCACGACAGCCCGGCCTGGTTGAGCAGCAGGATGCAGGCCACGGTAATCAGGAAGTACACCAGCCACAAGGCCTTGGCGGTATCGGCGATGCGCGCGGTGAGCTTGGAGTCCTTCATGGGGCCCGGGGTTTCGGCCTTGTAGAGCTGCATGCCGCCAACCCCCAGCAGCGGCAGCACGGCCACCGCCAGCACGATGATGCCCATGCCGCCGAGCCAGTTGAGTTCGTGGCGCCACAGATTGATGGCCTCCGGGGCATGATCGAGATCGGTCATGATCGTCGAGCCGGTGGTGGTGAGACCCGACATGGTTTCGAAGAAGGCGTCGGTGAAGCTCATGCTGTCATAGACCAGCAGCAGCGGAATCGTGGCGATGGCCGCCATCAGCGCCCACACCGTGGACACCAGCAGGAAGCCGTCGCGGGGCTTGAGCTCGCGGTAGCTGGAGCGGGTCACCGCGTAAAGGGTGAGGCCGCTGCCCAGCGATATGGCCATCGCCGCAACGAAATCCGCGGTGGTGCCGTCGTTGTAGATGATGGCCGCCGCGATGGGCATCAGGTAGGCCAGGCTGAAGATCGACAGCAGCCTGCCGAGCACGTTGGCAACGGGAAGCAGGGCGTCCATCAGAAGAACCCCCAGCCCACCTGAAACAGCTTTTCCACTTTTCCGACCAGCTTTTTGCTGGTGCAGAAAACGATCACGTGGTCTTCGGCGCGGATCACCGTGTCGTGGTGGGCCATGATGACTTCGAAGATCGGCACCTCGTAGGGGATCAGTTCCTTGTACTCGGTGCGGCTCTGGCCGGTGTTGCGGACGATGGCGGCGATGGTGGCGCCGTCGGGCAGGTCGATCTCCTCGATCTTGCGGCCGATCACCTTGCAGTGCTTGGCGTCGCCGTGGGCGACCACTTCGAGGGCTTCGGCGGCGCCGCGGCGCAGGCTGTGCACGGCGGCCACGTCGCCCCGGCGCACGCGGGCCAGCAACTGACCGATGGAGGTCTGGGCGGGCGAGATGGCGATGTCGATGCGGCCACCCTGCACGAGATCGACGTAGGACTTGCGGTTGATCAGCGCCAGGGTGCGGCGGGCGCCCATCTGCTTGGCCAGCGACGAGGACATGATGTTGTCTTCGTCGTCGTTGGTGAGGGAGAGGAACATGTCGGTCTCCTCGATGCTCTCCGAGTCGAGCAAGGCTTCGTCGGTGGAGTCGCCGCGCAGCACGAGCGCCCGGGTGAGCGCGCTGGCGAGGTACTCGGCACGCTGGCGATCGCGTTCGATGAGCTTGACGTTGACGCTGCTCTCGATGGCCCTGGCGAGGCGAAAGCCGATGTTGCCGCCACCGGCGATGATGACCCGCCGGATCGGCTTGTCCATCCGGCGCAGTTCGGTCATCACCTTGCGGATATGGGTGGTGGCGGCAAGGATGAAGACTTCGTCGCCGCTCTCGATGAGGGTGTCGCCGGTGGGCGCGATGGGCTGGTCACGACGGAAGATCGCGGCCACCCGGGCGTCGATGTTGGGCAGGCGCAGGGGAATGGTCTTGAGGGGCTTGCCTACCAGCATGCCGCCCTCGAAGGCCTTCACGGCGATCATCGTGACCATCCCGTCGGCAAACTCCAGCACTTGCAGCGCCTCGGGAAATTCGATCAGCTTGCGGATGTAGTCGGTCACGATCTGCTCGGGGCAGATGGAGTGATCGACGGCAAAGTTGCTGTCGTCGAGGAGCTGCGGATAGGCCTCGTAGTCGGCGGCGCGCAGGCGGGCGATGCGGGTCGGGATGTTGAACAGCGTTTTCGCGACGCGGCAGGCGCAGAGGTTGGTCTGGTCCGATTGGGTCACCGCGATCAGCAGGTCGGCGTCGGGTGCCCCGGCAATCTCGAGGATGGAGGGCGAGGCGGCATTGCCGGGCACGACGCGCAAGTCGAGGCGCTCCTGGAGGGCATTGAGGCGCTCGATGTTGCTGTCGACGACGGTGATGTCGTTGGCTTCCGAAACAAGGCTTTCAGCCACCGAGCTGCCAACCTGGCCAGCGCCGAGAATGATGATCTTCATTGCGTCCTCCCGCCCGGGCGGGGGGCCGCGGGCCACCGGTTTATTGTTGTGTGAGCACTGCGCGCGTCAGGTCGCCTGGTCAGCTGCCGGACTCGTCGTGGCGCTTGCCGACGCTGATGCCCAGCTGCTTGAGCTTGCGGTAAAGGTGAGTGCGTTCCAGGCCGGTTTTTTCGGCAAGGCGGGTCATGTTGCCGCCATCGATCTGCAGGTGGTGCTCGAAGTAGGTGCGCTCGAAGATTTCGCGCGCCTCGCGCAGCGGCAGGTCGAGGGGCAGGCCGAGCAGCGCGGTGGGGGAATTCTTGCCGAGCAGGTGCGCCACTTCTTCCATGCCGATTTCTTCTTCGAGGGTGCCAAGGGCCAGCGACTTGATGGCGGCTTTCAGTTCGGCATAGCCGCCGGGCCAGGCACGGTTGCGCAGGGCATTGAGGGCAGCGGAGGAGAGGCGGCGGGCGGGCACTTCGCCGGCTTCGACGTTGTGCAGCAGAATCTGGCTGGCGATCTCGGGAATCTCGTCGCGGATTTCGCCCAGCGCCGGCGGGGCCAGGGACACTTCAAACAGCCGCGACAGCGCACGCTCGTCCCAGCCGTGTTCGATGAGTTCTTCGGGCTGGTGCTCGGAGGCCACCACCAGGGTCTGGCCGTGGCGCTCCAGGCGGTCCATCGCGAAGACCAGGTTCTTTTGCTGGGGCCGCGACAGGTAGAACAGCTCGGGCACGTAGAGCAGGCCGTTGCGGGCGCCTTCCAGGGTGGAGAGTTCGAGGGGCAGCGACGACAGGGAAAGATCGAGCCACGGCGAACCGACCCGCTGGAGGGTGCGCGCGCACAGTTCGGCGAGGCTGCCGGGGCCGACGCGCAGCAGGATCACGCGGGATTTCTCGGCCATCTGTTCAAGGCGTTTTTTCAGATCGCGCAGCGGCACCGAGCGGGCAAACGCCCCCAGGCCGAGGGGGCTGGGCGCATGGGCCGGCTTGATGCGGGCGAGGCCGCGCTTGACGGCGGCGAGCAGCTTTTGCAGCGCGATGGGCTTTTCGAGAAATTCCATCGCGCCGATGCGGGTGGCCTCGACGGCGGTGTCGATGGTGCCGTGGCCGG
>NZ_JAOAUU010000146.1 GCF_030157465.1 Zoogloea sp.
GCCATCGCGAGGTTGGCGATGCCCATCACCATCGTCGAGCCCTGGCTGTGCTCGGTGACGCCGAGTCCGTAGTAAATCGCCCCGTTGCCCGCAGCGGCATAAAGACGGGCCGCGGCGCGGATCGCCTCGGCAGGCACCCCCGTGATGCCGGCGACGACGTCGGGGCTGTTCTCGGGCTGCAGCACAAAATTGCGCCACGCGGCAAAGGCTTCCGGCTCGCAGCGACTGGCCACGAAATCCTCATCGACCAGCCCTTCGCTGACGATGACGTGCGCCAGCGCGTTGATCATCGCCACATTGGTGCCGGGCCGAAGGGCCAGGTGATGGGCGGCGGCCACGTGGGGCGTGCGCACCAGATCGATGGCGCGCGGGTCGATGACGATCAGGCGCGCCCCTTCGCGCAGGCGCCGCTTGAGCAGCGAACCGAACACCGGATGGCCATCGGTGGGGTTGGCGCCGATCACGACGATCACGTCGGCCGACAGCACCGATTCAAAATCCTGCGTGCCGGCCGATTCGCCCAGGGTTTGCTTGAGGCCGTAGCCCGTGGGCGAATGGCAGACCCGGGCGCAGGTATCGACGTTGTTGTTGCCGAAGGCGGTGCGCACCAGTTTCTGCACCAGATAGGTTTCCTCGTTGGTGCAGCGGGACGAGGTGATGCCGCCCACCGCAAGCCGGCCGTACCTGGCCTGGATGCGTTTGAACTCGCTGGCGGCGTAGGCCAGCGCTTCGTCCCACGACACTTCGCGCCAGGGGGCATCGATGCTGGCGCGGATCATCGGCGTCCTGATGCGGTCGGGGTGGGTTGCGTAGCCCCACGCAAAACGGCCTTTCACGCAGGCGTGGCCGGCGTTGGCGCCGCCGGATTTATCCGGAACCATGCGCACCACCTCGCTGCCCTTGACCTCGGCGCGAAAGCTGCAGCCCACGCCGCAATAGGCGCAGGTGGTGATCACGCTCGTTTGGGCCTGGCCGGCCTCGATCAGGGATTTTTCAGTGAGCGTGGCGGTCGGGCAGGCCGCCACGCAGGCGCCGCAAGACACGCATTCCGAGCCCAGAAAAGTTTCCCCGGCGCCGGCCGTCACCTTCGAGTCGAAACCGCGGCCGGCAATGGTCAGCGCAAACGTGCCCTGCACTTCCTCGCAGGCCCGCACGCAGCGGCTGCACACGATGCACTTGGCCGGCTCGAAGCTGAAATAGGGGTTGGATTCATCCTTCGGCGCGGCGTGGGCGGCGTCGAAGTGATTGTCTCCGGCGAGGCCATAGCGCACCTCCCGCAGGCCGACGACGCCGGCCATGTCCTGCAACTCGCAGTTGCCGTTGGCCGAGCAGGTGAGGCAATCGAGGGGGTGGTCGGAAATGTAGAGTTCCATCACGCCCCGGCGCAGCCTGGCAAGGTGGGGCGACTGGGTGCTCACCTTCATGCCCTCCTCCACCGGCGTCGTGCATGAGGCCGGATAGCCGCGACGGCCTTCCACCTGCACCAGGCACAGGCGGCACGAGCCAAAGGCTTCGAGCTGATCGGTCGCACACAGCTTGGGGATCGGGATGCCGGCTTCAAGGGCGGCGCGCATCACCGAACTGCCCGCCGGCGCGCTGACCTGACGGCCATCGATGAGCAGCGAAACCCGGCTGCCGGAGTCGCTGGCGGGCGTACCGAAATCAGACTGACACTGACAGGCCACGGCAGCGCTCCTTATTTGTCGGCAAGGCCGAAATCGGCCGGAAAATGCTTGAGCGCAGAAAGCACCGGATACGGCGTCATGCCGCCCATGGCACACAGCGAGCCGTCGATCATCAGGGTGCACAGGTCTTCGAGCAGCGGCAGGTTGGTGCCGTGATCCTCGCCGGCGAGGATACGGTCGATGACCTCGACGCCACGGGTCGAGCCGATGCGGCACGGGGTACATTTTCCGCAGGATTCGGCGGCGCAGAATTCCATCGCAAAACGGGCCATGCGACCCATGTCCACCGTGTCGTCGAACACCACCAGCCCGCCGTGGCCAAGCATCGCACCGCGGGCGGCAAAGGCTTCGTAATCGAGGGGCAGATCGAAATCCTGCGCCGGCACATAGGCGCCCAGCGGGCCGCCCACCTGCACCGCACGGATCGGCCGCCCGCTGGCGGTGCCCCCGCCAAAATCATTCAGCAACTCGTCGAGTGTCAGTCCGAAGGCCTTTTCGACCAGCCCGCCGCAGAGCACGTTGCCGGCCAGCTGGAAAGGCAGCGTGCCCCGCGAGCGGCCCATGCCGTAGTCCCGGTAAAAGGCGGCTCCCCTGGCGAGAATGATCGGCACGCTGGCCAGGGTGATCAGGTTGTTGATCACCGTCGGCTTGCCGAACAGGCCCTTGATTGCCGGCAGCGGCGGCTTGGCGCGCACCTGGCCGCGCCGGCCCTCGATGCTTTCGAGCAGCGCGGTTTCTTCGCCGCAGATGTAGGCGCCGCCACCAAGGCGCGCTTCGATGTCGAAGGCGCGGCCGGAGCCGAGCACGTCGTCGCCGAGCAGGCCGGCTTCACGGGCCCGCAGGATCGCGGCATTGAGCGTTTTCCAAGCATGGGGGTATTCGGAGCGCAGGTAGATGTAGCCCTTGCGGGCGCCCACCGCGAGCCCGGCGATGAGCATGCCTTCGATGAGGCAGAAGGGGTCGCCTTCAAGCAGCAGGCGGTCGGAAAAGGTGCCCGAATCGCCTTCGTCGGCGTTGCACACCACGTACTTCTCGTCACCGGCGGCGGCCAGCACCGTCTGCCACTTGATGCCGGCCGGAAAGGCCGCGCCGCCCCGACCGCGCAGGCCCGATTCGGTGACGGCCGCGACGATTTCGCCGGGCGTGAGCGACAGCGCAACCCGGAGCCCCGCGAAACCGCCGTGGGCGGTGTAATCGGCCAGCGACAGCGGATCGGTGACGCCGACGCGGGCAAAGGTGAGCCGCTCCTGCTTCTTGAGATACGGAATCTCGTCGGTGAGCCCCAGGGCCAGAGGATGATCCGCGCCGGCAAGAAAGCCCGCATCCAGCAGGCCAGGCACGTCCGCCACCGTCACCGGCCCGTAGGCCACGCGGCCGGCAGGCGTCGCCACTTCAACCAGCGGCTCGAGCCATGACAGGCCGCGGGAGCCGTTTCTCACCAGTTCGATGGCACTGCCGCGGGCGGCGGCCTGGGCGGCAATGGCAAGGGCGACTTCTCCGGCGCCCACCGCCAGGGCCGACGAATCGGCGGGTACAAAAACGCGAACCGTCATGCCAAGTCCTCCTGCAAAGCCACCAGCAAGGCATCGAAGCGGCTTGCGTCAACCCGCCCGACGATTTCGTCGCCCACCCGCAGCGACGGCCCGCAGGCACAGTTTCCGAGGCAATACACCGGTTCGAGGCTGATCACGCCGTCGGCGGAGGTTTCGTGGAAACCGATGCCGAGCCGGGCCCGGACGTGGGCCTCCAGCGCTGCGCTGCCCCGCGCCTGGCAGGCCTCGGCGCGACACAGCTGGAGCACGTGGCGCCCCGGCTGCACGCTGCGCAAGTGCGGGTAGAAACTGATCACGCCATGAACCTCGGCCCTCGAGAGATTCAGCGCCCGGGCAAGCGGCTCCGTGGCTTCCGGCGGCACCCAGCCCAGCTCATCCTGGATGGAATGGAGAATCGGCAACAGCGAATCCTGTCGCGGCGGGTGGGCGGCGATCAGGCGATGGAGGAGTTCTGAACGGGTCATGACAAGCTCGTCCGGGCGCTGCGGGCGGGCAGCGGGATTGATCGGGGCTACGGCGTAAACAGCGGTGAAGATACTACCCGTGGCGGCTGCGCGACGGTGTCAACTTCATGCACCGGCCCGCCGGCGCAGCCACTTGTCTGGACGCCTGCCTGCGCGAAACCTCCAGCCACCGGATCAGCGACTCGTAGAAATTGTCAGGGTCGATGGGCTTGGGGATGTGGTCGTTCATGCCGGCGGCAAGGCAGGCCTGCCGGGCTATTTCGATGGCCTGGACGCCGTCCTCCAGCAGGCACAGCGAAACCTCCTGGTTGATCGGCTCGTCCTCGACCAGCAACAGGCAGGCGCCGGCGTAAGCGGCCCTGGGTGCAGCCCTTTTCGGCCTAGCCCTCCATCAGGCCCGACACCCGCAGCACCCGCCGCTCCACCGCTCTTTCAAGCACCAGCGAGCCGGCCGCATCGGCCAGCGTGAACCAGCGTTTGGCCCGCGTAATGCCGGTGTAGACCAGCTCCCGCGTGAGGATGGGGTTGAGCTTGTCCGGCAGCAAAAGCGCGCAGTGGGCAAATTCCGAACCCTGGGATTTGTGCACCGTCAGCGCGTACACGGTTTCCACCGCCTGCAGGCGGCTGGGCTGCACCCATTTGATGCCGCCCCTGCCGTCGCCCGCCGGAAAGGCCACCCGGAGCGGGCCGGAGCCGGTGGCGACGGGCAGCTCGAAAGTGATGCCGATGTCGCCGTTCATCAGCCCGAGGCCGTAGTCGTTGCGGGTGACGAGCACCGGCCGGCCGGCGTACCAGCCTTCCGCCGCAGGAATCAGGCCGCTTTCGCGAAGCCAGCCGGCGATGCGCGGGTTGAGGCCTTCGACGCCCCAGGGGCCGCGGCGCAAGGCGCACAAGAGCTGAAACTGGCCGTGGGCGGCCAGCACGCCGCGCGCCCAGTCGTCGATGGCGGCCTGTGAGGCGCCGGCCTGGGGGCGCGTGACTTCGAGGGTGTGCAGGTAGTGGCGGTAGCCGCGTGGCGGCGCTTCGCCGTGCGGAATCCGGCGCGGCGTGCCGCTCTCGCCATCGACAACGAGGCGCCGCAACGCGCGCTCGCCCTCGTCGCCGAGCGCCACGCGGGCCAGGTCGGCATAGCCGTGGCCAAGGGCTTTGCGCACGGCATCCACGCTGCCGGCATTGACCGCCGCCGCAAGCTGGCCGATGCCGCTGTCGCCGCTGAAGCGGTGGCTGTGGCGCAGCATGGCCACGGCCTGGTCGAGGGGCGTGCCGGCGGGGTCGGTGAGGCGGGCGTCGATCGCCTGGCCCGTGATGGCGGCGAGCCAAGCGGCGGTGTCCGGCGTGTAGTGCCCCTGCTGGGCGCGGCGGCACAGCTCGCCGAGCACGGCGCCGGCTTCGACCGACGCGAGCTGGTCCTTGTCGCCCAGCAGCACGAGGCGCGCTCCGGTTGGCAGGGCCGCGAGCACGGCGGCCATCATTTCGAGGTCGACCATCGAGGCCTCGTCCACCACCAGCACATCCACCGGCAAGGGGTTGCCCGCGTGGTGTCGGAAGTGACGGGTGTCAGGGCGGCTGCCGAGCAGGCGGTGGAGGGTCGTCACGTCCACCGGAATGGCCGCGCGGACGGCGTCGGGATCGGGCAGGCCGTCCAGCGGCAGCCTCGCGACGGCGCCGGCGATGGATTCGTTGAGCCGTGCCGCCGCCTTGCCAGTGGGCGCGGCGAGGCGGATGCGCAGCGGACGGGCCGGAGTGCCGGCCAGCGCGAGCGCCTGCAGCACGGCGAGCAGGCGCACGACGGTGGTTGTCTTGCCGGTGCCCGGGCCGCCGGTGACCACGCCAAAGGCGCTGCGGGCGGCCAGCGCGCAGGCCAGCTTCTGCCAGTCCGGGCCGGGAAGATTGGCTGCCGGCGGAAACAGCACATCCAGCGCTGCGCGCAGGGCATCGGCCGGCAAATCCGGCGCCGTGGCCAGGCGGGCGTCGATGCCGGCGCGCACCGATTGTTCGTATTGCCAGTAGCGGCGCAGGTAAACCCGCTGGCCGATGCACACCAGCGGCGTCTCCCCGGCCCCGCTGGCAACCAGTTGCGGGTGCACCAGGGCGGCCTGCCAGGTGGCGAGACCGAGGCCGTCGAGCACCGCGGCAGGCAGCGGCGGAACCTCACCGGCGCCGGATTCGCCCCCTTCAGGCGGCAGTGACAGCGCAAAACCGGGGTCCCGCAGGGTGTCGGCCAGATCGAGGCAGGCGTGGCCGCGACCAAGCTGATGGCTGGCCAGCGCCGCGGCGAGGATCAACAGCGGCGGTGCGTCATGCACTTCGCGCACCAGGAAGGCGGCAAACGCCGCATCGAGCGCCCGCAGCCAGCCGAATTGCACCCAGCGGTCGATGAGGGCGAGCATGGCCGCCGAGTCGGAGGGAAAGGCTGGGTTCATGCGGCCTCCGTGGTTTTGGCGCGGGTAAACAGGTGGTCGAGGGATTCGATGAGCGCGCGGGGCGGGCGTTCGGCGTGAAGGCCGCGGCTTGGCGCGTGGGCGCCACGCAGGAAAAGATAGAGCGCGCCGCCCATGTGCCGGTCGTAATCGTAATCGGGCAGGCGCAGCTTGAGCAGGCGATGGAGGGCCAGCAGGTAGAGCACGTATTGCAGCTCGTAGCGCTTGGAGAGGATTTCATCCTGCATGGCGGCCGCCGTGTAGGCGGCGTCGTCCGGGCCGAGCCAGTTGGATTTGTAGTCGATGACGTAATAACGCCCGTCGTGTTCGACAACCAGATCGATGAAGCCCTTGAGCATGCCGTTGAGCTGACCGGGCTTGAGCGGCGGACGCTCGAGGCCGCCGCAGGTGTGGCGGCGCACCAGGGCGTCGAGGACGGTGAGATCCAGATCATGCACGGCGATCCAGAATTCCATTTCGGCCACCAGGCTGGAAGCACCGGCAAGCGCAAACGGCGCTAGCCCTTCGGCGCCCATAGGTAGCTGCAGAAAATCCTGCATCCAGCGGCACAAGGGTTCGATCCAGGCTTCCCAGCCACGCACCGCACAGCGCCGGGCGACGGCGTCACGCAGCAGGCCGGGTGATTCGAGCAGTCGGCCAAAGCCCTGGGCGGCGGCCCATTCGAGGAGTTCGTGGAGAAAAGTGCCCACCGCCGCGCCGCGGGGAAAACCATGCAGCGGCCCCAGCGACGGCCCGGCCGGGGTGTCAGCGACCGGCGTCGCGGCAATGTCGTGGGCTGCGGCCGCTTCGCGGAAAACGTCCTCGGCCGGGGTGTCGGCACCGGGTTCGGCGCCCGCCTCGGCTGCGGCGGTGTGCAGGGCCGAATAGCTGGCGATCCACCAGTTTTCGCGCACCGTGCGCAGCGGGCTGCGGGCGGCGCCTTCGATCACGGCATGGTCGTGGGCGACGTAGGGCTCGGCGGTGACCTGCGGCGCGTCGATCACGGCGATTTCGGCGCAGTCTGCGGCCAGCGCTGCGACGCCGGCGGCAAGGCCATCGCCGATCAGGTAGCCGAAGGCGCTGCGCTCCAGCCTGTCGACGGGTGCGGCGCCGATCCAGGTGGCGTAGCGGGCGCGGGTGAGCGCGACGTAGAACTTGCGCAGGTCTTCGCCAAGGCGTTCGTGGTCGGCCCGCTCGAGCAGCGTGCCGTCGTCGGCCAGGGCCAGCTGAAGATGGCCGGATTCATCGTGCCACTTGAGCGGCAGGTCGGTGGATTTGGTGGCGCGAAAGGCGCAGGCAAAAGGCAGAAAAACCAGCGGATATTCGAGGCCCTTGGATTTGTGCACGGTAACCACCTGCACCAGGTTGGCGTCGCTCTCGAGGCGGATCTGACGGGCGTCGCCGGTGCCTTCCTCGCGGCGCTGCTCGGCCAAGTGGCGGATCAGCGCGTGTTCGCCATCGAGCAGGCTGCTGGCCTGCTGCAGCAGTTCGGCCAGGTGCAGCAGGTCGGTGAGGCTGCGCTCGCCCGCACCGCCGCCGGCCAGCAGGCGGGCCGGCACCCGGAAATCGTTGAGCAGGCGGCGCAGCATGGGCAGCACGCCCTGGCGACGCCAGCAGTCCCGGTAGGCGCGAAACTGCAGCACGTAATCATCCCAGGCGATTTCGTCGTGGTTGAGCCGGTCGAGAGCCGCCCAGTCGAGGCCGAGGGTGGGCGTTGCCAGCGCGGCGCGCAGGGCGCGGCCATCGTCCGGCTCGGCACAGGCGGCGAGCCAGTGCTGAAGCTCGACGGCTTCGGGGCGACGGAAGACGGAATCCTTTTCCGAGAGATAAACACTGCGCACGCCGCGGCGGGAGAGCGCAGCGCGAAGGGTGTCGGCTTCGTTGCGGTTGTTGACCAGCACCGCCAGGTCGGCCGGGCGCAGGGGCCGAAGGGCTCCCTCAGCGGCGAATCCCGCCTCGCCCCGCTGGCCCAGGTTAAGCAGGCGCACCATTTCGGTGGCGCAGATGTCGGCCATGGTTTCGAGGTAGGCGCCCTTGGCGAGGGCCTTGCCGTCGTCAGGCGGCGGCAAGCACCAGACGCTCAGGGCCGGGAGGGGCGCACCGTTTGCGTGGAGCGCGTCCTTGCGCCCCTTGGCCTCGGCGGCAAAGAAGGGAACCGGGTTGCCGGCCGGCGTGCGAAACAGGAAGGCGCCCTCGCCCGCCTGACGGCTTTCGGCCAGCGCGAAGCAGCGGTTGGTGGCCGCCACCATGGCATCGGTCGAACGAAAGTTGCGGCGCAGGGTGTAGTGGCGCCCGGCAGTGGCGGCACGGGCGGCAAGATAGGTGTAGATGTCGGCGCCGCGGAAGGCGTAGATCGCCTGCTTGGGGTCGCCGATCAGCACCAGCGCGCCGGCCTCGTTGTTGTCGGCGATGCGGTAGATGGTGTCAAAGATGCGGTACTGGACGGCATCGGTATCCTGGAATTCGTCGATCAGCGCCACCGGATACTGGGCGCGGATCACCTCGGCGAGGCGCGTGGCGTTGGGGCCGGAAAGCGCGGCATCGAGGCGGGTGAGCAGATCATTGAAGCCCATCTGGGCACGCCGCGCCTGCTCGTCGGCAAAGCGCCCGGCCACCCAGCGGGCGGCATGGCGCAGCACGTCGTGGCGGGCGTCGGGCAGCGTGGCCAGTTCGTCGGCCATCCGGCGCATGGCGGCAAGGGCCGGGTGATCCGGCAGCGGGGCTTCGGGCTTCCAGACTTCGGCAAGGCCTTCGGGGCTCAGGCGGCTCCACGCGGCTTCGCTCAGCGCTGGCGAGATCTGCGCGGCGTCGTCGCGCCAGGCCTTGATGGCGGTCAGCCAGGCATCGTAGTTGTTCTTCTTGAGCTTGCTTCCGTTGAAGAGCTTCTTGTCGCGGGCGGCATCGAGCAGCGCCTGCAACTCGTCCAGCCAGGTTTGCCACGGGGCTTTAAGGGCCGCGATGCGGCGCTGCGTCTCGAGCCGGATTGTCTCCATGGCAGCGGCCGGCGCGGCCACTGCGGGCAACATGTCCACGTGACTCAGCAGGTTTTTCAGGTCGCCCTGAAGGGCTTCGGGCGAGGCCCACCAGTCGATGACCTGGCGCGCGCCAGGCGGGTCCAGTGGATACATGAAGCTGCGCCAGTAGTCGCGCACGACTTCGGCGAGCAGTTCGTCCTGGTCGGTTTCGAGACGCTGGGTGAACAGGCTGTCGCTGTCGAACGCGTGCTCGCGCAGCATGCGGTTGCACCAGCCGTGAATCGTGGATACGGCGGCCT
>NZ_JAOAUU010000147.1 GCF_030157465.1 Zoogloea sp.
CGGCGCTGATGGCGAAGTCGATCATCATGATGGCGTTCTTCTTGACGATGCCGATCAGCAGGATGATCCCGATGATGCCGATCATGCCCAGCGGCCGGCCCGACAGCAGCAGGGCCAGCAGGGCGCCGACGCCCGCCGAGGGCAGCGTGGACAGGATGGTGACCGGGTGGACGGTGCTCTCGTAGAGCACCCCGAGCACGATGTACATGGTGACCACCGCGGCCAGGATCAGCAGCAGGGTGTTGTCCAGCGAGGCCTGGAAGGCCAGCGCAGCGCCCTGGAAGCTGCTGCGGATGCCGCGCGGCAGGCCCAGCTCGGCTTCGGCGGCACGGATCGCGCTGACCGCGTCGCCCAGTGCCACGTCCGGCGCCAGGTTGAAGGACAGGGTTACCGCCGGGAACTGCCCCAGGTGGTTGATGGCCAGCATCGTGCGCCGTTCGCTGATGCGCGCCACCGACGAGAGCGGCACGCTGCCCCCGCCGGCGGCCGGAATGTGGATGTGTTCCAGCGCGGCGGGGCTTTGCTGGAAGTCCGGCCCCACCTCCAGCACCACCCGGTACAGGGCCGACTGGGTGAAGATGTTCGACACCTGGCGCTGACCGAAGGCGCTGTAAAGGGCGTTGTCGATGGCGGCCGGGGTGACGCCGAGGCGGCCGGCGCTGTCCCGGTCGATGTCGATGAAGGCCATGGCGCCCTGGTCCTGCAGGTCGCTGGCCACGTCGGCGAGCTGGGGCAGGGTGCGCAGCTTTTCGGTGAGCCTGGCCGACCACTGGGCCAGTTGCACTTCATTGGCGCCTTCCAGGCTGAACTGGTACTGGGTGCGGCTGGCCCTGTCCTCGATGGAGAGATCCTGCACCGGCTGCATGAACAGCCG
Source organism: Zoogloea sp. (assembly GCF_030157465.1). Lineage (GTDB taxonomy): Bacteria > Pseudomonadota > Gammaproteobacteria > Burkholderiales > Rhodocyclaceae > Zoogloea. The sequence continues at coordinate 875 of NZ_JAOAUU010000147.1, forward strand.
GGTATCGAGGCGGTGCTCTTGCAGCCGCGCCTGCAGGCGGCGGATCACCTCGGTGGCGCTGGCATCCCGCTCGTCCTTCGGCTTCAGCCGGATCAGCATGCGGCCGCTGTTGAGCGTGGTGTTGGTGCCGTCCACGCCGATGAAGGAGGACAGGTTTTCCACGGCGGGGTCTTCCAGCACGATACCGGCGAGGGTTTGCTGGCGCTCGGACATGGCAGTGAAGGAAATGTCCTGGGGGGCTTCCGAGATCGCCTGGATCAGGCCGGTGTCCTGCACCGGGAAGAAGCCCTTGGGGATGAACACATAGAGCAGAACCGTGAGCGTGAGGGTGCCGAAGGACACCAGCAGGGTCAGGCGCTGATGCCGGAGCACCCATTCGAGCATCACCGCGTAGCGGTCGACGATGGCCTGGAAGAGGGCGCCGTTTTGCGCGTGCTGAGGGCCGACCGGCTTGAGCAGGCGCGCCGACATCATCGGGGTGAGGGTAAGCGACACCACGGCCGAAATCAGGATGGCCACCGCCAGGGTGATGGCGAATTCGCGAAACAGGCGGCCAACCACGTCGCTCATGAAAATCAGCGGAATCAGCACCGCGATCAGCGACACGGTGAGGGAGATGATCGTGAAGCCGATCTGCTTGGCGCCCTTGAGCGCGGCCTCCAGCGGGGTTTCGCCGTCTTCCACGTGGCGACTGATGTTCTCGATCATCACGATGGCGTCGTCCACCACGAAGCCGGTGGCGATGGTGAGGGCCATCAGGGTCAGGTTGTTGATGCTGAAGCCGGCGGCGTGCATCACCGCAAAGGTGCCGATCAGCGACAGGGGCACCGCCACCGCCGGAATCAGCGTTGCGGTGAAACTGCGCAGGAACAGGAAGATCACGCCCACCACCAGCGCCACGGCCAGCACCAGCTCGAACTGCACATCCTTGACCGAAGCCTGGATCGAGAGGGTGCGGTCGGTCAGGAGGCGCAGGTCCACCGAGGTGGGCAGGTCGTCCTGCAGCTGGGGCAAGAGGGCGCGCACCCGCTCGGCGGTTTCGATGACGTTGGCCCCGGTCTGGCGGTGGATGTTGATGATCACCGCCGGGCTTTTGTCGGCCCAGGCGGCCAGGCGGGTGTTCTCCACGCCTTCGACCGTTTCGGCCACGTCGCCCAGGCGGATCGGGGCGCCGTTGCGCCACGCGATCGTCAGCTTGCGGTAGTCCTCGGCGGATTTGAGCTGGTCGTTGGCGTCGAGGGTGGTGGCCTTCACCGGGCCGTCGAAGCTGCCCTTGGCCATGTTGACGTTGGCGTTGGAGATGGCGCTGCGCACGTCCTCGAGGCTGAGCCCCGCCGACGCGAGTGCCTGCGGGTTGACCTGCACGCGCACGGCCGGGCGCAGCCCGCCGCCGATGGTGACAAGCCCGATGCCCGGCAGTTGCGAGATCTTCATGGCCATGCGCGTATCCACCAGATCGGCCAGCCTTGCCATGGGCAGGCTGGTGGAGCTGACGGCGAGGGTCAGGATTGGTGCGTCGGCCGGGTTGATCTTGCTGTAGACCGGCGGCATCGGCAGATCCTGCGGCAGGAAGCTGCTGCTGGTGTTGATGGCGGCCTGCACCTGCTGTTCGGCCACGTCCATGGCCAGTGCCAGGTCGAACTGCAGGGTGATCACCGAAATGCCCTCGCCACTGGTCGAGGACATGCGCTTGAGCCCCGGCATCTGGCCAAACTGGCGCTCGAGCGGCGCGGTGATGGCCGACGTGGTGACTTCAGGGCTGGCGCCGGGGTAGCGGGTGGCGATCTGGATCGTCGGGTATTCCACCTCGGGCAGGGCCGATACCGGCAGCAGCCGCATGGCGATGAGGCCGATCAGCAGGATCGCCACCATCAACAGCGAGGTGGCGACGGGGCGGAGGATGAAGGGGCGGGACGGGTTCATGCCGGCTTCTTGCGCTCGCGGCGTTCGCCACCGGGGCCTCCCTCGGGGCCGCCCTTGCGGGATTCCGGCGAGCTGAGTTCAACGGGGGCGCCATCCCGCAGGCGGTCGACGCCTTCGACGACGATCTTCTCGCCGGCGCTCAGGCCTGATTCGATGGCCACGGTGTCGGTGGTGGCGGTGCCGGTGACCACCGGGCGCATGTGGGCGGTCTTGTCCTGTTCATTCACCACATACACAAAGCTGCCCTGGGCGCCTTTCAGGATGGCCGCCGAGGGCACCAGCACCACGTCGCGGCGGGTGTCGATGCGCAGGCGGGCGCTGACGAACTGGTTGGGAAAGAGGGCGCCGTCCCGGTTGTCGAACTGGGCCTTGAGCTTGACGGTGCCGGTGCTGGTGTCGATCAGGTTGTCGGTGCTGATGAGGCGTCCGCTGGCCAGCTGGCGGCGCCCGTCCCTGTCCCACGCCTCGACGGCGAGGCCCTTGCCGGCCCGGATCTGGGCTTGCACGGCGGGCAACTGGGCGGCCGGAATCGCGAACATGACCGAGATCGGCTGGGTCTGGGTGACGATCACCAGCCCCCCGGCGTCGCTCGCCCGCACCATGTTGCCGGCGTCAACCTGGCGCAGGCCGAGGGTGCCGGATACCGGGGTGGTGACCCGGGTGAAGCTCAGGTTGAGGCGGGCGGTGTCCACCAGCGCCCGGTCGGTCTGCACGGTGCCTTCCAGCTGGCGCACCTGGGCTTCCTGGCCGTCCACCTGCTGGCGGGCAATGGAATCCTTGGCCAGCAGGCCCTTGTAGCGCTCCAGGTCGAGGCGGGCGTTGGCGAGAAGGGCTTCGTCGCGCTTCAACTGGCCGCTGGCCTGCTCCAGCGCGGCGGCGATGGGGCGGGGGTCGATCTCGGCAAGCAGGTCACCGGCCTTGACGGTATGTCCGTCCTGGAAGGCGATGCGCTGGAGCAGGCCGTCGACCCGCGGCTTGATGGTGACGGTTTTGAAGGCCGTGACCGTGCCGATGGCGTTGAGGCTCACGTCGATGTCGCCGGACCGGCTGGCGGCGGTGAGGACGGGCGCCGGGCGATTGGCGGCGTCGCGGTTGCGCCCGCCCGGGCCGCGTCGGCCGCTTTCCGGTGCGGGCGCCTTTTCGGCGGCGCGGGCTTCGGGGGCCGGCAGGCTGCGAAAATAATAAGCGCCGCCGGCGGTGGTGGCGGCGAGCAGGGCGAGGGTGGTCCAGACGTACGTCTTTTTCATGGAGTTCGGATTCAGGATAAAGCGCGGTGCAGGGCGGTTCCGGGCGCCGGGGGAGCGTGCCCAATTGATTCGTTTAATTGCAGGTTTCGTGCCGACCTTAATGTTTTATTTCCGGATTGCTTTTCCGGAATTGGAATAAGGCCTCAAGCGCTTGAATTGAAATGAATCGCGGCGCTATTTTTTGGGTGCGCCAAATTGCGGCGGGCAATCACCGTGGGTGGTGCGGACGCAGGGTCGGGCGCGTTTTCGGGTTGCGTGTTCAGCACCGCTGTTGCCGGCCTGCTGGCTGGGCAACAGCGGGCAGGCCCTGTTGCCACGGATCAGGCGTCCGGGCGGAAGCCCCATTTGGGCGTGAGCAGCAGGGCCAGCATCGAGGCGACACTGCAGCCGATGGCCGCCCACAGAATCAGCGGGTTCTCGTTGATCCGCTCGGGGTAGATGCTCAGGCCGGCGGCCAGGCCGATGCCATTGCCGCCGGCCACCAGCACGACGGCGGCCAGATCGTGGTAGCGCCGGGCCTTGTTGGCGCCGGTGGCCCAGCCGGGGTCGGTGTTGTAGCTGGGCAGGCCGTGGTGGTTACGCTCCAGCCGTTCAAGGGTAGAGAGAAAGCGACGCAGATTGGTGATGGCCCGCTCGGCCTTGAAATCAAGAGCTTGTCCGTGAATAAGAGGCCGAGGCCCCGGAGCGTAGAGGAATTGCCGTCCGGTGCCGCGTGTGATGCGACTTCATTGAAGCACTTTGAGGTTCACGGCAAGGCTGGCAGGCCCAGCTCTTTGAGGAAGGTATTGTGTTTGTCCCGTGCATCCTTAATGGTTTGTGCCAGGGTGACCAGCTCGGTATTGATTAACTGCAAATCGACTTCGGCCTCGCCTACGGCCGTGCTGATATAGCGTGAGATATTCAGGTTGAAGTCGTTCTTCTCGATCTCCGCCATTTCCACGCGGCGGGCATAGCGCTCGATTCGTTCCGGGCGTTGCTGGTAGGTGTCGATGATCTTGGCGATGTGCTCGTCGCTCAGTTGGTTCTGGCGTTTGCCTTTCACGAAGTGCTCGGCGGCGTTGATGAAGAGCACGTCGTCGGGCTTCTTGCACTTCTTGAGCACAAGGATGCAGACCGGGATGCCGGTGGAGTAGAAGAGATTGGCGGGCAGGCCGATGACGGTGTCGATGTGGCCGTCCTTGAGCAGCTTGGTGCGGATGCGTTCCTCGGCTCCTCCACGGAAGAGCACGCCGTGCGGCAGGATGATCGCCATCACGCCCTCGTCTTTGAGGAAGTGGAAGCCGTGCAGCAGGAAGGCGAAGTCGGCAGCGGATTTGGGGGCGAGGCCGTGGCTTTTGAAGCGCACGTCGTCGGCCATCGCGGCGGTCGGCGCCCAGCGGTAGCTGAAGGGCGGGTTGGCGACGATGGCGTCGAAGCTCGGCTTTTTCGCCGGGTTCTGCTCGCGCATCATGTCCCACTCATTAAGCAGCGTGTCGCCGTGAAAGATGTCGAACTCCGTGTCCTTCACCCCGTGCAGCAGCATGTTCATGCGCGCGAGGTTGTAGGTGGTGATGTTCTTCTCCTGGCCGAAGATCTTGCCGATGGTGCCGCCGGCCTTGTTCACCTTCTTGCGCACGTTGAGCAACAGCGAACCGGAGCCACAGGCAAAGTCCAGCACGCTCTCCAGGCGCTTCTTGGTCCCGGTTTTCGGTTCCTGGCTGTCCAGCGTGACGATGGCGGAGAGGATGTCGGAAATCTGCTGCGGGGTGTAAAACTCGCCCGCCTTCTTGCCGGACCCGGCAGCAAACTGGCCGATCAGGTATTCATAAGCATCGCCCAGCGCATCGATGGCCGTGGAGAACCCCGCCAGTCCCTCGGCAATCTTCTGGATGATGGTGCACAACTTGGCGTTTCGGTCGGGGTAGGTCTTGCCCAGCTTGGGGGAGCCCAGGTCAATCTCGGAAAACAGACCCTGGAAGGTGCTCTCGAAAGACTCCGTCTCGATGTACTTGAAGCCCGCTTGCAGCGTGTTGAGCAGCTCCGCATTCTGCGTGCGGGCCAGGTTGGCGATGCTGTTCCAGAGGTGCGCGGGCTGGATGACGTAATGCACCTTGCGCCGCATCTGCTTCTCGAACGCCGGGATGTCGTCCACGTTGTTCGCATACCAGAGCGCCAGCGGCACCTTGCGGGTGTCGCCGTCCACATCGGGGTAATCCCGCCCCAGCTCCTTCTTCGCCGCCGTCTCGTAGTTGTCCGAGAGGTAGCGCAGGAAGAGGAAGGACAGCATGTAGTCGCGAAAGTCGTCCGCATCCATCGCCCCGCGCAGTTGGTCGGCGATGCTCCAGAGGGTGTTGCCCAGTTGTTTCTGGTTTTGTTCAGTCATGTCTCTTCTTCAATGGATTGGGCTGTGGCTGCAGCTTCATCGCCTGCTCAAAATCGCGATCCAAGTGATCGGCCTTGGCAATCTGTCGGAATTGCCGACAGGTTGCCGTGCATGAACAAGATCTGCGCTACTGGCCGAGCAGTTGCCGAGGAATCCTCGGTAACTCGCTTACACCGCAACTCGGTTTGAACCGTCAAGGATTCCTTGACAGTTGCCGCCAGGATCAAACCTCGAACCACAGCAGGATGGGAAATCAGGCCGTTCATTCTTCGTGTGATGGCTTCGGCAAACGTCCGGCCTGCTTCTCCAGCTTTTTTTCTTCAGCTTTGACGCGGCGCTCCAGTTTCTTGATGTCCTGCTCGGGCGGCAGGGCTTCCGGCTTGATGCCACGCTCGCCGAGCATCTGGCGCACGCTGGTGTTGTTCTGCAGATGTTCCTTGGTGATGGCGGGTTCCCCGCGCAGGTCGGCCTGCTGCACGTTGTGATTGGTCATTTCCGTTGCCAGGTTCTTGGCGGCAATCGTCAGGGTCGGCAAAAAGTCCGCCAGCGGGCGGGACTGGGTGATGCCAAACTTGTCCTTCATAGCCTGCGTGGTGTGGCCGCCGAAGAGGGCGGCGTCACCTTTGGAGCGGATGCGGCCAAACCCTGCATCGTCCACGCCGCGCTCGAAGATATTGTCGGAAAGCGCCTTTTCCGAGGCTCGCAGCTTGTCGCGGGCCTCCAGTCGATGCAGCAGTTGCAAACGCTCTTCGATCAACTCCAGCTTGCGTGTCTGGATGGCGAAATAACTCTGGGCAAAGGCAATCGGCTCTTTGCGTGGGTCGCCGTTCTGGGCGATCAGGTAGCACGCGTAGCGAGTGAGCATGAAATCCTCGATCTCACGCTGCCCGCCCTTACCGTGAGTGATCAATTTCGTGACGCCACGAAAATGATGCCCGGCCTCGTAACCCGTTGTTTTGCAAGACTCGATGGCACGCTGGATGGCGGTCAAAAAATTCTCCCACCGGGCGTAGCCCAGCGGTTCCTGCAAATCACGGGCGAACCAGAACTCAAGGTCGGCCGCCTCGGGATGGGTTTGGGCCAGCGCGTCAAACTGGCTTTGCATCTGGACGATGAGTTCTTTGTTCATAGATCGATGGTTTCCTCCGGCGATGGGAAAAGCTGCTGCATCAGCCCTTTCTTGTGGGTCTTGAGGGCTTCGAGCTTTTGGGTTTCGGCGGCGATCAGGGCATCGAGGCTGCTTAGGCATGAGGCGATACGTTGTTGTTCGTCGGGTGGAATAAGCGGGATCTTGAGCTGGGCAAACGTCTCACGCGTGAGGTGCTTGATGCCTCCGCCAGTGAAGAGCATTTCAAACTGGGTTGTGCCTGCAAGGTTCTCAAGGTGGAAGACGAGCAAGCAGGGTTCAAAAGGCACATTGAACCGGACGCGGTGAATGGCCTTCTGAAACTTGAGGTCTGGCAAACGTCCGTCCCAGACGGCAGCACGCCCCGGTTCTCCACCCTCGCAAACAACGACATCACCCGCTTTCAATCCGAAGCGATCAAGTTCACCGTCGTTGAAATACATTTCGGGCAGATTTGACGTGTTCACTTCATTCCAGCGAACGGACAAGTTATTGAGGTATGGCAGAAACCGACCTGTTGTGTGCTTTTGTTTGTCGAGCATTTTGCCAAGCTTGATCTCGGCGATGTCTCCCAAAGCCACTTCCTCCCACTCCCCGGCGTTTTGGAATTCGGGGAAGCGGAGGCGGGGTTGGGTTTCGCCTTCGCGGGGGAAAAGCTGCTGCATCAGCCCTTTTTTATGGGTCTTGAGCGCGTCCACTTTCCGCGCTTGCGCGGCCATCAGTTCGTCCACCGAACTCAGGCACTCGGCGATTTTTTGTTGTTCGGCGGGTTTTGGGAATCTGACCGGTAGGGCTTTGATGATGTCAGCGTTAAGATTCTGAACGCCACTTCCGGCAGCGTTATCAACAAAGTAGCTTTGGCTGCCGGGTGCCGAAATCGAATAATAGAGAAAGTCTCTATCAGCCTTCTTGGAGATGTCCGTGATGGCAATCCAGCCGTCATGAATGCATGTTTCAATCTGAAGAATGTAGGGCCGTCCGAAACTCATCGAGTTTGAGAGAATTAAGTCTCCGGGTTTTACGACTCTGGTTTTGCTCAGTGCTTCAGGGCGGACTTTCTCGGCAGTTCGAGTGACGTATTTGGCTTCTTTATCCACATCGCCAATCTTGAGCCAGTTGAGGCCGTTCGCATCGGTGGTGAGGAAACCATCAATTGGACGTGGAGAACCGCCACGAACGACTTCCGACAAATCACCCAAGATGGAGTTATCCCACCCCTCTGCCTCCCGAAACTCCGGAAACCGCAGCTTCGGCACCAGCGCAGGCTTTGCCTCTGCCGTCAGAACGGGGCTTGGCGTTTGGGGGTTCATGGCGCCACCTCGTCGGTGAGGTTCTGGTCATCGGCATCCCACATCTCGCGGTAGGCGTGGACATAAGCCGCGGTGGCCTGGGGGTCCAGCGTCCAGTAATGGCGGCAGAGGGTTTTGAAGAGGGCCAAGCCCTCCGGCAAGCAGGCGTGGTCCAACAGTTGGTCGAGTGTGTGCTCGATGCGTTGAACATCGCGGCTGCCGCTGCGCACCATGTCTTGCGCGGTGGGCGTCAGTGCTTCGATGGCCTGTTCGTGCAGTGTTTGCAGCCCGGCCGCGGTCGTCTTCAACTCAGCGAGCAGGTCTTGGTAGGTGGCTGCGCGCGGCCTTGCGGTGTGCTGGTCCTGGGTGGTCATTTCAACAAGGCCTTTCCTTGTGCAGTCAGTCGGTATTGCTGCAGGCGGCTGTTGGGTTTGTCGGGGATGGTGGGTTCGATCAGGCGGGCTTGCAGCAGCTTGGTCATGGCGGCCTTGTAGTTGCCTGTGGGTTGGCTGTAACCGAGTGCGCTGAGCAAGGGGCTGCGGCCCAGCGGCTGGGCAGCGAGCGCGGTCAAAATTTTCTGGTCGGTGTCGGTCAAGGCGACTGGGGCCTCGACTGAGGCCTCGACTGGGGCCTCGACTTGTTCGGTCACGTGTTCGCCCGCGCCCTCCCATTGCGCCCCGGGCCGCTTCACACGGGCGGTGAACTGGTTCCCGCTGACCTCGCTGATCAGTTCAATTTGGGGCCACTCGCCCAGCGCCCGGGGTATGCCGCTGCCCATGCCACGGTAGGGCAGCAAGCGGAAGGCGTGTTCGCTCAGCGTGGGATTGCGGCGGTTGGTTTTGCCGTGGCGTATGTCGTCAATGCTCAGGCTGTCGGGAAGGGGGCCTGGGCTGATGATCTCGATGCGGTCGCGAAACACCAGAATGCGGATGGACGCGCTGGTGAAGTAGTCGCGGTGTACCAGAGCATTGACCAGCAGCTCTTGGAGAGCCACCTCTGGCACCTCCAGGATGCCCGGTGAGTTGAAGCCCTGATCGCCCTGCACGCGACGCAGGTTGCGTTTGATGAAGGCCATCGCTTCGGTGTATTGGGCAGACAGAGTGCCGTTGAAGTCCTGGCTGTCCTGGTAGTGGCTGTCGGCAATGCTGGTGCCGAAGAAGGCCACGGCCTTGATCGTGAACGCCGGCCGCCAGCGCAGCGGGTTGCGGCCAAACAGCATGAGGCCAGCCAAGGTCAGTTCGCGGCCATCGCCCAGACCCAGGTTTTGCAACACGGCATCCAGCGGCAGCCCGGCTTGGGCGTCATCTGCGCTGTAGTGCTGGGCCAGGTAGCGGCGAAAGGTGGGCTCGTTGATGTCTGCGCTGGAGGTACCCGCCACGGGCACCACATCCGCATAGACCAGGCCGCCACTCTGAAACATGCGCTGCATTTCTTCGCGGGCGGTCACATGGCGTTTGTCAGCACCTTGCTTGACCCAGATGCGCCCTTGATGGTCCAGATAGGGTTTGGCCAGGCCATTGGGCACGGTCACCACCATCACCAGCCCGTCGTGGGTCTTGACGTTTTCGGTGAGGGGGTGAATGGGCGGGCGCACCTGCTGGCTGCTGGCGTTGCTGAGCATTTGGTTGAGGTGGCGAATATCGGCGGCGCTCAGCCCAGTGATGGTGCCGTCGTCTTCCACGCCGATCAGCAGCGTGCCACCCCCACTGTTGGCAAAGGCGGCCAATTCGGCGGCCAGTGCGTCGGGGCTGTTGAAGTGGCGCTTGAATTGCTGGCGGGTGTGTTCGCCCAGGGCGATGCGCTCCAGCAGCGCGGTTTCAGTGAGCGGTGTCTCATTCATACGCACTGAGCCCAGAAATGTCGCGGCCACCGGCTCGTTTGACCAGGTAGGGTGCGCAGTCCTGCATGAGGCGGAGTTCCTTTTCAGTGCGGTCTTTCCAGCCGAGGTCATACGGGGCGTAGAGGTCACTGAGTTTGTCGCCATCGAAAATCATGCGGTCCAGGGTGCCGTCCACAAAGCTTTGCAGTGCGGCGGGGTCAAGACCGTGCCTGGCGGCGATGGCGGCGAGTTCCTGGGCGTTCTTCTCCGCCTTGAAGCGGGTGTAGCCGTCGCGGATGGCGGCCTCAGAGAGGCCCTCGCCGGCCTTGAGCGTGCCGATGTATTCGGCAATGTCGTCGCGCTCGTTGATGAACTTGGCGTCGGCGCTGATGAGGCCGATGAGTTCCTCGCGGGTCATTTTCGACTTGCCCGGCCCCTTTTCCGAGAACTTGGCGATGAGGCCCATGATGTAGTCGTAATCAATGACGGCTGAGGCAAAAAGGACGAACTCGAAGTCAAGCTGATCCACGGGATCGGTGGTGCCGGGTTTGTCGCCGCCCTTGCCCTGCTGCTCTCTGAGCTTTTTGGCGGTTTCCAGATACTGGCCTTTGAAGCCGCGCAGGTTTTCCTCCGGCAGCACCTGCTCGATGGTGGCTTTGTTTTCCCCGGTGAGGTCGGTGTATTGGTCGAGCTGGGTCTTGAGGCGCTGGACTTCCTTGAAGTGGCTGATGAAGGCGGCGCGGGCGGCGTCACCCTTCAAATTGGCCACGGCAGAGGGCGTGCAGGCCAGGCCCTGGGACTGCATGAATTCGCCGAGCTTCTGCACGGCGGTCTCCAGTTTCTTGATCACCACAGGCGCCTTGTCTACGAGCCAGATTTCCCGGGCCTGCTCGCCGGTCTTCTCGCCGGAGAAAAGGGCGATGGCGGCATCGACGGAATCCCGCTGCTGGCGGAAGTCGAGGATGTTGCCGTAGGGCTTGGTGCCGTTGAGCACGCGGTTGGTGCGGGAGAAGGCCTGGATCAAGCCGTGGTGCTTGAGGTTCTTGTCCACGTAGAGCGTGTTCAGGAACTTGGAATCGAAGCCGGTGAGCAGCATGTCCACCACGATGGTGATATCGATCTTCTGCGCCGGGGGGTAGTCGGCATTCGGCCACTGCTGGTCTTTGATGCGCTTCTGCACGTCCTGGTAGTAGAGGTCGAACTCGCTGAGGCGGTGATTGGTGCCGTAGCGGGCGTTGTAGTCGGCGAGGATGGATTTGAGCGCGGCTTTCTTGCCCTCGGGGTCTTCCTCGTTGTCCGCCTGCTCCTGCGGCAGGTCTTCCTGTATCTGCTTCACATCCGGATCGCCCTCGGCGGGCGGGGAGAAGACGCAGGCGATGTTGAGCGGCTTGAAGTCGGGATCGGCGGCCGCCTTTTCTCCTTGCATGGTCTTGAACAGCGCGTGGTATTCGATGGCGTCGTTGATGGACGCGGTGGCGAGAATGGCATTGAAGCGGCGTCCGCCGGTGGCGGCATCGTGCTTGGCAAGAATGGCTTCGATGACCGCCTTCTTGGCGATGGCTTCGCCGGGTTTCGGCGGGTTCTTGCCCTCGGGCTTGAAGAAGTCGATGTGGAAGCGCAGGACGTTGCCGTCCTCAATGGCGTGGGTGATGGTGTAGGCGTGGAGCTGCTGCTGGAAGAGCTCTTCGGTGGTTTGGTATGAAGCCACCTCGCCGTCGATTTTTACGCGACTGGCGTTGCCCTTAGGTCCACCAAATATTGGTGTTCCAGTGAAGCCAAAGAGCTGCGCCTTGGGAAAGAAGGCTTTTATGGTTTTGTGGTTCTCGCCAAACTGCGAGCGGTGGCATTCGTCGAAGATAAATACGACGCGCTTGTCCTTCAGTGCTTCGAGCTGCTCTTTGTAGGTGGCCTGGCCGTTTTTGCTGCGCTGCTTGTTGCGCTTGCTGTTTTCATCGAGCGCGAGGCCGAGCTTCTGGATGGTGGTGACGATGACCTTGTCGGCGTGGTCCTCGGAAAGCAGGCGACGCACGAGGGCGGCGGTGTTGGTGTTTTCTTCGACGCAGCCTTCCTGGAACCTGTTGAATTCTTCCCGCGTCTGGCGGTCGAGATCCTTGCGGTCCACGACGAAGATGCACTTGTGGATGTGCTCGTTTTCCTTCAGCAGTGTGGAGGCTTTGAAGGAGGTGAGCGTCTTGCCGCTGCCGGTGGTGTGCCAGATGTAGCCATTGCCGTTGTCGTCATCGATGCACTTCACCATGTGCTGCACGGCATAGACCTGGTAGGGCCGCATGATCATGAGCTTTTGCTCGCCCGCGAGCAGCACCATGTAGCGGCTGATGGTCCGGCCGAGATCGCACTTTTTCAGGAAGCGCTCGGCGAACTCGTCGAGGTGGGTGATCTTGCGGTTGTCCTCGTTTGCGAACTCATAGATGGGCAGGAAGCGCTCGTCGGCATTGAAGGCGAAGTGGCGGGCGTTGTTGTTGGCGAAGTAGTAGCTGCGGTCGCGGTTGCTGACGATGAACAGCTGCATGAAGCAGAGCAGCGTCTTGGTGTAGCCGTTGCCGGTGTCGTGCTTGTATTCGACGATCTGTTCCATGGCCCGGCGGGGATTGACGCCGAGGGTCTTCAACTCGATCTGCACGACCGGCACGCCGTTGATGAGAAGAATCACATCGTAGCGGTGGTGGCTGTTGTTCGTGTTGATGCGGAGCTGGTTGATGACCTCGAAGTGGTTTTTGCACCAGTCCTTGAGGTTCACCAGTGTGTAGTTCAGCGGCGTGCCATCGTCACGGGTGAAGGCATTGATGCTGCGCAGGGTTTTGGCCGCGGTGAAGACATCCGGGGTGACGATTTCATCCAGCAGCCTGGCGAACTCTGAATCCGTGAGGCGGACCCGGTTCAGGGCTTCGAATTTCTCGCGGAAGTTTTTCTCTAGTGCGGCCCGGTCAGTGATGTCCGAGCGGTATTCGTATTTAAGCCCCGTCAGTTTGTCGATGAAGCTTTGTTCGATTTGTTGTTCAATCATTGTTGGTGCTCTGCAATCCTGATGCCGCTCCTGGCCACACATGACACTGGCAAATTTCCACAAATGGCCACCTCTTACAACCGTTGAGCATTCTGAAGCATTTCACTTCAGGATGCTCTATCCGCGACCACCGCGCGGAATCAGAGGTCTAGCGCGAGAGCGGTTTAGTCCAGGGGCTATTTGCGGACAAGCGTCTAAAACGCCAGGCAGGTGGAGGCGACCGGAAAGCCGAGAATCAGCCATTCGACCGGCACGTGACCCGCCGTGGCGCCCGGCTTGAGCGCCACCAGCGCGGCCAGAATGCTCACCACCAGTGTGACGTAAAGGGCCAGCGCATGCTGGCGCTGGGCAATACGGGCATTGACCTCCTGATAAGCGGCGATGAAACGGTAATTGGCATCGACCCATGATCTTCCGGACATGGGCCTATTCGATCAGTTTCATGCGCTTGAGGTGGGTGCGCAGCACATTGCGCGAAATGCCCAGCAGGCGCGCGGTGCGCACCTGGTTGAGGTGTTCCCACTGGTAGGCGGTGTTGATGGTGTGGTCGACAATGTGATCGAACAGGCCGTCGCGCCCTTCCTCGAACAGGCTTTTGAGGTGGCGGGTGAAGCAATCCTGCAGATCCGCCGGCGTGGACGGCTGCTCACGGGGCGTGCGGTTGATCTCGGTGGACAGCAGGTGCAGGTCGTCCGCCTCGATCTGCTTGCCGTGAAAGACCAGCAGGGCGCGGTGAATCACGTTTTCCAGCTCGCGGATGTTGCCGGGCCATTGGTAATCGAGCAGGGTCCGTTCGGCCTGGGGTGACAGGCCGGGCTCGGCAATTTCGAGGCGCTTGGCGTATTTGCTGATGAAATGGCGGGCCAGCGGAATGATGTCGCGGGGGCGATCCCGCAGGATGGGAAGGTCGAGGGAGACGACCTTGAGCCGGTAATAGAGATCCTCCCGGAAACGCCCTTCGGCAACGGCTTTTTCCAGATCCACGTTGGTGGCGGCAATCAGGCGGACATCCACCTTGATCGGCTTTCTGGCCCCGATCCGGACAACCTCGCCCTCCTGCAGCACGCGCAGCAGCTTGACCTGCATGTGCAGGGGCAGATCGCCGATTTCGTCGAGGAAAAGGGTGCCGCCATTGGCGGCCTCGAACCAGCCGGCCTTCGAATTGAGGGCGCCGGTGAAGGCGCCTTTTTCGAAGCCGAACAATTCGCTCTCGAAGAGGGTTTCGGAGAAGGCTCCGCAATTGATGGCCAGAAAGGGTTCGGACGCCCGCAGGCTGGACAGGTGCACCTGACGGGCCACCAGCTCCTTGCCCGTGCCGGTTTCGCCGATGATCAGGATATTGGCATTGCTCGGGGCAACCCGGTCGATCAGGGACAGCAGTTGCAGGGATTTGGGGTCGGCGAATACGACCGCGCTGGCACGGATCGACAGGGAAACCGACCGTGGGTCCGGGAAGGTAATGATATGGGGCGAATAGTCCATTTTTTTTCTGCCGGCTTGGGTATGTTTGAATTGTATGGATTTGGTTCCTTTTGCAAAAACAAGATTTTCTGATTTCCATATATCTGCTCATTGTTGAGCAGTTCTGCTGCTGTTTCAGCAATTGCCATGCCTCTGATGCAGCAGGATGCCCTTTTTGATCCCGGGCCTGTTTTTCAAGTTTATGAATTTAAAGATTTATGTGGTTCTGGCACGGCCCATGCAAATGCTTTGGCATTGGCGCAAACGGCCGGCCTGAACCCGCTATCTTTCTTCGGATTGTTTCTGCGAGCGGGTTTTCAGGTGGCTTCAAGCCCGGTGTTGGCCGAATTGAGTTCGGCTTCGGTAACCCCGTTGGTAACCCCGTTTATCCGTCTTCTTTATCTGTCCGGAGAATTAGCATGTTCAATTTTGATATAAGCAAGGGCCGCTCCCGTATTTCGGCCGTTCTGGCAAGCGCCGTGATCGCCGCCTCCGGCGCAAGCTTTTCGGGCGTCGTGATGGCCCAGTCCGCACCGGCCGTGACCACGTCCGCCGAAGCCGCTGCCGCCGCACCGTCGGCGCCCGCGACGGGCAGTCTTCCGGCTGCAGGCGCCGGCAAGGCGGCCGCCACCGAAGCGGTAGAGAACCCCTATGGCCTCGAGGCCCTGTGGAAGACCAGCGATGCCGTGGCCAAGACCGTGCTGCTGCTGCTGCTGATCATGAGCGTCGGCAGCTGGTACGTGATCATCGTCAAGCTGCTCGAGCAATCGAAGATCGGCCGCCAGGCCAAGAAGACCACCAGCCAGTTCTGGAATGCCGGCTCCGTGCAGCAGGGCGCCGAGAACCTGGAAAGCACCAGCCCCTTCCGCTTCATCGCCGAAGCCGGCATCGAAGCCACCAAGAAGCACGACGGCCTGCTCCAGCACGTGGGCTTCAATGACTGGGTGACGCTGTCCATCCAGCGCGCCATCGAGCGCATCCAGAGCCGTCTGCAGGGTGGCCTGGCCTTCCTGGCAACGGTGGGTTCCACGGCGCCGTTCGTCGGTCTCTTCGGCACGGTGTGGGGTATCTATCACGCGCTGACCGCCATTGGCGTTGCCGGCCAGGCATCCATCGACAAGGTGGCCGGCCCGGTGGGCGAGGCGCTCATCATGACCGCCATCGGCCTGGCCGTTGCGGTGCCCGCGGTGCTTGGCTACAACTGGCTGGTGCGTCGCAACAAGAGCGTTCTGGACGATGTGCGCGCCTTCGGCAGTGACCTGCACTCGGTCATTCTGGCCTCCTCGGCCACCAAGGCCTGATCGCCGGAGCAACTGAAAATGGGAATCAGCGCAGCTCCCGCCGAGGGAGACGACGAAGTCATCGCCGCGATCAACACCACGCCGCTGGTGGATGTGATGCTGGTGCTGCTGATCATCTTCCTGATCACCATTCCGGTCGTCACGACTTCCGTGCCGGTGGAACTCCCCAAGGAGACCATCGAGATGCGGGAGACCAAGCCCGAGAACCTGGTGATCTCGGTGGACAGCGCCAACGGCATCTACATCCAGGACGCGAAGGTCGCAAATACGCGGGCGCTGGTGGAGCACCTCAAGAAGGTTTCGGTGCAGCGCCCGCAGCCCGAGGTGCAGATCCGGGGTGACATGAGCGCGCAGTACGAGGGTGTCGGCAAGATCCTCTACGCGTGCCAGCTGGCCGGCATCGGCAAGGTGGCCTTCATTACCGAACCGCCGGCGCGCGGCGGCTGAGAGGAGCAGGAAAATGGCAATGAACGTGGGAAGCAGCAGTGGCAGTGGCGATCCCGAGGTGATGATGGACATCAACACCACGCCCTTGATCGACGTGATGCTGGTGTTGCTGGTGATGCTGATCATCACCATCCCGATCCAGCTGCATTCGGTCAATCTCAATCTGCCGGTCGGTACGCCACCGCCCAGCGATGTGAAGCCCGAAGTGCTCAAGATCGATGTCGATGCCAGGAGCGTTGTGCATTGGCAGGGCACACCGGTGGTGAGCGGGGCCGACCTGGAGCTGAAGATGAAGGAAGTCTCGGAACGGGCCGTGCAGCCCGAGGTGCATCTGCGCCCCGACAAGCACGCCCGCTATGAAGTGGTGGCGAGCGTACTGGCGGCAACCAAGCGGTCGGGGCTCACCAAGATTGGCGTCATTGGAAGCGAGCAATTCATAGAATGAGCACGATTACCGCAAACTACCATTTCCAGCCCAAGGACCCGTCCCGGAACCTCACCGGTCTGGTCGTCGTCGTCGGGCTGCACGTCGTCCTCGGCTATGCGCTGGTTTCCGGCCTGGCGCGGGATATCGTCAAGGTCATCAAGAAGCCGCTGGATGCGGCGGTGATCCAGGAGGTGAAGCTGCCTCAACCACCGCCACCGCCGCCCAAGATCGTCAAGGTCGAGCAGGCGCCTAAGGTTCGCACGCCGCCGCCGCCGGCCTATGTGCCACCGCCCGAGGTGGCGCCGCCAGTGGCCGCTCCGGTGATCGCCGCGGCATCGCCGACGCCTCCGCCGGCACCGCCGGTGATCGCCCCGCCGGCACCCCCTCCGGCACCGGTGGCGGCGCCCAAGCCCGTGCGACTGGATATCGCAGCCAGCTGCCCGAACCAGGTGCGCCCCGAAGTGCCCCGCGGTGCTGAAGGCGTCAGCGGCATCATCAAGGCGCAGGCGGTGATCCGTGAAGGTGCCGTACGCGAGGTGACCATTCTGTCCGGCCCGAAGGTGTTCCACTCGGCGGTGCGCAGCGCCATGCTCCAGTACAAATGCGTGTCCGGCGATGCGGACATCGTGGCAACCCAGCAGTTCGTCTTCGAGGCGGGCTGAGCAGACGGGATATCCGGTGGCAGCAAGCATGAAAAAAGGGCTGCAGAACTTTACGGTTCTGCAGCCCTTTTTTCTTGGGTACTTGCCGCCGCTGCGGCCCTCGGGCAAGCGCTGCCGGATGGACGCTGGGCTAAGCCGCGCTCAGATCCGACTTTTTGGGCGCCTCGTCCGCGGCCCAGTCGGGCACGGCATGCCCCATGCGCTGGCGCTTGGTCTGGATGTACGCAAAGGAGTGCGGGTTGGGCCGGGTGATCACCGGGAGACAGCCCTCGATCTTGATGCCCAGGTTTGTCAGCTTTGCGAGCTTGTCGGGGTTGTTGGTCATCAGCCGGATGCTCGGCACATCGAAATGCGCAAGCATTTCGGGCACGACTTCGTAAGAGCGCGCGTCGTCGGGCAAGCCGAGCTGGCGGTTTGCATCCACGGTGTCGTAACCCTGTGACTGCAGGTGATAGGCCCGGACCTTGTTGGAAAGACCAATGCCGCGGCCTTCCTGGCGAAGGTAGAGCACCATGCCTGCGCCCAGGCGAACCACTTCCGAAAGGGCCTTGTCGAGTTGATCCCGGCAATCACACTTGAGGGAGCCGAACACCTCGCCGGTCAGACATTCGGAATGCACCCGTACCGGCAGTCCGGCTTTGCCTGCGACATCCCCATAAACGAGTGCAACGTGTTCCCGGTAGCCTTCCGTGATGTCAGCAACCGTTGTACGAAAGACGTGCATGGCAAAAACGCCGTGCGACGTGGGCAATTCGGTTGAGGCCAGCCATTCTGAATGTCGGGACGAGGTGTTCATGGGTCGGGATTGTATTGCGCTGCGTTTCAGCGCTTTATTAAGACCAGACTGAAACGCATCTGTGGGGTTGTACGGGGAGGGCGCCAATGCCTTATTTCGAACAATCCTAGCATGAACGCTCAATGCGCCGCTGCGGCCCGGATCAAGCCGTCCCGCAGCCTGGGGCTCCCCATATACCCATATTGGATCGATATTGCTGTTTCAATTCACCCCGCTATTGCTGACGGGCCTGGAGCAATGACTTTGCTGTCAAAGCTCAGGCGGCGTGCAGCCAGCGCTTGTGCAGCGTGCGGGCGGCGTGGTCGAGCAGGTAACCCAGAAAGCCGATGACAAGAATGGCGGCCATCAGGTCGGAATAGGCCAGGCGGTCGCGGGCGTCGAGGATGAAGTAACCCAGGCCGGCCGACACGCCGAGCATCTCTGCCGGCACCAGCACGATCCAGATGATGCCGATGGCGAGGCGCACCCCGGTGAGGATCTGCGCGGTGATGCCCGGCAGGATCACATGGACGATGGTTTCGCGCCGGGTGGCCGAGAGGCTGCGGGCCAGCAGCAGCCAGTTCTTGTCCAGCTGGGCAACGCCAGCGGCCGTGTTGAGCAGGATCGGCCATACCGCCGCAAAGGCCAGCAGGAAATACACCGGGGCATTGCCCACGCCCAGCACCATCACCGCCAGCGGCATCCACGATAGCGGCGAGATCATCCGGGCAAACTGGAACAGCGGCGTCGTGCTGCGCGAGAACAGGGGCGACAGGCCGGTGAGCACCCCGAGCGGAGTCCCCAGCAGCAGCGCTACGCCGAGGCCCACGGCAACGCGCTCCAGGCTGACCGCGACGTGCTCCCACAGCTCGGCGCCCTGCAAGAGGGCGAGCAGCGCGCGGGCGGTTTCGAGCGGGGCGAAGCTGGCCGCGATGGGGGTGACCCCGGCCAGCCAGACGCTGCCGGCGGCCCAGGCCAGTGCCGCGAGCACGAGGCCGGAGAGCGGCAGAAGCAGGTTCGCGCCCATCATGCGGCCAGCACTTCCTTGCGCAGCAGGTCCGCCGGCAGGCCGAACGCCTGCGGGCCGCCCACCGAGGCAATGGCCTTCTTCACAAAGCGGTCGTCCACCAGATCGCGCGCGGCAAAACGCGGGTCGAGCTTTTGCAGGAAAGTGTTGTCGCCCTCGAGCCGGGTTTTTTGCAGCGCCCGCACCAGTTCTTCGGTGTAGGACGGGAAGGGATAGGGCTGGAAGTCGATGCGCCGCTGCTGCCAGATCTTGTTGCGGACGGCGCCGCTGGCTTCGTAGCTGGCGGTGTCGGTGGCCGCCAGCACCTTGGCGAGCACCTGCGGGCTGTGGGGCGTGTAGCGGTTGTCGTCGGCGCTTGAAAGCAGCTTGGCGGCGTCGAGTTGGTTGCCGCGCGTCCACAGCTGGGCCTTGACGATGGCGTTGGTGACACGCTGGGCCCATTCGGGGCGCTCGGCGATGTCGCGTTCGGAAAGGAAGGTGACGCAGCAGGCGTGGTTCTTCCAGACATCGCCCGACAGGCGCAGCACCTTGCCGACGCCGGCGGTTTCGGCCGCGGCGTTGAAGGGTTCGGCAACGATGAAGCCGGCGATGGATTTGCCGGCCAGCGCCGACACCATTTCGGCCGGCGGCATCACCACGAGGTTCACCTCGTTGGGCTTGATGCCGTCCCGGTTGCGGTTGACCGGCACCAGCCCGTTGGCCTGCAGGAGCTGTTGCAGGATGACGTTGTGGATCGAATACCAGAAAGGCACCGCCACCGTCTTGCCGCCCAGCTCCGAGACGCTGTTGATGCCGGGCGCCACGGTCAGTGCCGAACCGTTCACGTGGTTCCAGGCCACGACCTTGGCCGGGAAGCGGGTGCCGTAGCGCACCCACAGGGTGGCCGGCGAGAGCAGGTGGATGACGTTGACCTGACCGGCCACGAAGGCCTCGATGACCTGGGCCCAGCTGCGGAACAGGCGCGGCTTTTCGGTGCGCAGCCCTTCGGCCTCGAAGAGCTTGCGGGCGTGGGCCACCAGCAGCGGGGCCGCGTCGGTGATGGGCAGGTAGCCGATCTTGACCGGCTGATCGTTGCTGGCGGACTGGGCCAGCGCGTCGCCGGCCGACAGCAGCGGGGCGGCGATGCTGGCGGCGCCGAGTGCCGAGATGCGCAGGAAATCCCGCCGGGTCAGGCCGCAGCCGCAATCGGGCGACTGGCAGATGTGGATGGGGCGGCGGGAGAGGTCGCTGTCGTTATCGTGCTTCATCGGGATGGGTCTCCGGGCGGTTCGGGTTAGCTGGCGTGGCGCAGGGCGCCAAGAATCGCGAGGCGCAGCGCGCCAACGGCTTCCGGGTGGTCTTCCCGGTTGCGGGGAATATCCACCGTCCATTCGTGCAGCAGCCGGCCGGGGCGGCCACCCATCAGCACGATGCGGTCGGCCACCAGGATGGCTTCGTCGATGTCGTGGGTGACGAGCAGCGCGGCGGTGTGCCAGCGGTGCACCACGTCCACCAGCAGGCTTTGCATTTCGGCGCGGGTAATGGCGTCGAGGGCCGAGAAGGGTTCGTCGGCAAAGAGCAGTTCGGGTTGGCGGGCCAGGGCGCGGGCCAGCGCGGTGCGCTGGGCCATGCCGCCGGATAGCTGGGCCGGGTAGGCGCCTTCGCGGCCGGCCAGGCCCACTGCGGCGATGGCGGCCTTGATGCGTTCATCGCGGGCGGCCTTGCCGGTTTGGGGCTGATGGGCAAAGTCGAGGCCGAAACCCACGTTGTCGGCCAGGTTGAGCCAGGGCAGCAGGCTGGCTTGCTGAAACACCAGCGCGCTGCGCGGATGGGGTGCCGCCTGCACGGTGTCGAGAAAGCGCACTTCGCCCTTGGCCGGGCGCGCAAGACCAGCGAGCACCCGCAGCAGCGTGGATTTGCCACACCCGCTGCCGCCCAGCAGCGCAACGATTTCGCGCCGCCGGATCGACAGGGACAGGTGGCTGAACACCGGCCCGGCAGCGCCGTGGGCGTAGCTCAGGCCGCGGGCTTCGAGCACGGCGGGGGCATCGGCTGCAGCGGCAATGGCAAGCGCGGGTTCGGGCAGGGGGCTGTTCATGCGGCCCTCAATGCGGCCTGGCGTTCGAGTTCGCCGTGGAGCTGGGTAAGGCTGGGGGTGACCACCGGAACGAAGGCGGCTTCCAGCCAGCGGCGGGCGAAATCGCCGGTGGTGGCCACCAGATAGGCGCGGCCGCCGCTGGCGTCGAGTTCCAGATCCATGGCTTCGCGCACGATGCCGGCGAGGCGGATGCGCACGCGGAACAGCGGTGCGGCCTGCGCGGCAAAGCTGCCGCTGGCGAGGCCGGCCTTCAGCTCGTCGATGGCATGGGCGAGGCCGCTTTCCAGCGCGTCGATGCGCGACTGGAGCCCGGCACGCACGGCGCTGCCGGATGCCTTGGCCGCAGCGATGCAGGCCCGCGCCAGCCCGATCGACATGCCGCATTGCAGGCCCAGAAAGCCCGGCCGCACCCGCGGCAGAAAGCTGCGCGCATCGGCGTGGATCAGTTCTGCCGCGCCGGAGGCGACGCCCTGGATGTCGATGGCCGCGGTGTTGCTGCCGCGCAGGGCCAGCAGTTGCAGATCGACCGTGCGCGTGATGCCCGGCGTGTCGCCAAAAAAGGCCACCACCGCCGGGGGCTGGCCGTCGGTCGGCTCGACCGCGGCGGCAACCGCAAAGCCCGCGCGGCGCAGGTTGGTCACCCACGGCAGCGTGCCGTCGAGGCGCCAGCCGTCGCCGGCCGGCGTGGCGGAAATCGACAGGCTTTCAATGCCCGACAAAAACTTCATCGCGTTGGAAAGGCCGGTGGCGCCGGCCAGCTCGCCGGCCAGCAGCGCCGGCAGGCGGCTTTCGCGGAGGCCCGCATTGGGGCTTTGCAGCAGGTATTCGATGAAGGTGCGCTGGCCCCAAAAGACGAAGGCGGCGGTGAGCGAACGCTCGGCAACCCGGGCAATGGCGTCGATGGCGTCTGCGGTGCTGCCACCACTGCCGCCCAGCTCCGGCGCCACGCCGATGCGGAAGAATCCGGCGGCGCCGAGCACCGATACGATTTCATCGGCGTGGTCGGTGCCGTCGTTGAGCGACTGGGCGTGGGCCGAAACCCAGGCCAGCGCGTCGTCCTGATTGCGGATCGCGGTGTTCATGATTCGAGTGCTCCCGGCCGGAAGCCTTGCAGCTCGGGGTTGATGCCGGTGCCGGCCAGGTTGTTGGCGAAATTGCACAGCGTGGCGAGGCTGATGCCGAGCAGCACTTCCAGCACCTGCTGTTCGTTGAAGCCGGCGGCCAGAAAGTCGGCCAGTTCGCCCTTGGCCACGTTGCCGCGGGTGAGGATCACGGCGCGGGTGAAGGCCACCAGCGCGTCGAAGCGCGGGTTGCCGGTGCTGCCGCGCTCTTGCAGGGCGCGTACCAGATCGCGTTCGAGGCCGGCTTTCTTGAGGGCGATGGCGGTGTGGCCGGCGACGCAGAAGTCGCAGCCATGCACGCTGGCGGCGGTGATCTGCACCACTTCGCGCTCGGCCAGGCTAAGGCTGCCGCGGGCATTGATGCCCGACACGGTGAAATAGGTTTCGACCGCCACCGGGGCGTTGGCGAGCACGCCGATCAGGTTGGGCAGAAAGCCGTTGTTGGCGAGCGCCGTGTCGATGAAGGGGCGGCTTGCGGCGGGGGCGGTGTCGGCAGTGTGGAGCGTGAGGCGGGTCATGGAGGGTGTCCGGATGGTTTTGCGATCGGTCAATTGTGCCTATCTTGTTTGCGCCGCTATATGCACAGATGTCGCGCTTTTTTGTTCGATCGTCTAAAGCTGAAGGGCGCTGCGCCGGGCGCGCTGAAAGGCGCCGGGCTGCTCGCCAATCACCTTCTTGAAGGCCCGGGTGAAGGCGGCCTGGGAGTGGTAGCCCACGTGCTCGGCGGCGCGCAGCACGCTGTCGCCGGTCTGTAGCCGGCGGGCGGCGATCTTCATGCGGATCTGCAGCAGGAACTGGGCTGGCGGCTGGCCGCTGGTTTCAACGAAATGCCGGCAGAAGCTGGCCCGCGACATGCACGCCACCCGGGCCATGTCGTCCACCGACCAGGCCTTGCCGGGTGCTTTGAGCAGGTCGTCGAGGAGCGGCGCAAACTCCGGGCGGCGCGCCACGGCCAGCAGGCCGGCCGCCACCTCGTCGCGGCGGGCCACGTCGCGAATCACATAAAAGAACAGCAGCTCGGTAAGGCGCTCGATGAGCGGCGACGAGGCGTTGGCGTTGCGCCCGGCTTCGGCCAGGATCAGCTGAAACAGCGGCGTGATGGCCGACTGAGCGGGGTCGTCGGCGCGGATCGTCACGTAGGCCGGGAAGGCGCTGGTGAACAGTTCGCCCAGCAGGCCCTTGAACTGGAAGAAGCCACAGGCCAGCCCGCAGGCACCGGGCTGGGGCGGATTCATCGGCAGCATGGCGCGGGGCTGAAAGCTGGCGTCGACGACGGCTTCGGGGGTGAGGCAGTGGGGAATGTCGCGCAGAAAGAAAACCCCTTCCCGCTCGCGCAGCAGGATGGGCGCCTGCCCTTCAAGGTGCAGCCACGACTGGCCGCGCAGCACGAGGTGAAAGCTGGCCCGCTCGCGCCCGGCCGTGGACGCCCGCCACGGGCCGCAATACTGCCCCACGTGAAAAATCGTGGTGTCGAGTTCAAGCCCGCTGACAAGCCAGTGGGCAAGGCGGTCGGTGTCGCTGTTCATGGGACGTTTCCAGGCTGGTCTGGCGCCAAGTCTCGCCAAGCCGGCACTTAAAACGAACCAATAAAAAGTGCTTTGCTTATCGGGTGGAGCGCTGCCGGCTTAGAACGGAACCGCGCTTTCGAAGCACGCCGGCACCCGGGTTTGCGGGTGAATCAGGGCGAGGCCGGCCGCGTGCAGGTGCATGCGCGGGTAACGCGCCGCGCTTTCGGGCGGGGCGTAGAGCGGATCGCCGATGATGGCGTGGCCGATCGACATCAGATGAACGCGCAACTGGTGCGTGCGGCCGGTGACGGGCCGGAGTTCGACGCGGGAAACGGCGTTGTTGCCGGCGCCGCTGCGCGAGATGACGCGATAGCGGGTGAGCGCGCGCCGGCCGCGCAAGGGGTCGACGATCTGGCGCGGACGATTGTCAGGGTCGTCGCCCAGCGGCAGGGCAATCTCGCCGGCATCGCTGGCAAGGTGGCCATGCACCAGCGCAATGTAATGCTTGCCGATGATGCGCTGCTCGAAGGCCAGGCTGAGGCGGCGCAGCATCTCGGGCCCACGGGCAAGCAGCACCAGCCCGGAGGTGGCCATGTCGAGGCGATGAACGATCAGCGCGTCGGAATACAGCGCCTGAACCCGGCCCGCCAGACAATCCTGCCGACCCTCGCCACCCGCCGGCACCGAGAGCAGCCCCGCCGGCTTGTCGGCAACAATCAGCGCGTCGTCTGCGTAAAGGATGGTGGGGGAGAGTTGCGGCATGGGGTGGAACGGGTGAGGGGTTGGGCCAGGTGCGTCCGCTGTCGTTACTTTTTTATGCACTGTATTATGTACAAAATCGTGCAACTAAAGACAACGAGGTTTGCCATGTCGATCTCTGCCAGTGACGTCATCCCCTTCTCGCAAGCCCGCGCCAATCTTTCCGACCTGGCAGACCAGGTCAAAGCCGGTGCCGAGAAGATCATCACCAAAAATGGTGAAAGCTATGTGGCCCTGATCGATTCGGATCGACTGGATTACTACCACCGGCTCGAACGGGAACATATCCATCTGCTGCTCATCACCGAAGTCGCCAAGGGGCTGGACGATGTAGCGGCTGGCCGCACCAAGGATGCGCGCACCGCTCTGCAAGCCATCAAGCGCAAGCGTGCCGCCAACGCGGGAGGCTGAGCGTGGCAGTCAAGCTCACCGCAAACTTTGAGCGCAATCTCGAGGAAATCGAGCAATTCCTGATCGACGCGGAAGCCGCACCGGCCTACGACGGGTTGCTTGATGAACTGCTTGAAACCGTCATCCCCAATCTTGAACGTTTCCCGGCGATGGGCCCTTCATTCATGGGCCGCCCGCTTCGCTCGGTCGAGACCAGCAACGGAATCGACGGGCTGCAGGCCAAGCTGGGCAAGATCGATGCAAATGCCGAAATTCGCGAATACGTGCTGCAGAACTATCTGCTGCTGTACGCAATCACCGGCAAAGAAATCTTCCTGCTCGCCATCCGCCACCACAAACAGCTTTCATTCGATTTCAAAGCCTTGTGGTAGCGGAGGACTTGCTGATTTGGTTGACGCGGCGCGCTTCAAAAGCTGCTCCCTATTCCAAATGTCCCAAAAAACCAGATCGCCCAGGTTGGCCAGATTCCTGCCGGGATTCGCCGCGAGCAGGCAGGGGGGCAGGCCTGCTGCTATTTGAAGATCGGCGTTTTAAGAGAGCCGATGTTGGTGGGATGGGGGGCTTTGCTTTGGCCGGAGTGGATCGTCATGCTTATGAGCTAAAATGGCAGTTGTCGGTTGTGGAATCAACCAGTGGATGCAACACACTAGAATCTGTGCAGACAGAACTAGTTATACATCGCGGTTCTTAATTTATGGGAGGTAGTTAATGAATCTAGATGGTTTATTCGTCGAATTCGTTGACGAAACCACTCCTTTGTCCAGTTTACATGGGGCAACAAGTCTTGAGGCTCAAGGCTCTTACAACACGCTGGACTTCGTTGTACGCCTTAGACCAGACCTCCATCAAATCCTTGAGGCCCAAGGTGGCGAGCTTTCCATGCGCAAATGCGACTCTTGGGATGCTGCCAAAGCTTTTTCGACCTACTTTCATGAAACGGTCCATTGGTGGCAGCACGTAGGAACTAGCGCAGGACTCATGTTGAGTTTTCTACAGCCAGCCCACGCACATATGAACCGACAGCGGCTGGGTGAAGTGCTTGTAGCGCATGGACCTGTGAAGCCCCTGATAGGCCTCGCCGCCAAGCTTCTCGATGCTAACGACAAACAAGACGAGTCCCTCAATTTCGTACTCAACAATTGGCACGACCTGGAGTTCTTCCGAAAGCTTGTTCTTAACCCAGTTGACCTTGCGAAGGTTGTAGCAAATGACCCCTATTTTATGAGCGTTGGCCACTCCTATCACATGGCTATTGGCGCTACCAGTTGGCTGATTGGCGCGACAGTAGATCCAGAATATGAGGTATTGCCTCACCCGTGCGATTGGGAAGCCTCAATGGCCGAGTTGCGAGCAACCAGAACTGAAGGCTTTTACCTCGGGTCGCCCATAAAGGTCCCGCCGCTTGGAGCAAGAGAAATCTTCGAGGGTCAGGCGCGCTTTTCGCAGTTGCAGTACCTCTTTGGGGCTAGCGGAGGAAAGCTTGCCTGGAACGATATTCGCAGAACAGGAATGCTCAGCGGCGTATATGTCCGCGCTTTTGAGGTCTTTCTGGACTTTGTAGAAGATGATTGGCCTGCAACAGTCGACGATCCCATCGTGGGACTCTTTCTCCTCATTTGTGACGTCGCTTTATCGCCATCAGAAGGTATCTTTTTGCCGATGACGGATCCCTCGGCTTTAATTTGGTCTACTGATCCAGCTTGGCGGTTTATTTTTCTTTGCCGGGCCGCCAAGGAGCAAGGGCATGATTTCAAGCGGTCGATCCAAACCTACAGCGCGCAAGAATATTGGGATGTAAGTCAGCGGCTCAGCGACTTGATACTTAGCCCCAGTCCAAGAAAGCTTGCAGAAGCTGTTGTGCGCAACTCCGATTCACACCCTTCATGGAGTCAATTAGTAGAGGAAGATCAATCATTTGAGTACCGAGAGGGAAACTTTCCCATACGCGTGCTTTTAGGACGGTTCACTCGCATGCAGCGAGATAAACTGGCATCGCCCCAATTCTTTTGCTGGCCCGGGATGTGCCTCACAAGCTATCGCCAACCACTCCCCCCTGAAACGGTTGTTTCGCTCTTCAGCGAACATCAAGCATTGTTCCTTGATCGTGCCGATAGGGATGTCTATCCACGACTGGTACCCGGGAAGGATGAGATGACACTTCAGCACTTATTGGACGAATTCTACGTATGGGTGTCCACGTACGAGATGACTCGGCAATGGCTGGTAGAAGATGGTCCGTTCGATTATGATTATTTATGGCTGACTAGCAAATTCACCAGTTCTGAAATTAAGGCTTGGGCGGATAACAACTTCCAAATTGGCACGGGTGTACACCCAGACGTTTTCTCAATTTTGCGGTGAGCCGGGACCCCGTAGCTAAAGCGATGAGGCTGGCTGCGAGATGTCATATAAACAGGTAATGGCAAAATCGAGTGTTGCTGTTGGAATACATACGCATTTCTTCTAGTTCAGGTAGTTCAGGTAGGTCGGGTTAGCGCAGCGTAACCCGACATTCCCCATACAATAGCGACGTGCCATCGTTTCCGGCGGAACCTTCTTCTTCAGCCTTGTGGCGGATCGTCGCCGACCTGTTCTTACTTCGAATGAAACTGTCGATGTCCTGCGCAATGCCTTCCGATCCGTTCGCCAATCGCGTCCATTCGAATAGATGTGATTGTCGTCATGCCTGATCATCTTCACTGCATTTGGACTTTACTGCCTGAAGGTGTCGACTTCTCCACCCGCTGGCGCCTGATCAAAACCGGATTCACCAAACATTGCCCGGAAACTCTCTGGTGCGCACCTAACACAGCGCAGCTGAAAGAAGGCGAACAAGCCATATGGCAACATCGATATTGGGAACGTCAAATACGGGATGAAACCAACTTTTCCCGTTAGCAGAAACGCGCAGGTCTCCTCGAAAAATTTAGCCCGGATATGTGGCAGATTTTCGCTACAGCCCAAAGTCTGCCGTTCAGGACGCAGTAAGGCGCAAGGCGCAGCGAGGAGACGTAATACAAAAGGTGAAATTTGATTCGCGTTTGCGCAGGGGAGGCGCTTGCGGCCCGGCGATTCAAGGTGGGTGTTTGATCCACCGAGTTCGGGGCGAGGGGCGGGAAGATTTGGAGCGGCAGAAGAGTCTCGAACTCTCGACCTCAACCTTGGCAAGGTTGCGCTCTACCAACTGAGCTACTGCCGCTTCCGGGTACTGCTTGAATGTTGGCGGAGTGGACGGGACTCGAACCCGCGACCCCCGGCGTGACAGGCCGGTATTCTAACCAACTGAACTACCACTCCAATTTTGCTGCTATTGCAAAGACGTTTTTCTCAAAACGCTTTTGCCAAAAAATCAGCCCTTTAAAGGGGCCGGACTTTTTGTATTTTTTGGTGCCCAGGAGAGGACTCGAACCTCCACGGAGTTACCCGCTAGTACCTGAAACTAGTGCGTCTACCAATTCCGCCACCTGGGCAGGCACAGAAGGAGGCGGATTGTATTGGAAACCGAATAAGAACTCCAGCAATTTTTAATCGTCGGGCGTTTGTGGCCGGTTGGTGGTTTGGATGGGCTATTGCCTTGGTGTGCTTGCAGAAATCTGCCGTTCACGACTCGTCCCGGCCGGGGTGGCGGAAATCGCTTTCTATCCAGGTTTGCGCCACGGCCGCGGTGAGCTTGAAGTCTGGGGCGACGCGTTCTTGGGTGATCAGCTCGCCGTGTTCGTCGAAGGCGGTGAGCAGGGCGTGTGCTTCGTATTCGTCGGGCACGATTTCGAGTGTCACTTCCCACTGGCTGTCGGCGGTGCTTACCGTAAGGCGCTTGTGAAGCCGGGCGTGGATCTGCTGTTCGTGGCGTTGCTGGATTTCCGAGGCAGTTTTAACCAGCCCGTTGAACGCGGATTGATCCAGCGGTCTGGGGTTGCGGAGGTCGTGATCGGTGTTCCAGGGGGCGAGCAGCAGGGGTTCGGATTTGTTGTCCCGGCGTATCTCCACGGCCCAGCCGTCGTCGTCTTCGTTCTTGATGACACGGGCGGTCCATCCGTTTTCGCTCCACAGCCGGGCTTCGCGGATGCCAGTGGCGCTGTCCGTGCTGTTTTGGGTGCTGGCGGGGGCGGTGAAGGGGATGCGCGGCTTGATGGGAGGCCGGGTTTCCAGGCGCGGGCTGGGGGGCGCAAGGGGCAGCTGGTGCGGCGCCAGGGTCTGGTAAGGAGGCATCGCCGTACTGCGTTTGCGCGTGGCGCGGGGAATGCGGCCGGGGGGAGGGGCGTCGCCTTGTGCGAATTCGAAACTCATTTGTTGGCTCATGGGCGTGATTCCATGGGGCCGGCAAGACCGGCGCGGTGTGTCAGGGCTGTGCTCGATGGGGCTTGGTTTGCGATACTGTACAAAATAACACTAACAGGTTCAAGCCTGGCGGCGGGGATGAGCCTGGCGGGCGAGGGCAGAACGCTGTTGTCAGCCACCTGAGTGGCCGGATTGCCCGACCTCGACCTCATCTCCCGGCGGGCTTATGATCCGCGCCTGTCTTGCCGGAAACCCCTGCCAATGCCGCACCTGATCGTCGTCAATCTGCTCTGGGCCTTTTCTTTCAGTCTTATCGGTGAATACCTTGCCGGGCGGGTGGATAGTGATTTTGCCGTGCTGATCCGGGTGGCCATTGCGGCGCTGGTGTTCATCCCCCTGACTCGTTGGCGTGGCTTGCCGCGGCAGCTGGTGGCCGGGCTGTGGCTGGCCGGGGCGCTGCAGTTTGGCGTGACTTACCTGTGCCTTTACCGCAGTTTCAGCGTGCTGACGGTGCCGGAGGTGCTGCTCTTCACGGTGCTTACGCCCATCTACGTCACCTTGCTGGACGACGCGCTGGTGCGGCGCTTCAGCCCGTGGGCGCTGCTGGCGGCGCTGGTGGCGGTGGCGGGCGGGGTGCTGATCCGCTTCCAGCCCCTCGAGGGGGACTATCTGGTGGGCTTCTTGTTATTGCAGGTGGCCAACGCCACCTTTGCGGCCGGGCAGGTTTTGTGTCGCCATTTGCTGGCCCGCTATCCGACGGAATTGCCGCTGTACCGCTTTTTCAGCCATTTCTTTCTTGGCGCGCTGCTGGTTGCGCTGGTGTCGTTTGCGATTTTTGGCAACACTGCCCGCTTGCCGCAGACGGCGGTGCAGTGGGGCGTGCTGGTGTGGATGGGGCTGTTTGCCACCGCGCTGGGCATGTTCTGGTGGGTCAAGGGCAGCACCCGGGTGGACGCGGGCACGCTGGCGGTGATGAACGAGCTGCATGTTCCGCTGGGGCTGGTGGTGAATCTGCTGATCTGGAACCGGGATGCAGACCTGCCGCGCATTGCGCTCGGGGGCGGGGTGATCGTGCTGTCCCTGTGGCTCAACCGGATCGGGCGTTCCCGGCGGGCGCTGCCGGTCTAGGCGGAGGGCGCCGCCGTGGGCAGGGCCTGCCCACGGGGTGAATCAGTTAAAGCTCAAGAGCAAAGGTTCGGGCGGCTGGTGTGAATGCGCTCGATCTCGTCGAGCACTTCGGCGGGCAGGCGAACATCGATGCTGGCGATGTTCGTCTTGAGCTGCTCCATGGTGGTTGCGCCGATGATGTTGCTCGTCACGAAGGTGCGGCTATTTACATAGGCCAGCGCCATCTGTGCCGGATCAAGGCCGTGCTTTCGGGCAAGGCCCACGTAGCTTGCGATGGCGGCATCTTGCGCTTCGCCCTTGTAGCGGGCGAAGCGCTCCCACAGGGTCATGCGCGCACCGGCGGGCTGGGCGCCGTTCAGGTATTTGCCGGTAAGGGCGCCGAAGGCCAGCGGTGAATAGGCCAGCAGGCCCACTTTTTCGCGGATGGCCTGCTCTGCAAGCCCGATCTCGAAAGTGCGGTTGAGCAGGTTGTAGGGGTTTTGCACGCTCACCACGCGCGCCAGTCCGGTGGTTTCGGCCAGCTTGAGAAACTGGCTGATGCCCCACGGGGTTTCGTTCGAAAGCCCGATGTGGCGCACCTTGCCTGCCCGCACAAATTCATCCAGCACCGTGAGGGTTTCAAAGATGGGCACGCTGTCTTCATCGGCCACGTGCTGGTAGCCCAGCTGGCCGAAGTGGTTGGTTGAGCGGTCGGGCCAGTGGAGCTGGTAGAGATCGATGACGTCGGTTTGCAGGTTCTGGAGGCTGCCGTGCAGGGCCGCTTCGAGGTTGGCGCGATCGAGCCGCGTGTTGCCGCCGCGAATGTGCCGGGCCTGGACGAGCCGCCCGGTGGAGGGGCCGGCGGCCTTGGTGGCAATCAGAACCTTGCTGCGGTTGCCGGGCTTGGCAAGCCAGCTGCCGATGTAGCGCTCGGTCGAGCCCTGGGTTTCGGGGCGCGGCGGCACCGGGTACATCTCGGCGGCGTCGACCAGGTTGATGCCGTGGGCGACGGCGTAATCCAGCTGCGCGTGGGCCTCGGCCTCGGTGTTCTGCTCGCCCCAGGTCATGGTGCCCAGCGTGATGAGGCTGATGTCGATATCGGTATTGCCTAGTTTTCTGTATTCCATGGGTTCGTCTGGATGGTTACGGTTGGGCTTCGGCCGCGATTGTAGCGAGGGGCCGGCACGGGCTGGGCGTTTCTCTTTTCACCCGCGCCAGGGCGTTCGCCACGCGTTCATGCGGTAAGCGCAAAGCCGATTTTCAGCGTGACCTGCCAGTGGGCGACCTTGCCGTTTTCGATATGCCCACGCGTTTCGGTGACCTCGAACCAGCGCAGGCCCTGGTGGGTTTCGGCCGCCTTGGCGATGGCGTTTTCAATGGACTCCTGGAGGCCGGTGGTGGACGAACCGGTGATTTCGAGCTTTTGGTAAATGTGGTCGGGCATGGCGGACTCCTTGGAAATAAACGCAAAAACAGGGTGGAACACGCGTGGCCAGGTGGGCCGGATGCCTCGTCGGCGGGCCGTTGCCGGTGCGTGTTTTCGCCTGTCGATGGCGGGCGGTGTTTTCTGCCCGCCAGTGAGTGAAAGACTCCGGCGGCGCGGGTTTCGTTCCGGCGGGCCGTACTGTTGAATTCCCGACCGTTGCGCCCCGCCTTTAAGGTCCGCTTAAGTTGGTCCGACCAGAATTGTTTCGCCCGATCAATTCTGGATGGCCGGGCGGGCTTCTTCACCAAGCCCGATCCAGGCCTCCGTCCTCACCCTGTTCAACGCAAGGAATCCGCATGACAACCGACAGACTTACCCGTGGTGCCGGCACGCACGGTTTATTGGCAAGCGCCCTGGCTGCCGCCTTTCTTGCTGCATGCGGCGGCGGTGGAGGCGGTGGCGGCACGACCGCTGCGCCGGCGGGCCCGGCAACGGTGCTGAACGGCGTGGCCGTGGACGGCTACCTGAAAGGCGCCACGGTGTTTCTGGATCTCAACGGCAACGGCCTGCAGGACGCTGGCGAGCCGTCAAGCATCACCAACGATACCGGGCGTTACGCGCTGAACTACAGCGGCGTTGCCGATTCGATCGCCGGCAAGATGATCGTGGTGACGGGCGGCATTGATACCGACACCGGCTACGCCTTTGGCGGCCGGCTGACCACCCGCGCCGAACAGGCAGCGAGCGGCCAGGTGGTTTCGCCCTTCACGACCCTGGTCGATGCCCTGGTTGCCCAGGGGCTGACGATCGATGCGGCCCGCAGCCGGCTGGCCGCAGCCCTCGGCCTGAGCGTCGCGGATCTCGCCACCGACCCGCTGGCGGCGCTGGCAAACCAGCCCGCCATCTACACCCAGCAAGTGGCGTTGCAGCGCAGCATCCAGCTGCTGGCCGCGGCCAACACCCGTGAGGGCGATTCGGCGTACGCGGCCCAGCAGCGCATCGTCGACGCCCTGGCGGTGGCGATCAAATCGGGCACCGGGCAGGTCAGCGTGGGAGGCCTCGTTGCGCAGATCAATGCCACCAACACCGCTGCCGGCCGCCAGCTGGCCGATGCTCTCCACGATGCCCTGGAAGCCGCGCTGAAAACCCCGGGCGGCCATCAAAGCGCCAAGGCGGTGCTGAAGGCCATGGACCAGATGCGTACCCGCATGGAAAACACCCACGACTACAACCTCGGCACCACGGCCAGCCAGCTCGACACCGAACACGGCACGGCGGCCTTCGCCAAGCTGACCAACACCGATCACTCCGATGACGACGACGCCATCAACTCGGTGACCCGCAAGCTGGGCAGCACCACCAGCGCGATCACCCAGCCGGCCAGCACCAGCGGGCGCCTCCTGGCATCCAACTGTTTCCAGTGCCACGGCACGGGCGGCGTTGGCGGGTTTGAAAGCATTCGCGGCTCCGACGCCGGCGAGCTGAGGGAGTACCTCGGCAAACCTGCGGGCGACGACATCATGGCGGCCCACGCCCAGGGCTACACCAGCGCCCAGCTCGACGCGATCATCGCCTACCTGAAGCAGTAAGACCGGAGACCCGACATGAAATCCGACAACAACAACACCCTCAAATCCCGTCGCCGCCTCATGCTGCTCGCCACCGCTGCGCTGGGCGCCGGGCTGGTGCCGTCGCTGGGCCGCCTGGCCTTTGCCGATTCCGACGGAGACGATGACGACAACCATTACGAAGAAAGCGCCAACACCAGCTTTACGCTGGCCAACACCGGCCTCAACGCGAAAATCGTGGTGGTCGGCGGCGGCATGGCCGGCGCCACCCTGGCCAAGTACCTGCGCCTGTGGGGCGGCAGCGGCGTGGCGGTCACGCTGGTCGAGCCCAATGCCAGCTACACCTCGAACATCATGAGCAACCTGGTGTTAAGCGGCAGCCGGTCGCTCTCCACCCTTGGCTACAGCTATGGCAGCCTGGCCGCCAAGTTCGGGGTGACGGTGAAGCAGGCCTTTGTCACCGGTATCGACAAGACCGCCAAAGCCGTGCTGCTGTCCGATGGCACCCGTTTGGCCTACGACCGGCTGGTGCTCGCGCCGGGCGTTGAGTTCATGAACGCCTACGGCCTCACCCAAGGCGACTACGCCGGCACCACGCCCCACGCCTGGCAGGCCGGGCCGCAAACCGCCGAGCTGGCTCGCCAGCTGGCCGGCATGAGCAACGGCACCTTCGTGATGACGATTCCGAAGGCCCCTTACCGTTGCCCGCCCGGCCCCTACGAGCGCGCCTGTATCGTGGCCGACTATCTCAAAACCTACCGGGGCGCCGCGTCGAAGGTGATCGTGCTTGACGAAAACGCCAGCATCCAGGCCGAAAGGGAAACCTTCACCACGGCGTTTGGCGTCACCCACGCGGGCGTCGTCCAGTACGAAGCCGGCGTCACGGGCATTGCGATCGACCCGGTGACAAAGGTCGTCAGCTACCTCGACGCCGTGGGCACGCCCCGTACGATCAACGCCCAGGTGGTCAATCCCATCCCGCCGCACCGCGCCACGGGCAGCAGCGCCGGTGGCTGGCTTGCCGGTGCAGAGCTCAACAACAGCGCCGATGGCCGCTGGTGCGTGGTTGATGTGCTGAGCTACGAATCCACCGCCGTGCCCGGCATCCACGTGATTGGCGACGCGGCCAGCTGCGGCTTGCCCAAGGCCGGCCATGTGGCCAACCAGGAGGCCAAGATCTGCGCCGACGCCATTGTTCGCCTGCTGGCCGGCCAGCAGCCCGATCCGGCACCGGTGGCCAACTCGGCCTGCTATTCGCCGATCACCGCTTCGACTGCTTCGTGGCTGACGGCGGTCTATCAGTACGACGCCGTGAACCGCAAGATGGTGGTGGCCGCCAACGGTGGCAATCCGCTGGGCGCTGTACCCACGGCATCGGCAACGGTGAGCAACAAGAACTACAAAAACATGAGCACGTGGTTCAACACCCTGATGGGCGACAGCTTCGCCTGAGCCAGGCCCGCCCGTTGCCGGGTACGCCGCCGTCCGTGCCCGCGAAAAAGCCACGCCCAGATCGGGCGTGGCTTTTTCGCTTTGGCCGTGGATGCGCAGAAAATGGGTTCGTTCACCCTTGTCTGTGGAATCTTTGCGTCGGTTTCAGGTGCGTTGTTGCGCCTTTGCGGGGGCTGGATGTGGGGGCTGGATGTGGGGGCGACTTCAGTCGCCCATCGGTGGTTGATCAACGCAAAGGCGGGCGACTGAAGTCGCCCCTACAGGATGCGCATCGCAGGGGTGATGCATTTCGCTGACAGAGCAAAAAAATAGCCGCAGATCGCTCTGCGGCTAAAGGTGTTGCTGCCAGATTCCGGGCCCGGCTTGTGCTGGAGCGCAAGCCGGGTTAATCGATTGCCCTGCTGCTCAGCGGCCGATGCGCCCCTTGCCGCGGGCGAGCCGGTGCAGCACTGCGACGAGGGTGTCGACCTCTTCGCAGGTGTTGTAGAAGGCCAGCGAGGGCCGCACCGTGGCTTCCTGCCCGAAACGTCGCAGGATGGGCTGGGCGCAGTGGTGGCCGGAGCGCACCGCGATGCCTTCTTCGTTGAGCGCTTTGCCCACCTCTTCGGGCCGGTAGCCGTCGAGGACGAAGGACAGCACGCTGGCCTTGTCCCGGGCGGTGCCGATCAGCTTGAGGCCGGGCACGGTGAGGAGGCCGCGCGTGGCATACACCAGCAGGTCGTGCTCGTAGCGGGCGATGTTCTCCATGCCGATGCGCTCCACGTAGTCGAGCGCCGCGCCAAGGCCTAGCGCATCCGCGATGTTGCCGGTGCCGGCTTCAAAGCGGGTGGGCGCGCCGTGGTAAACGGTTTTCTCGAAGGTGACGTCGGCGATCATGTTGCCGCCGCCCTGCCACGGGGGCATGTCTTCGAGGATGTGCCGCTTGCCGTACACCACGCCGATACCCGTCGGGCCGAAGATCTTGTGGCCCGAGAAGACGAAGAAGTCGGCGTCGATGTCCTGCACATTCACCCGCATGTGCGATACCGACTGGGCGCCATCCACCACCGCCACGGCGCCGGCCCGGTGGGCCAGGTCAACGATTTCCTTTACCGGCACCACGGTGCCGAGGGCATTGGAAACCTGCGTCACCGAGACGATTTTGGTGCGATCAGAGAGCAGTTTGCGGTACTCGTCGAGTCGCACCTGGCCGGTGTCGTCCACCGGGATCACCTTGAGCTTTGCGCCCTTGGCGGCGGCGAGCTGCTGCCAGGGAACGATGTTGGCGTGGTGCTCCAGGTTGGACACGATGATCTCGTCGCCTTCGCCCACGTTCTGCCAGCCCCACGTCTTGGCGATCAGGTTTATGCCTTCGGTGGTGCCGCGCACGAAGATGATCTCCTCGCTGGATGCCGCACCCAGGAAGCGGGCAACCTTGTTGCGCGCGCCCTCGTAGGCGTCCGTTGCGCGGGCGGCGAGTTCGTGGGCGGCCCGGTGGATGTTGGAGTTTTCGTGCTGGTAGAAGTAAGCCAGCCGGTCGATCACTGCCTGAGGCTTGTGGGTGGTGGCGGCGTTGTCGAACCAGATCAGCTGCCGGCCATTCACCCGCTCCTGCAGGATCGGGAAATCGCGCCGTACGGCGTGCACGTCGAAGGCCGGATGGGCTGCGCTGGGCGTGGCGGGCAGGTCTGCTTCCGGCTTCGGCACGTTGTGTGTGTCGAGGAAGTAATACGGGCTCGCTGCGCTGCTGCCGGGCACGGAGGCCGTGCGCCGCTCGCCGGCCAGTTCGGCCAGGATGCTGTGGAGTTCCGCTTCGCCGGGAAGGCCGAAGGATTGCGCGGCAGTGCGGTTCTCGGCCCGCGGTGCGGCATGTGCCGCCTGCTGCGGTGCGGACTGGAAGGCGCCGGCTTCACCCAGGAAGTAATAGGGTGTCGACGGTGCCAGCGGCGGTGGCGATACCGGCGGGCTGAAGGTGGGCAGCGCGGCTGCGTAGGCCTCGGGCACGCCGAGGGCCGGCGCACCGGGCCGGCCGGCCGCGCTGGCGTGGTCGATCGGCACGGATTCTGCCCGCACGGGCGCTACCGGCGCGGCGGCGGTCAGGGTCGGGCCGACGTTGCCGGGCGGAATGATTTCCGGCGCCGGGGCGCGCGGGGCATTCGGCAGCGACAGCGCGGATGCGCCGCCGAAGCCGGTCGGCAGCGCGGCGAAGAATTCACCCGCGAGCCGTGCCAGCGTCACCTCGTCCGGCAAGCCGGCAGGAACTGCGCCGGCCAGGCCGGCGAGCCCCTCACTTGTAGGTGTCGGGATAGTCATGGTACTTGCCGATCTCCACATCATCGAGGACAGCCAGTGCATCGTCGGTCAGCACGGCCAGCGAGCAATACAGGGAAATCAGGTAGGACGAGATGGCGTTGCGGTTGATGCCCATGAAACGCACGGACAGGCCCGGGGTCTGCTCGCCGGCAAGGCCCGGCTGGAACAGGCCGACCACGCCCTGACGCTTTTCGCCGGTGCGCAGCAGGATGATCTTGGTTTTGCCGTCTTCAACCGGAACCTTGTCCGACGGGATCAGCGGGATGCCGCGCCAGGTGAGGAACTGGGCGCCGAACAGGCTGACGGTGGGGGGCGGCACGCCGCGGCGGGTGCATTCACGGCCAAAGGCGGCGATGGCCAGCGGGTGGGTCAGGAAGAAGCCGGGTTCCTTCCAGACCTTGGTGATCAGGTCGTCGAGGTCGTCCGGGGTCGGGGCGCCGGTCAGGGTGGAAATGCGCTGCTCATCGGTGACATTGGCCAGAAGGCCGTAGTCGGGGTTGTTGATGAGTTCGGATTCCTGGCGTTCCTTGATCGTCTCGACGGTGAGGCGCAGTTGCTCCTTGATCTGGTCGTGGGGGCTGCTGTACAGATCGGAGACGCGGGTGTGCACGTCGAGGATGGTGGTGACGGCGTTGAGGAAGTACTCGCGGGGGGCTTCGTCGTAGTCGACGAAGGTTTGCGGCAGTTCGGACTCGTCGCGCTGGGAGCAGGCAACACGCACATCGCGGGGGTTCTTGACCTTGTTGAGGCGGTAGATACCGGCTTCGACCGGCAACCATTGCAGCAGGTGCACCAGCCAGCGCGGCGAGATGGTGGACAGCTGGGGAACGGTTTTGGTGGCATTGGCCAGTTGCCGCGCGGCGTTATCGCCAAGGGCTGTGGGGACGTCGTGGTGATCGGACATGGATGGGCTCCTTATTCCTGCAGGTGGAAAGCTTATGAAAAAATCAGATAAAGAATTCTGGTTGTGCGGTGCATCAACTTCAACCGGCTATAGCCGTCAACTGCGTGCCTGGCCGGTGCTGGCGGATTCAAAACGGGCGACCAGCGCCGAGGGTTGCAGGCCGAGGGCCGCGGCGAGCTTGGTCAGCGTGGCCAGCGAGGGCATGGCCCGGCCGCGCTCGAGATCGCCGATATAGCTGCGGTTGAGATCGGCGTGCTCGGCGAGGCGCTCCTGCGACCAGCCCCGTTCTTCGCGAACCTGGCGTACGGCGTTGCCGAAGCTGCGCGAAAGCTCAGTCATCGATAGGCTCTCCGCTGGCGGGTGCCTGCTGCCGGGTGGTGGCCTGGGTAACCTGGCTGCCGGGCGGGACGCTGTGGGTGAGCCACACGTTGCCGCCGATGCTGGAGCCGCGGCCGATGGTGATGCGGCCGAGAATGGTGGCGCCGGCATAGACCACCACGTCGTCCTCGACAATGGGGTGGCGGGCGAGGCCTTTTTCGAGGCTGCCGTCGGCACCCACCGGAAAGCGTTTGGCGCCGAGGGTGACGGCCTGGTAGAGGCGCACGCGGCGCCCGATCACCGCGGTTTCGCCAATCACGACGCCGGTGCCGTGGTCGATGAAGAAGCTCTCGCCGATGTCGGCGCCCGGATGGATGTCGATGCCGGTGGCCGAATGGGCCAGCTCCGAAACGATGCGGGCGATGAGCGGCACGCCGAGGCGATACAGCTGGTGGGCCAGGCGGTGATGGATGACGGCCAGGATGCCGGGGTAGCACAGCACCACTTCGTCCACGCTGCCGGCGGCCGGGTCGCCGTGGTAGGCGGCTTCGACATCGCTGTCGAGCAGCTCGCGGATGCGCGGCAGGGCGGCGGCAAAATCACGCACGATGCGCTCGGAGGCCACGTGGCTGGCATCGATGTCGGGGTGACCGTGGCGCAGCTGGTAGTCGAGCTCCAGCGCCACCTGCTCACGCAGGCCGTTGAGGGCGGCGTCGAGGGTGTGGCCGACGTAGAAATCCTCGTTTTCCTGGCGCAGGTCGGCCGGGCCGAGGCGCATCGGAAAGAGCGCGCCGCGCAGGCCGTCGACGACGACGCGCAGGGCT
The DNA here is from genome assembly GCF_030157465.1 of Zoogloea sp. GTDB lineage: Bacteria > Pseudomonadota > Gammaproteobacteria > Burkholderiales > Rhodocyclaceae > Zoogloea. The sequence continues at coordinate 39,811 of NZ_JAOAUU010000147.1, forward strand.
TCGCGGGAGGGCAGCTCGCGGCCGCCGTATTCGCGCTGGCGCTGCTGGGCGTGGCGCCAGCGTTCGCGCACGGCGCGCAGCCCGGTGACGACGCTGTCCAGATCCCACGAGTTGCGCGCGGGCGCTTGCGAGTGCAGCGGGGCGACCTTGGCCGGGCGGGTGCCGGTGGTGGCGTCGGAGTGGTTTCGGCTGGCCTGGAGCATGGTTTCAGTCCTGGATCCAGGGCAGGGCGTGGTAGCGCCAGCCGCCCAGGCTGCCCCGCCGGGTGTCGGCATCCAGATCGCCCTCGAAGCCTTCGAGAATGTTGAAGGCGTTGGCGAAGCCGGCCTTGCTTGCGGCTTCTGCGGCGGCCGCCGAGCGCTTGCCGCTGCGGCACAGGAAGAGCACCACGGCGTCTTTCCTGACCTTGGCTTCGAGTTCCTTCACGAAGCGCGGGTTGCGCGTCATGGCGGTGCCGGTCATCCAGGCCACGTGCAGGGTGTCGGGCACGTGGCCGACAAACTTGCGCTCTTCGTTGGTGCGTACGTCGACCAGCACGGCATAGCCGGCACTGGCCAGCTCCCAGGCTTCGGTCGGGCTTACGCCACCGGCGAAGGGAAGGCCTTCGGCGCGGGCGCGTTCGCGGGCTGTTGCAAGCAGGGTGTCCAGCTCATCGGGCTGGCTGGTGGCGTTCTGGGCACTCAGGTGCTGGTTCGAGGCGAGGTCGCTGTGCTGGGTGTCGAGCATGGTGGGTCTCCACTGGCGGTTTGCTGTTGGACGTTTGACTGCACGTCCTGTCCGGGTGGAGACACATTAGCGGGCTGCTGTGCGTGCGCGAACCAAGAAGAATGTGAATGGATTTCACCGCTTGATTCATAAGCTATGCAGCTTATGAATTGGCGTGGCGGGGCTGATTGGCCGCCATAAAACACGAAAGCGAAGCCGGCTGGCTTCGCTTTCAGGGCTGCAACCCGGGGCGGGCGCCGCGGCGATCAGTTGAGCGGGTCGAAGAGCAGGGCTTCGTTGCGCGTGCGGTGACGCAGCCTGGCGAGGGCGCCATGGCGGCCCCTGCGGGTGATTTTCTGTTCATCGATGCTGCCCAGCGGCAGGTCGTCGCCGGCCGCCTGCAGGGCCAGGAGGAGTTCCAGCCCGCGCGGCCAGGGGCCGTGGCCGGAATCCACGTTGATGTGGCCGGCGGCGCCGATCTGCTCCAGGTGGCTGCCCCAGCAGTCGGCCCAGTAGGCCGCGGACGACAGGCGTACCCATGGATCGTCGGTACTGGCCACGACGAGGCTGGGCACGCCGAGGGGTTCGCGCGGAATCCAGCGGGCGGTGCTTTCCTGGTCCGGGTGGGCGTTGGCATCCCGCAGGCCGCGCGGGGTGAAGCGCTCCGGATCGGCGGGGGCGACGAGCATGAGGCCGGCAACGCGGTGCAGGCGGTCGGCTGCCGCGACCACCGAGGCGAGACAGCCGAAGCTGTGGGCAACCACCCACACCGGCCCGGGCGACTGGTCGATGGCATCGCGCACGGCATTGGCCCAGCGGGCCAGCACCGGCTGCTCCCAGTCGATCCCGGTGACACGACGGGCGTCTGGTACTTGCTGTTCCATCCAGCTTTGCCAGTGTGTCGGGCCGCTGCCGTGGAGCCCGGGCACGATGAGGGTGGTGTGGTGCATGGCCTTGTCTCGGAAAAGAGGTGGGCGGCGGGGCCGGATTCGGATGGCCCGGCCGGCGCCCGGTTTACCTGGCGCTGATCTGGTCGAACACGCCGCCATCGGCGAAGTGGGTCTTCTGGGCTGCGGTCCAGCCGCCGAAGGCGTCGTCGATGGTGAAGAGTTTCACCGGCGCGAACTGTTTGGCGTACCTGGCGGCGATTTTGGCGTCACGCGGGCGGTAGTAGTTTTCGCCGGCGAGGGTCTGGCCTTCGGGGGAGTACAGGTATTCGAGATAGGCGGTGGCGACTTTGCGGGTGCCGCGTTTGTCGACGACCTTGTCGACAATGCTGACCGGCGGTTCGGCAAGGATGGAGACCGACGGCGTGATCAGATCGAACTTGTCGGGGCCGAGTTCCTTGAGCGCCAGGTAGGCTTCGTTTTCCCAGGCGATCAGCACGTCGCCAATGCCGCGCTCGACAAAGGTGGTGGTCGAGCCGCGGGCGCCGGAATCCAGCACCTTGACGTTGGCGAACAGCTTTTTGACGAAATCCCTGGCGCCGGCCTGGGTACCGCCCGGCTGCTTGAGCGCGTAACCCCAGGCCGCGAGGTAGTTCCAGCGGGCGCCGCCGGAGGTCTTGGGGTTGGGGGTGATGACGGCTACGCCGGGTTTGACCAGGTCGTTCCAGTCATGGATTTTTTTGGGGTTGCCCTTGCGCACCAGGAACACGATGGTCGAGGTGTAGGGCGAGGCGTTGTGGGGCAGGCGTTTTTGCCAGTCGGCGGGGATCAGCCGGCTCTTGTCGGCGAGCGCATCCACGTCGTAGGCCAGGGCCAGGGTGACGACATCGGCTTCAAGCCCGTCGATCACCGAGCGCGCCTGCTTGCCCGATCCGCCGTGGGATTGCTTGATGGTGACCGTCTCGTTGGTCTTGTTCTTCCAGTATTTGGCGAAGGACGCGTTGAAATCCTGGTAGAGCTCGCGGGTCGGGTCGTAGGAAACGTTGAGAAGGCTGACCTGCGCCTGGGCCGTGCCGACGAAGCCGATGGCGAGGAGGGTGGCGAGCAGCTTCTGGGTGATGCGTCGGAGCGGCATGGGATTTTTCCTGGAATGGCATTCGATGAGGCAAGTCTAGGTATGACGGGCCGCGGATCGAACCAAGAAAAATCGCGAAGCTAATTCATGGGGGTGGAAAGGGGCGTGTGGCGCGGCGCCTTCGCCGGCGGGAAGGCGCAAGCCCCGTTTTACGTTCCGGCCCGCTTCCTCACCGCCTCCACATATTCCCGCCCGTCCAGTGGCGCCTTGTCGCGCTGGGCGCGCCAGATGGTTTCGCCGAGGGCTTCGAGCACGTCGTGCAGGGCGGCGTGGCGGTCGCCGCGTTTGGCCTGGCATTGCTCGAAGGCTTCGCGGATGCCGGGGGGCTGGTTGATGGAGAGTTGTTCCTCGATGGCCAGGTGCAGCGAAAGGTGCAGGAAGGGGTTCACCTGCCCGTCTTCGGGGCTGAAATCTTTCTGCACGGCGTCGGGGTCTTCCAGCAGCGGCTGGTATTCCGGGTGGTGAGCGACGAGATCGGAGGCGATGATCTCGAGCTGGGTCAGCACTTCACGGCTCTTGTGCTTGCGCCAGGATTCAACGAAAAACTGGCGGGCCTGGTCTCGGGAGGGATCGAACATGGGGTTTTATTCCGTCTTGTCGCGGTTGAGGCAGAGGTCGCGGATGATGCATTCGCCGCACCGGGGTTTGCGGGCGGTGCAGACGTAGCGGCCGTGGAGGATGAGCCAGTGGTGGGCGTCGCGCAGGTATTCCTTGGGGATGCGGCGCAGCAGGCGTTTTTCGACTTCGAGCACGTCCTTGCCGGGGGCGAGGCCGGTGCGGTTGGCCAGCCGGAAAATGTGGGTATCCACGGCCATCGTCGGTTCGCCGAAAATGGTGTTGAGCACAACGTTGGCTGTTTTGCGGCCGACCCCGGGCAGGGCTTCGAGGGCTTCGCGGTCGTTGGGCACTTCGCCGGCGTGGCGTTCGAGCAGTTGCCGCGAGAGCATCGCGGTATTTTTGGCCTTGTTGCGGAACAGACCGATGGTCTTGATGTGCTCGGCAATGCCCGCTTCGCCGAGATCTGCCATGGCCTCGGGCGTGGGCGCGAGGGCAAAGAGCTTGCGGGTGGCGATGTTCACGCCCTTGTCGGTGGCCTGGGCCGAGAGCACGACGGCCACCAGCAACTGGAAGGGCGAGGCGAATTCCAGCTCGGTGGTGGGCGTCGGGTTGGCGTCCCGCAGGCGGCGGAAGACTTCGGCGACCGCCGCGAGGCGCATGTCAGGCATGTCGGCGGATCAGGCTTCGGCCGGCGTATCGGTGATGGCCGGCGGATTCATCCTGGCGCGTGCCAGCTTGCGGGCTTCCAGCCAGTTGCGCCCGGCGATCAGGCAGCCCAGGGCGAAGAAGGCGCCCGGCGGCAGGATGGCGATCAGGAAGCCGGGGTAGTCGTCGCCGAACACGTGAATGGCCTCGGCGCCGGGGAAGAGCATTTCGATGCCCGACAGCAGGGTGCCGCTGCCGATGAGTTCGCGGATGGCGCCCAGTACGGCGAGCACCAGCGTGAGGCCGATGCCCATGGCGATGCCGTCGATGGTCGAGCCGATGGGTTCGTTCTTGGCGGCGAAGGCTTCGACACGGGCGAGCACGATGCAGTTGGTGACGATCAGCGGAATGAAGATGCCGAGCACCAGGTAAAGCTCGTGGAGATAGGCGTTGAAGGCCAGGTCAACAACGGTGGTGAGCGCGGCGATGATCAGGATGAACACCGGAATGCGGATTTCGTAGGGGATGAAGTTGCGCAGCGCGGCAATCACCAGGTTGGACATGGCCATGACCAGAATGGTGGCGAGGCCGAGGCTGACCGCATTGACGATGCTGGTGCTGATGGCGAGGATGGGGCACAGGCCGAGGATCTGCACGACCCCGGTGTTCTGCTTCCAGATCCCGTTCCAGGCGATATCACGATAGGCTTTGATGTCCATGACGGGGGCTCCGGTCAGAGCTTGTCGCCGCTGGGGGCGGCAAACAGGCGGTCGTGGTTGGCGGCGGCATAGCCGGCGGCGCGGGCCACGGCCTGGGTGACGGCGCGGGCGCTGATGGTGGCGCCCGTGTGATAGGCGATCTGGCCGCCGTCTTTGGTGAGCTTGCAGCGGGGCAGGTCGGCGGCTTTGAGTTCGGCGAACTGGGTGATCCAGGGCGACTTTTTGTTCTTGTCTTTCTTGGGGTCGATGTAGTCGCCGAGGCCGGGGGTTTCCCGGTGGGTGACGGCACGCACGCCGGACACGCCGCCGTCGGCGCGCACTGCGACGATCAGCTCGATGCGGCCGCTGTAGCCGTCGGGAGCCGTGGCTTCGAGGAGCAGCGCCGCGGGCTGGCCGGCCTTGCGGGCCCGGTAGATGTGGCCACCGTCGTCGAGGCCCAGCTCGCGGGTCGGGCCGACGGTGATGACGTCGTCGAGGAGCACGTTGTCGTAAGCCGTGGCGGGCAGCACTTCGGAGATGAGTTTCATCTTCTCTTCGGTGGCCGAGGCTTCGATCTGGGTTTTGGTGGCGCCGTAGGTGAAGGCCATGACCGCGGTGAAGATCACGGTAAAGGCCACCATCACCGAGCCGGTGCGGGCGGAGAGGCCGAGGGCGGTTGTTTCACTCATGCTCAGGCCTTCCGCCGGGCCGCCCCGGCGGGCTGCGAATTCAGTGAGCGTGGTGGCTGTTTCATTTCAGTCTTTCTTGTGGCCGAAAACCGGCGCCTGGGTCTTCATGTCGATCAGCGGCACGAGGATGTTCATCAGCAGCGTGGCGAAGGCAACGCCATCGGGAAAGGCGCCGAAGCTACGGATCACGTAGGTGAAGATCGCTGCGCCGGCGGCAAACAGCAGCTTGCCGCGGGGGGTGGTGGCACCGGAAACGGGGTCGGTCAGGATGAAGAAGGCACCGAGCATGGCGCCGCCGGATGCCAGGTGGAACAGCGGCGAGGCGAAGGCGTCGGGGCGCATGCCCCACAGCAGCAGCGCAGAGGCGAAGAGCGCGCCGCAGAAGGCCGCCGGAATGTGCCAGGTGATGATGCGCTGCCTGATCAGCCACAGGCCGCCGACGAGATAACCCAGGGCGATCCATTCGCTGCCCTTGCCACCGAGCAGGCCAAAGGCCGGGCCGTCCATCAACTGGCTGGTGCGCAGGCCGTGAAGCTGGGAGTCGGGGTTTGCGGCGCTGCGCAGCGCGGTGCGCAGGGCATCCAGCGGCGTGGCGCCGGTGATGGCGTCCACCTGGCGCAGGCCGCCGAAAATCAGGTCGAGCTGGGTTTTGAAATCGAGCTGCCCGGCGGCGGGCCACTGGGACATCAGCGCCGGGTAGGCGACGATCATCAGGCAGAAGGCGGCCATTGCCGGGTTGAACGGGTTTTGGCCGAGCCCGCCGTAAAGCTGCTTGACCACGACCACGGCGAGCAGCGTGCCGGTGACGGTGAGCCACCAGGGCGCGATGGGGGGAAAGGTGAGGGCGATCAGCCAGGCGGTGACGACAGCCGAGAGGTCGGTGAGGAAAAGCGCCTTGGGCTTGCCGCGGATGGCCAGCATGGCGGCCTCGCCGGCAAGGGCGGCGGCGGAGGCGATGGCGAGCTGCACCAGGATGCCGGCGCCGAAGAACCACACGTAGGCGGCGATGGCTGGCACGAGGGCGAGCAGCACCTGGAGCATGACGCTCTGGACGCTGGCCGCTTTGCGGACGAAGGGGGAATTGTTCATCGGTAGGCGGGTCGGGTGGTGCTCAGGCGTCCGGGGTGTCGGCGGCCCTGGCGGGCGCGGCGTTCCGGCGGGCGTCGATGGCGGCGATGTCGGCTTCCACGTCCGGCGCGAGGTGGTCGGTGTTCTTCGGGGCGACCTGGGCTTTTTGCTGGCGGGCTTTTTCCATGGCGGCTTCAATCAGCGCGCGCTTGGCGTCGTCGCCGGAAGGCTTGGGTTTGGGCGCGGCTTCGCCGTCGGCCGCGGCCGGTGTGGCAGCGCCTTCGGTGGCGACCTTTTCACGGGTGGCGGCGGCCTTGGCAGCGAGCTTTTCGGCTTTTTCCTGCTTCTCGCGTTCCTGGCGGAAGTTCTTGAACTCGAAGCGGTCGCGGGCGCCGTCGGCGGATTCCTTCTCGCGCTCGCGGGACCAGATTTCGCTTTTGGAAAAGCGGAAGTAGTCCACGAGCGGAATGTGCGAGGGGCAGACGAAGCTGCAGCAGCCGCATTCGATGCAGTCGAATAGGTGGTATTCCTGGGCCTTGCCGAAGTTCTTCGAGCGGGAAAACCAGTACATCTCGAAGGGGGCGAGATCGGCCGGGCAGGCCTTGGCGCATTCGCCACAGCGGATGCACGGCATTTCGGGCGGCGGCGCCGGGAACATGGTCGCGCTGCCGACGAGCACGCAGTTGGTGGCCTTGACCACCGGCACGTCGAAGCCCGGCATGCGCACGCCCATCATCGGGCCGCCCATGATGTAGCGGTCGGTGTCGGGGCGGGGGCCGGCGAGACGCACGAGGTGGTCCATCGGCGTGCCGATTAGCACGTCGTAGTTGCGCGGTGCGGTGACGTTGCCGGCGACAGTGACAAGGCGCGAGATCAGCGGACGGCCGTGTTCGAGCGCTTCGAAAATGCTGAAGGCGGTGCCCACGTTGAAGCACTGCACGCCGAAATCGGTGGAGCGGCGGCCGTGAGGCACTTCGATGCCGGTGAGGACACGAATCAGCTGCTTGGCGCCGCCAGCCGGATAGCGGGTGGGGATGGCAACGGCTTCGATGCCCGTCTCGCCGCTGGCTTTGATGGCGGCCTGAACCGATGCGACGGCTTCGGGCTTGTTGTCCTCGATGCCGATCAGCACTTCTTCGGCCTGCAGCATGTAGCGCATGGCGACGATGCCCTTGAGCATGTCGCTGGCGCGCTCGCGCATCAGCATGTCGTCACAGGTGATGAAGGGCTCGCACTCGGCACCGTTGATGACGAGTGTCTTGAGCTTGCCTTCTTTGCCCGGCTTGAGTTTGGCGTAGCTGGGAAAGACGGCGCCGCCGAGACCGACGACACCGGCGTCGCGCAGGAAGTCGCGCAGTTCGTCGGGGGGTGTGCTGCGGTAATTGACCTTTTCAAGTTCGCACCAGCGGTCTTCGCCGTCGGGCTCGATGATCACCGACAGGGTGGTGAGCCCGGAGGTGTGGGGCATCACGGCCTGGGCCACGTCGCGCACGATGCCGGAGGTGGATGCATGCACTGCCGATGACAGGTTGCCGTCGGCACCGCCGATACGCTGGCCCTTGAGCACGTGATCGCCGGGCTGAACCAGCGGGCGCGGATGACCGCCTACCGCCTGGTGCAGCGGAATGACGAGACGATCCGGCAGCGGCACGGAGGCGATCGGTTCGGTGGTGGATTGCGTCTTGTTGGTTTGCGGCTTGACGCCACCATGGAACTTGAAGAGTTTGCGCAGCATCTCAGGCGGCCTTGATTTCAACGACCGGGTAACGCCATTTCCAGGTGTCCACGGTTTCAGTGATGGCTTCCATCGTGATGCAATCCACCGGGCAGGGGGCAAGGCAGAGTTCGCAGCCGGTGCATTCGGCGGCGACGATGGTGTGGAGCTGCTTGGCTGCGCCGACGATGGCATCCACCGGGCAGGCCTGGATGCACAGGGTGCAGCCGATGCAGGTGGCCTCGTCGATGACTGCCACGGATTTGGGCTTTTCAACGCCGTGTTCTTCGGAGAGCGGCTTGAATTCACGGCCGAGGAGGTCGGCCAGCTTGCGGATGCCTTCCTCGCCGCCGGGCGGGCACTGGTTGATTTCTGCCTCGCCGTCGGCAATCGCGGTGGCGTAGGGCCGGCAGCCGGGGAAGCCGCATTGCCCGCATTGGGTTTGCGGCAGGATGGCGTCGATTTTTTCGACCAGCGGATCGCCTTCGACCTTGAACTTGATCGATGCGAAACCGAGCACCGCCCCGAGGACGAGGGCAATGCCCGTCATGACCAGAAGTGCAGTAATCATGGTGTCAGTGGAACTTGTCGAGGCCGGCGAAGCCCATGAAGGCGAGACTCATCAGTCCGGCGGTAACCATTGCGATGGCTGTTCCCTTGAACGGGACGGGCACGTCGGCGCCGTCGAGACGTTCGCGGATGCCGGCAAACAGCACGAGCGCCAGGGAGAAGCCAACCGAGCTGCCGAAGCCGAAGAGCAGGGATTCGAGCAGGTCGTGGTGCAGGGCCACGTTGAGCAGCGGAATGCCGAGCACGGCGCAGTTGGTGGTGATCAGCGGCAGGTAGATGCCGAGCACCTGGTGCAGCATCGGGCTGGTTTTCTGGATCACCAGCTCGGTGACCTGCACGATGGCGGCGATGATGACGATGAAGGCCAGGGTGCGCAGGTATTCGACGCCTGCCGGCATCAGCACGTAGTGGTCGACGAGGTAGCTGGTGCCGCAGCCCAGAGTGAGCACGAAGGTGGTTGCCGCGCCCATGCCGACAGCGGTTTCCAGTTTCTTGGAAACGCCCATGAAGGGGCACAGGCCGAGGATGCGGACCAGGACGACGTTGTTCACAAGAACGGCGCCGAGGATCACGAAGAGGTAGCTGGTCATGGCTGCCGGAGGCTTAAGGGGCTGGGGTGGGAGCGGAAGGCCGGATTATCCCGTGCTGGCAGGCTGGCACTCAAGCCTGCTGGCGGTGTGGGCATCTCCGGCATGGTGTGCTTCAGGCGTAATCGCGGGTTTCGGCAACGGCTTCGCGTACCAGGGCCGGGCCGCGGTAGATGAGGCCGCTGTACACCTGGACCAGTCTGGCGCCCGCATCGAGCTTGGCCCGCGCTTGACGGCCGTCGAACACTCCGCCGGCTGCGATGATCGGCAGTTCGTTTTGCAGGGCCGTGGCCAGTGCGGCGACGACGGCCGTGGAGGCTTCGAACAGCGGGGCGCCGGAGAGGCCGCCTTGCTGGTCGCCGAAGGGGATGCCCTGCACTTTGTCGCGAGCGAGGGTGGTGTTGGTGGCGATCACGCCGTCGATGCGGTGGCGGCGCAGCGCGTCGGCGATATTGGTGATCTGGGCACTGTCGAGGTCGGGCGCGATCTTGAGGGTGATCGGCACGTAGCGCCCGTGCTTGTCGGCGAGCTGGGCCTGGCGGGCCTTGAGCTGGCCGAGGAGGGCGTCGAGTTCGGACTCGCCCTGCAGCTGGCGCAGGTTCTTGGTGTTGGGTGACGAGATGTTGACGGTGATGTAGCTCGCCAGCGGATAGGCCTTGTCGAGGCAGATCAGGTAATCGTCGGCCGCGCGCTCGATGGGCGTGTCGGCGTTCTTGCCGATGTTGATGCCGAGGATGCCCTTGAACTTCATTTGTTCCACGTTGCCGAGCAGTGCATCGATACCGTGGTTGTTGAAACCCATGCGGTTGATGATGCCTTTGACTTCCGGCAGGCGGAACATGCGTGGCTTGGGGTTGCCGGGCTGGGCACGCGGCGTGATGGTGCCGATTTCGATGAAGCCGAAACCCATTCGGGCCAGGCCATCGATGGCTTCGCCGTTCTTGTCGAGGCCGGCGGCAAGGCCGATGCGGTTCGGAAACTGCAGGCCCATGACTTCGACTGACTTGGCGGGCAGCGGCTTGGCGGCGGGGAGCAGGCGTCCGGCCAGATGCAGGCCGGCGAGAGCGGTTTCGTGGGCGGTCTCCGGATCAAGGGAGAACAGCACCGGGCGGGCGATTTGGTAGAGCATGCAGCATTCTACCGCAGTGCGGCAAAGTCTTGTTTCTACGATCAATCCAGAGCGAAACGAAGCTGCAGCCCAAGGTAGCCGCTGTAGCCCGGCAGGTTGGGCAGGGCGATCAGGTTGGCGCCGACCCGCCCGATTTGTGCCGATACCGCCGGCAGCACGAGCACCGGCGACGGGTAGCCGGTGGCGAGAAGCCCGAAAGCGCCAAAGCGGAAGGGGCCTGCCGCAAGCGGCATCCAGCGGCCGCCAATGTAAAAGGTATTGCGGTCGTAACTGTTGCGGAAGTAGCCGGCCGAGGCCGTCCAGGGGGTGCCGGTGAATTCCCGCTCGAGCCCGGCGCCTGGATTGACTTGGCGCCAGTCGCGGCGGTCGGGCTGAAAATGGTGGGAGAGCCCCGCGAGGGTCAGCCAGTCGCGGTGAGCTGCGGTGTGGAAGTCGTCGAGTGCTGGCAGGGCATGGGCCGCAGGGCTGACCAGCACGCAGGCGGCGATGGGCGCCAGGATGCGCGCCAGGGTTCGAGTCATGGTGGGAAGTCGCCGGGAAGGGTTAGTCGGACTGTGCGAAGTCGGCGTCCGTGAGGGCACGCCACAGGCCGTCGACGCGGCCTTCCATCGGGCGGAAGCGTGCCTTGTAAGCCATTTTGCGGCTGTCGCGGATCCAGTAGCCGAGATAGAGGTAGGGAAGCTTGAGTTCCCGGCACACTTCGATCTGCCACAGCACGCCGAAGGTGCCGAGGCTGCTGCCGGGAAGGTCCGGATCGTAAAAAGTGTAAACGCTCGACAGGCCGTCGGTCAGGCAGTCGATGACGCTCACCATGCGCAGGATGCCGTTTTCGCGGAACTCCACGAGGCGGCTGTCCACATGGCTTTGCAGCAGGAAGTGGGCGTACTGCTCGCGGTTGTCTTCGTCCATGCCGCCGCCTGAGTGGCGGCTGGCCTGGTAGCGTTGATAAAGGGCGTAGTGCTCTTCAAGGAAGGCCAGTTCCATCTCCCGTGGATGGAGGTTGGCGTGGGCGTTCCAGGCGCGGCGCTGGCTGCGGTTTGGATTGAAGGAGGCGACCGGGACGCGTACCGGAACGCAGGCATGGCAGGCGTCGCAGTGAGGGCGGTAGGTGAAGATGCCGCTGCGCCGGAAGCCGCTGCGCACGAGTTCGCTGTAAAGCGGCGTGTCGATCAGGTGGCTGGGCGTGGCGACCTGGGAGCGGGCCTGCCGCTCGGGCAGGTAGGAGCACGCGTAAGGGGCCGTGGCGTAGAACTGCAGCAGGGAGTATGGGTAATCCTTGAGCATCGTGCGCTACGTCCAGGAGGCTTGGGCACCATTTTGTGGCCAACGGGCAGGAGGCGGGCCTTCGCGGGTGAGGGTGCCGAGCATTTTCACGAAAACCTCGCGTGGAATTTCCGTGCCACCCAGCGAGGCCAGATGGCGTGTTGTCATTTGACAATCTAGCACGCGAAAATCGTGTTGCTCAAGAAAGCGTGCCAGGTGGGCAAAGGCGATTTTCGAGGCATCGGTGCGCCGGCTGAACATCGATTCGCCGTAAAAGACGTGCCCCAGCGCCATGCCATAGAGTCCTCCGGCCAGCTCTCCGTCGATCCAGGTTTCCACCGAATGGGCGTAGCCGAGTTCGTGCATGCGGATGTAGGCTGACTCAATGGCGGGCGTGATCCAGGTGCCGACGTTCGATTGGCGGGATTCGGCGCAGGCGCGGATCACGGCGGCGAAGTCGTGGTCCAGGCGCACTTCGTAGTGGCCCCTTTTGAGCGTCTTGCCCAGCGAGCGGGTGATGCGGATATGGTTGGGTACGACCACCATGCGCGGGTCGGGGCTCCACCACAGAATGGGCTCGCCCTGATTGAACCAGGGGAAGATGCCGTGCCGATAGGCTGCAAGGAGCCAGTCGGGCGCAAGGGAGCCACCCGCCGCGAGCAGGCCGTTGGGCTCGCGAAGGGCGCTGGCGGCGGGAGGGAATACAGGGTGGTCGCCGAGCCAGGGAATCATGTGGAGGGCACCTGGCTGTTGGCGCAACGAGCCGGTCTGAAACCGGCTGGCGGGATCAGTTGGCTTGCGGCTGGCGCGACTGGCCGGTCGGCAATACGCGCCGGGCGCCGTCGTAGCGGGCTGCCCAGTAGCTTATGCGCATGTCTTCTACGCGAACCACGCCGCCCGATGAAGGTGCATGGACGAACTGGTTGTTACCGAGGTAGATGCCGACATGGGAAAAAGCGCGACGCATCGTGTTGAAGAACACGAGATCGCCGGGCTTGAGTTCGTTGATCTTGACCTGTTCGCCCATCTGGGACATTTCGGCGGCCGTGCGAGGCATGCCGAAACCGAGGGCGTCGGCGAATACCTTGCCGACAAAGCCGCTGCAGTCGAAACCGGTGAGTGGGCTGGTGCCGCCAAACCGGTAGGGCACTCCCAGGAAATTCAGGCTGCGGTCGACAAGCGAGCGGATGGAATCGGTATAACGCTCGAAAACGGAAGCGGGCGGCGCTTCGTCAACGGCAATGAAGGGGGGCTCAGACGCAAGGACCGCACCGGAAAACGCGATCGCTACTAAAAAGCCGAGTATCGTCTTTTTGATAGGCATCGAATCAGTCTACCGAATGGTGGAATAAGTGTAAAGAATTTCGACACTTGCCGGTGCTGCATGGCGCCATGTGAAATCCGGCACAGTTCAAGCATTTTGGCATCTGTAGTATTTGTCAGGCACTGGTCGCGAACAGCAACGCTCGGGAGGCCGCGCGGAAAACATGCGGAACCGGACCGCTTGTTTTCATGAAAGGGCCCTTCGGCTTTCCGCAGCGGAGCGCTCGCGCCAGTCGCACTAATTTCGCCATCAGGCAAATAGGTTCAGGATGCCGTCCAGGCCGCTGTGGTTCAGCGCGTAGGTGGCGTGTTCCCGAACCACGGGTTTTGCATGATAGGCAATTCCTACGCCCGCCGCGCTGAGCATGGGCAGGTCATTGGCGCCGTCACCTGCAGCAATCACGGTTGCGGGTGCGAAGCCGTGGTGCTTGCGTACCAGTTGCAGCGTGTGACGCTTGGCTTCGCCGTCGATGACGTCGCCCTTTACCTTGCCGGTCAGCTTGCCGCCACGGATTTCCAGTTCGTTGGCCACCGCGTAGTCGAAGCCGAGTTGTTTCTGGAGGCGTTCGGTAAAATAAGTGAAGCCTCCCGACACGAGCACCGTGACGATGCCTGCCTGCTTGAGCCCGGCGAGCAGCGCCCGGGCGCCCGGATTGAGCTGCAGACGTTCGCGAAAGACCCTTCCGAGCGCTTCTTCGGGAAGGCCTTCGAGCAGGGCTACACGGCGGGTCAGGGATTCGCGGAAATCCAGCTCGCCGCGCATGGCGGCTTCGGTGATCGCGGCAACCTCGGCTTTCAGGCCCTGCATGTCGGCAATTTCGTCGATGCACTCGATGTTGATCAGGGTCGAATCCATGTCGGTAACGAACAGGCGGTAATTTGCCAAGCTGCCGTCTTCGGGAACGAAGGCGTAATCCAGTTCGTGGGCGTCGCAGTAGCTTGCGAGTTCCGGGTGCTGCCCGGCGCCAATCAGCCGGACGGCGGTGCTGCCGAGGCGCTTGACACCCCCGGCGCCGGTGAGGCCGGTGATCTCTTTCAGGGCACGGGCTTCAATCTTGGGGCCCTGGACGACCAGGTTCATCAGGCCGCGCTCCGCTTTTGAAGGCAGTCGCGGAGAATCTCGCCGGTGTTGCGGATCATCGTTTCGGTTGCTGCCCAGTCGACGCAGGCGTCGGTGACGGAGCAGCCATAGCGCAGCTGGGAGAGGTCGGCCGGGATCGGCTGGTTGCCCGCTTCGATGTTGCTTTCGATCATCAGGCCGACAATCGAGGTGTTGCCTTCGCGGATCTGGTGGGCCACGTCGCGCATCACCAGGGGCTGATATTCGGGGTTCTTCCACGAGTTGGCGTGGGAGCAGTCGACGACGATGTTGGCGGTGAGCTTGGCCTTGGCCAGGGCCTTTTCGGCGAGTGAGACGGAAACTGTGTCGTAGTTGGGGCGTCCGCCGCCGCCACGCAGGACCACGTGGCCGTACGGGTTGCCTTGCGTGCGGATGATGGACGACTGGCCCTGGGCGTTGATGCCGAGAAAACTGTGGGCGTGGGATGCGGACAGGATGCCGTTGACCGCGGCGTCGAGGGAGCCGTCAGTGCTGTTCTTGAAGCCGACGGGGGTGGACAGGCCGGAGGCCATTTCACGGTGGGTCTGGGACTCGGAAGTGCGGGCGCCGATGGCAGTCCAGCTGATGAGGTCGCCGTAATACTGGGGCGCGATCGGGTCGAGGGCTTCCGTGCCTGCGGGCAGGCCGATTTCATTGACGTCGAGGAGGAAGCGGCGGGCCTTTTCCATGCCTTCGTCAATGCGGAAGGAGTCGTCCATGTACGGGTCGTTGATGTAGCCCTTCCAGCCGGTGGAGGTGCGCGGCTTTTCGAAGTAGACGCGCATGACCAGCACCATGGTGTCGGCGACTTCGTCGGCGAGCTTTTTCAGGCGGCGGGCGTAGTCGAGGCCGGCAACCGGGTCGTGGATGGAGCAGGGGCCGACGACGACGAAAATCCGCGGATCCGTGTGGTCGAGAATGGCCTGCAGGGTCTGGCGGCCCTTCATGACGACTTCAGCGGCGGCGTCGGACAGCGGCACGCGGGCGACGATTTCTTCGGGGGACGGCATGCGGTCGAAAGCCGCAATGTTCAGGTTCTCGGTCTTGGCGTGGGGCATGGCGGTTACGCGTCTGAAAATGCGGAATTGAATATTTTACCCCGAAGCGTGGCTGCCGATTGCGCGCCGGGCAAGGCCAAGCACGGAAGTTAGCCGGAAATCGACGTAATGGGGCTTGCGCAGGCTGCGGCTGATCCACACCGTGGTCATGCCGAGGCGTTTGGCGGTGCGCAGGTTTTCGGCGCTGTCTTCGACGAGGATGCAGCGGGCCGGGTTGAGACGGTGATCCTTGAGCAGATGCCGGAAGCCGGTCATGCCGGGTTTGGGGTTGAAGCGCATCTGTTCGACCGCGTATACGTCTTCGAAGTGACGGCGAATGCCCATGATCTCGAGTACGGCTTCGGCGTAGCGGCCGGGGCCGTTGGAGAAGACGATCTTCCGGCCGGGCAGGCGAGCCAGCATGTGGTGCAGGGCGTTGTCGAAGACGACCATCCGGGCAAGGTCGGGGAACTGGTGGGTGTCGTGCAGGAAGTGGCGCGGGTCGGTGCCGTGGTGACGCATCAGGCCCCGCAGTGTGGCGCCGTAGCGCCGCCAGTAGTCGACGCGCAGGCGGTTGGCGGCGGGTTCGTCCAGCTCGAGGTGCTGCATGAGGTAGGCCGTCATGCTGCGGTTGATGTGCGGAAAGATGTGCGGGCTGGCGTTGTGCAGGGTGTTGTCGAGGTCGAACAGCCAGACGGGGTGCATGGCTTGGCCGGTCCTGTCGTTCAGGCGGGCTTGCGTTCGAAGCGCACGATGGCGCGGCCGTCATCCGCCACCTTGGGCGCCGCCTTCCAGGCGTGACCATAGACGACTTCGACGGTGGAAGGCAGGCGGCCGTCGCGGCGCAGGGCCTCGTAGGCGGCGCGCATCTGTTGCCAGTGGTTCTTGCCGACGAGGCCGCGCGGGCGGCTCAGGGCGGCGTTGGTGGACCCGCTCGCACGCAGGTCGTGGAAGAGATCGTCGAGTTTTGTGTAGGTGACGGTAAGCATTTCCATGTCCATCACCGGGTCTGAGAACCCGGCGCCGACGAGGGCGTCTCCCAGATCATGCATGTCGATGAAGCGGTGCAGGTGTTCGGCGCTGGAGGCGGGCAGCGAGGCGCGGAGTTCCTTGAGGGTGTCCGGGCCGAGGGTGGAAAACATCAGCAGGCCGCCGACTTCCAGCACCCGGTGGACTTCCTTGAGGGCCGGCAGCGGATCGTGCAGCCACTGAAGCATCAGGTTGGACCACGCAAACGAGACACTGCCCCGGGCGAGGGGCAGGGCGCTTGCGTCAGCGCAGACGAAATCCGGCTCGGCCGGCTTGCCGAAGCTCATCAGGCGCTTGAGCAGATTTTTTTCGCCGCGGGCCTGAGCGAGCATGGCCGGGGCGCTGTCGATGGCGATGCGGGCGACGCCGGGATAGCGCGTTGCAAGGGTGGCGAGGTCTGCTCCGGGGCCGCAGCCCAGATCGAGGATCCGCTTCGGTTCGATGCGGATGTACTCGAGGCGTTCGGCCATGCGCCGGGAGATTTCCCGGGCGAGGGTGTCGACGCCGGAGTAGCCGGTTGCGGCCCGCCCCGCCCGGCGACGCACGAGACGCGGGTCGAGCTGAAAATCCGGTGCGCTCATCGGGGCGGGTTCAGGCGAGGCTCAGATGGACTTGAGGCCGAGACGTGCGAAGAGCTTGTCGTCGGCGTCGGCATCCGGGTTGTCGGTGGTGAGAAGGCGCTCGCCGTAGAAGATCGAGTTGGCGCCGGCCATGAAGCACAGGGCCTGGGTGGCGTCATCCATCTGCTGGCGACCGGCCGAGAGGCGCACGTAGCTTTCCGGCATGGTGATGCGGGCGGCGGCGATGGTGCGAATGAAGTCGAAGGGGTCGATGGGCTTAGCTTGATCGAGCGGGGTGCCTTCTACCTGCACCAGGTTGTTGATGGGCACGGACTCCGGAGGAGGGCTCATGTTGGCCAGCTCGGCGATCAGGGCGGCGCGGCTCTTCTGGGTTTCACCAAGGCCGACGATGCCGCCGCAGCACACGTTGATGCCGGCGTCACGCACCTTGTCGAGGGTGTCGAGACGATCCTGGAGGGTGTGGGTGGTGATGATCTGGCCGTAGAATTCCGGCGAGGTGTCGATGTTGTGGTTGTAGTAATCGAGGCCGGCGTCCTTGAGCTGGGATGCCTGGCCTTCCTTCAGCATGCCGAGGGTGACGCAGGTTTCGAGGCCGAGCTTCTTGACTTCGCGAACCATGTCGAGAACCGGGGCGAGATCCTTTTCTTTCGGGCCGCGCCAGGCGGCGCCCATGCAGAAGCGGGATGCACCTTTGGCCTTGGCGGCGCGGGCGTTTTCCAGCACTTCATTGAGCGGCAGCAGGGATTCCTTTTCGAGGCCCGTGTCGTAGCGGGAAGATTGCGAGCAGTAGCCGCAGTCTTCCGAGCACCCGCCGGTCTTGATCGACAGCAGGGTCGAGCGCTGGATGGCGTTCGCGTCGAAGTGCTCGCGGTGCACCTGTTGGGCGCGGAACAGCAGGTCATTGAAGGGCAGCGCGAACAGGGCCTCGATTTCGGCGACGCTCCACCGCTTGCGGGCGGGGGTGTTTGCGGTCGGAGCGCTCTCTGCGCGGGCGACGGTGGCGGTCATTGTGATGAACCCTTATTTTGGCTGTAATTTATAATTACGAAGCCTTTTAGTTTCCCTGAAGGGGTCTGGATTTGTCAAATCAAGCGCCTGCCTGGCGCCGCTGGATGGAGGGTGCAGCCACCGCAGTCTTCCCGCAACAGTGCTTTGCCTGCGGGGTGGCGAGCGGCAGCGACGTGCTGTGTCGCGCGTGTTTCGCAGGATTGCCCGGAATTGGGGCGGCACGCTGTCCGGTTTGCGCGATTCCCCAGCCGCTTGGCGAAACCTGCGGCGACTGCCTGCGCCATCCGCCATCCTTTGATGCGACCCGTGCCGCACTCGACTATGGCTTTCCTGTCGACAAGCTGGTGCAGGCCCTGAAGTACGGCCATCGGCTGGCGTCGTCGCGTCTGTTTGTCGACCTGATGGCTGTGCTGCCTGTGCCGAAGGCCGATCTGGTGATGCCGATGCCGCTCCATTCGGTGCGCCTCGCGTCGCGTGGATTCAACCAGGCGGCAGAACTGGCGCGACCGCTGGCGAAATGCTGGGGGCTGCCCGTGCTCCTTGACGGGATTGTGCGTGACGTAGACACGCGCCCGCAGGCAAGCCTGCCATGGAAAGAGCGGACGGCCAACGTGCGTGGCGCGTTTCGCGTGGCAGGCGGCGTGGAGGGCTTGCGTGTCGTGGTGGTGGATGACGTGATGACAACGGGTGCAACGCTTGCAGAACTGGCTCGAACGCTGAAAGACGTGGGCGCGGTGAGCGTGGAGAACCGGGTCGTCGCCCGAACGCCGGCTCCGGCTTGATTGGCTTGAGTGGGGCGGGCACAATCCGGCCCCATGTTCCATGTCGTCCTCCATCAGCCGGAAATTCCTCCGAATACCGGCAACATCATGCGCATGTGTGCCAATTCCGGCGCCCGATTGCACCTTGTCAAACCCCTTGGTTTCACCCTCGAAGAGAAGCAGCTGATCCGTGCCGGCCTGGATTACCGGGACATGGCGGTGGTTACCGTGCACGAAGACTGGCCGAGTTGCCGTGCCGGTTTTGCTGGCCAGCGTATTTTTGCGCTGACCTCCCACGGTGGGCGCAGCTATGCCGAGGTGGCTTTCGAGCCGGGGGACGTTTTTGTGTTTGGTTCGGAATCCCGTGGCTTGCCGCCGGAACTGCACACCGAATTTGGCGATGACCGTCGCCTGCGCATTCCGATGCGGCCGGGTAACCGCAGCCTCAATCTTTCGAATGCGGCCGCGGTGGTCGTCTATGAAGCGTGGCGACAGGCGGGGTTTGACGGCGGGGCCTGAGCCGCCTTATTCCTGTTTCGGATCGCGGGCGAGAAGCTGCTCGACTGCGTCGCGGGCCAGCAAGGTGCCGCGCAGAACGCCATCTACCGAGTTGGTGATGGGCATGTCCACACCCAGGCGTGCAGACAACGCGGCGACTTCCCGTGTCGTGCTGACGCCTTCGGCAACGTGGCCGAGGGTAGCGAGGATGTCCGGCAGGGTTTTGCCTTCGGCCAGCAGCAGTCCGACGCGGCGGTTGCGGGACAAATCACCGGTGCAGGTGAGCACCAGGTCGCCGAGGCCGGCGAGACCCATGAAGGTATCGCGCTTGCCCCCTAGGGCCAGGCCGAGGCGAGTGATTTCGGCGAGACCGCGGGTGATGAGGGCCGCGCGGGCGTTGAGGCCGAAGCCCATGCCGTCGGCTACGCCGGCTGCGATCGCCATGATGTTCTTGACTGCCCCACCGACTTCGGCCCCGATAAGGTCATCGTTGGCGTAAAGGCGCAGCCGGTTGTTGTGCAGCGCCTGGACCCAGTAGCGGGCGAATTCGATA
The DNA here is from genome assembly GCF_030157465.1 of Zoogloea sp. Classification (GTDB taxonomy): domain Bacteria; phylum Pseudomonadota; class Gammaproteobacteria; order Burkholderiales; family Rhodocyclaceae; genus Zoogloea. The sequence continues at coordinate 59,348 of NZ_JAOAUU010000147.1, forward strand.
TCACGGGCGGCGATCGTCACGGCAGCGGGCAGCCCCTGGGCGACTTCGGCGGCGAAGCTGGGGCCGGTGAGTACGCCGCAGGCGGCATCTGCCCCGAGTTCTTCGGCAACGATCTGGTGCGGCAGCTTGGCTGTGCCGGCTTCAAGGCCCTTGCAGGCCCACAGCAGCGGCGTTCCCGGGGCTGCGGCCTGCAGCGCGCGGGCTGTCTCGCGCAGGCCGGCCAGCGGCGTGACGATGAGGTGAAGATCGGCGCGGGCAGCATCCTGCAGGCTGTCGGTCAGCTGGAGGTTGGCAGGCAGCGGGATGCCTGGCAGGTAGCGGCGGTTTTCACCGTCGGCCCGCATCGCGGCAACGTCGTCGGATTCACGACTCCACAGGACCACGTCGTGGCCGCGACTGAAGGCCAGAGCGAGGGCAGTGCCCCACGCTCCGGCGCCGAAAACGGCAATACGCATGGCGTTACAGCCCCCAGACCTGGTTGATGCGGACGAACCCGCTGGCGCCATCCCGGTGCCGGACCTTGACCCAGCCGTCGGCCGGCTTGTCGGCAAGCTCGAGAACCACGTCCTTGGCCGCTTCGAAGGCCAGCGGACTGCCGGTATCGGGTTTCTGGCGGATGTCGGCGCGGGCTGCGGTGATGATCACGGTGCGCTTCTCGGCGAGCTGGCGGCGTTCGAGCCACAGCAGGCTGCCGGCCGGTTCGCGCACTTTCACCCAGCGGTCGATGCTTACAACCATCTCTACGGGCGTGTAGCGCTGGATCACGAAGAGCGGCTTGCCCTGCTTTGACGGCGCATCGTAAAGAATGGCCGGTTCGGCAAGGGAGCGGAAGTCCGAGGCGCCGGCAACTGCCGCCGCGAGGGCGAGCGGCAGGCCAAGCAGCGCCGCAGCGGCAAGGCGGCGCATTTTCATTACTGGATCGGCAGATCTGTGCCGGCCTGAGCTTCGGCTTGCTGACGGTTCTGCTGGTACAGAGCCTCGAAGTTCACCGGAGCGAGCAGCACGGGCTGGAAACCGGCGCGGGACACCGCGTCGGAAACGGCCTCGCGGGCGTACGGGAAGAGGATGTTGGCGCAGCCGATCATCATGATCGGATCGAGGTCTTCCTGCGGAACGTTGCGGATCTGGAAGATGCCCGCCTGGGCCACTTCAACCAGGAAAACGGTCTTCTCGTCGGGCAGCTTGGCGGTGACAGTGACAGTCAGGGCCACTTCGAACACGCCTTCGTCAACGCCGCTGCCGTCGGTGCGCAGCTGGACGTTGATCTGGGGGGCTTCGCGCTCGAGGTAGATCTGGGGTGCATTCGGCACTTCGACGGACAGATCCTTGACGTAGAGCTTTTCAATGGAGAAGACGGGTTGCGCGTTTTCGGACATGGTGGTTTTTCCGGTTGAAAAAATGGAAGAAGCGAAGTGAAGCGGTGTTCAGGCAGGTTCGCCGCGCAGCAGCGGCTCGAGCTTGCCTTCGTGATCGAGGGCGAAGAGGTCGTCGCAGCCACCTACGTGGTAGTCGCCGATGTAGATCTGGGGAACGGTGCGGCGGCCGCCGGTGCGCTCCATCATCTCGTCGCGACGGGCCGGATCGGTGTCGATGCGGACCTTCTCGATCTCGGTAACCCCCTTGCGGCGCAGCAGGCCTTCGGCACGGACGCAGTAGGGGCAGACGGCGGTGGCGTACATCAGGATTTTGGGCTGCATGATTATTTCTTCTTCCGGCTGACTGGCATGCCGGCCTGTTCCCAGGCTGCGATGCCGCCTTCAAGGTTGTGGACGCTGGCAAAGCCGGCCTTCTGCAGGATGCTGCAGGCCGAGGCCGACCGGCTGCCGCTCTGGCAGCTAAGAATAACAGGCTTGTTCTTCAGTTTATCGAGCTCGCCGATGCGCTTGTCCAGTTCTCCGAGCGGTATGTGGCGGGCGTTCAGGAGATGGCCGGCGGCGAATTCACCTGCCTCGCGAACGTCAATGACGATCGCATCTTCGCGGTTGATGAGTGCGGTTGCCTGAGCCGGTGAGAGGCCACGACCGCCGCCGCGCAGGGTTTGGACGACGAGCAGGGTGCCGCTGACGGCAGCCAGCGCTGCCCAGTACCAGTTTTGCTGGATGAATTCCACGAAACGAACTCCAGGTGGGAGAAAAAAGGGGGACGATTGAAAAGGAAGGCTATTCGGGAGCGACGCCGCAGAAGACCTCGCGCATCAAGGCGATGAGTTGCAGCGTGCGTGGATCGCCCACACGGTAAAAAACCCGGTTGGCATCCTTGCGGGTCAGCAGTACTTCCTTGTCGCGAAGAATCGCCAGATGCTGGGAAATATTGCTTTGCGAGGTGCCGACGGCGTCGACGATGTCCTGGACGCAGGCTTCTTCGGCACCGATCACGCACAGGATTTTGAGCCGCAAGGGATGCGAGATCGCCTTCAGGGCCCGCGCAGCGGTTTCGATGTGCTCTTGCTTGGCGATGAGATCGACGGTGGGTGTTTTCACGAAATCAGCGGGTTTTGACGCAGGTTAATATTCTAAAATAACATTTTTTCGCCTGGACGGTGAGGCCGGCCAGGCGGATGCGCTCGCGGAGGCGTTTCAAGGCGGCTCAGGATGAGGCCGGGGCCAGACGGTGCAGACCATTTTTCGGGTGCCTAATTTCGGTCGGGCGGGTCGGGAACCTTTCCGGTTTATACTCATCAGCCTATTCAGAACCGGCCCGATTCCGGGTGGGGAATGGCGTCGTCTACGGGCCTGGGGCCCCGGCGTCCTGACGGAGATTTTATGCGCAGCAAGATGCAACAAGCCGGCCTGCTCTTCACCGGGCTGTGTGCCGGCGTCCTGATCAGTCTCAACTTCTCGGCCAACGCGGACAAGTCGCCGCTATCCCCGTTGCCCGTGGAGGAATTGCGCAACCTGGCCGACGTTTTCAACGCCATCAAGCAGGGCTACGTGGAGCCTGTTGACGACAAGAAGCTGATCACCCACGCGATCAGCGGAATGCTCTCGAATCTTGATCCTCATTCGGCCTATCTCGACGCTGAGGCCTTCAAGGAATTGCAGGTGGGCACCCAGGGCGAATTTGGCGGCCTGGGCATCGAGGTCGGCTCCGAGGATGGTGTCGTCAAGGTGATTTCGCCCATCGAGGACACGCCCGCCTTCCGTGCCGGCGTCAAGGCTGGTGACCTGATCATCAAGCTCGACGAGACTTCCGTGAAGGGCATGGCTCTCAATGATGCGGTCAAGCGCATGCGCGGCAAGCCGAAGACGAGCATCGTTCTCACGATCGTGCGCAAGGGTGAGGCCAAGCCGCTTGTCGTAACCCTGGTGCGTGAAGTCATCAAGGTGCAGAGCGTCAAGTCCAAACTGGTCGAGCAGGGCTATGGCTACGTACGCGTCGTTCAGTTTCAGGAGCAGACCGCTGCCTCCCTCGTGCAGCACCTGGAAAAACTGGTCAAGCAGGGTGAGTTGAAGGGCTTGGTACTCGATCTGCGTAACGACCCGGGCGGCCTGTTGCATGGTGCGGTCGGTGTGTCCGCAGCCTTCCTGCCTCCGCAGGCTCTGGTGGTGTCCACTGATGGCCGTGCAGAGGATTCGAAGCGCAAGTATCTGGCTACACCCGAGGATTACCTGCGCGGCTCTCGCGAGGATTTCATCAAGAGCGTTCCCGCCTCGATCAAGACTGTTCCGATGGTGGTGCTGGTTAACGGTGGATCTGCGTCGGCGTCCGAAATCGTTGCTGGTGCATTGCAGGACCACAAACGCGCCGTTGTGATGGGTACGCAGAGCTTTGGCAAGGGTTCGGTCCAGACCATTCTGCCGCTCAACAGCAATGCCGCCATCAAGCTGACGACGGCGCGCTACTTCACGCCGAATGGGCGTTCCATCCAGGCCAAGGGTATCGTGCCCGACATCCTGGTCGAAGAAACGCAGGGTGGGGCTTCTCGCGAGCGTTTGCGCGAGGCCGATCTTGACCGTCATCTGGGTAATGGCAAGGAGCCCGAAGTGGTTAAGGCTGTCGAGCCTGCGCCCCGGAAAGAGGCCGCACCGAAGGGCAAGGAAAAAGACAAGGAAAAAGACAAGGACAAGCCCAGGGACGAGCCCGAGGATGTGAAGCCGCCCTTCGAGATTGCCGGCAAGGACGACTACCAGCTGGCCCAGGCTGTCAATTTGCTCAAGGGCCTGCAAATCCTCCAGAATAACGCCAAGTAAATTCACGACAGATCGGGAGACGCCATGCGACGCGAAACCGCTTACAAGCTGGCCGGACGCAAGCATGACAGCGCGTCGCACCACGGCGGAAGCGGTCTTGCCAAGACACGGGAAATCCGCTTTAAGGCTTTTCCGCCCGGTCAGACGGCACAGGCCTGGAGATCCCTCGCGGCCCTGCGTGGTGTGCAGGTGGAGGCCGGGAGTGATGCGCTTTCTCTGGTTGTGCATTACAACGTGCTCGACTTCACGCTCGAGCTGCTGGATGAGGCGCTTGTCGGGGCTGGTTTTCACCTCGACCGCAGCCTTTTCATCCGCCTGCACCGGGCGCTGATCTATTACCTCGAGGAAACGCAGGTGCATAACCTGCGTTCTCCAGAGCGGCTCATCAAGCAGTCCCACGAAGTTTACATGCAGGCCTACGCGCATCATCCCCATGGCGATCACGACGATACGCCCCCCGATCTGCGCGAATACAAGTAGGCCCGCACCGCGCACCTTACCGGTGTGACTGTCGTTCCATCTCTTCCGCTTTCCATGAACGACGATCAATTGTTGCGCTACTCGCGCCATATTCTTTTGCCCCAGATCGGAATCGAGGGGCAGGACTCCATTGTCTCTTCCCGGGTGCTGGTGGTCGGGGCCGGTGGCTTGGGGTCACCGGCGGCCATGTATCTGGCGGCTGCGGGTGTCGGTACGCTGGTGCTGGCCGACGGAGATACCGTTGACCTGACCAACCTTCAACGCCAGATCTTGCACAGCCAGGAAAGCATCGGGCAGCCCAAGGTTGCGTCGGGGCGGGATGCGCTGGCGCGGCTCAATTCCGGGATCAGGGTGATTCCTGTTGCCCATCGCCTTGAAGGTGCCGAACTGGAGTCGGAAGTTGCCGCTGCCGATCTGGTGCTGGATTGCTCGGATAATTTCGCTACCCGCCACGCAATCAACCGCGCCTGTGCGCTTTATCGCAAGCCACTGGTTTCGGGGGCGGCAGTGCGCTTTGACGGCCAGGTGTCGGTGTTCGATCTGCGTAGGGCGGAGAGCCCCTGTTACCACTGCCTCTTTCCGGAAGGCGAGGACGTGGAGGAGGTGCGCTGTGCGGTGATGGGGGTGTTTGCGCCGCTGACAGGCATCGTTGGCGCCATGCAGGCAGCCGAGGCGCTCAAGCTGCTGGCGGGCTGCGGTGAAACCCTGACCGGACGTTTGCTGCTGCTGGATGCGCTCACCATGGAATGGCGGACGATCCGTCTCGGGCGCGACCCGGGCTGTCCGGTGTGCGCCTTACGCTGAAGGCGACTTTTCCGGACGCGTCACCAGCGCCTTCCAGAACAGGGTGAGTCCCAGTTTTTGCTGCGCCCAGAAATTGTCCCGGGCGGAGATTTCTTCGTTATTGATTTCGTGGATGCCGGTCGGCGGGAGTTCCTTTTCGAGATACAGCGTGCCGAACAGGATGTCCCACGCGGGCAGCAGGATCGCGAAATTGCAGCCGCGGCGATAGCGCAGATTGCTCGGCAGATCGAGGGCATGGTGCCAGCGGTGGTAGCGTGGCCCAACTATCAGGTAGTCGCCCAGTTGGCCGAAACCCAGCCGGGTGTTGGTGTGGGACAGGTTTTCAACCAGCCGCAGCGCGATCAGCAGACCGAGAAAATGCCCCGGCGGAACACCAATCAGCAGCGATAGACAGGCAAACCACAAGCCGGCGATCAGGTCGTCGAGCAGGTGGTTGCGGGAGTCTGTCCAGAACGACATCTGGCGCTGGGAGTGATGGATGCCGTGCAGGGCCCACCACCAGCGAAAAGTGTGGGAAAGGCGGTGCCGCCAGTATTCGGCGAAGTCGAGTATCACCAGGTAGATGAAGAAGCTGGTCAGCGGGTGCCGGTCGAGTCCGGGGAGCCAGTCCTCGAGCTGGCGCGGGATGATGTCGTGGAAGCGCAGCCAGCCTTCCAGCTCCATGAAGCCCGGCGCGAGCAGCGCGAAGACCGCCAGAGGGACGATGCCCAGGCGGTTGAGTACCGAATAGATCACATCCACCCGCACCGCACGGCGCTGCGTCCAGTGCTCTGCAGGCCACCAGGCCTCGAGGGGGCGCATCAGGGCGTAGGCGATGGTGAGTTCGATGACTCCCAAGAGAGCGAACTCGATTCCTTCGAAGCCCATTTCCACATAGCTGGCGAGCCCGAGGGCGAACAGCACCGGCTGGACGAGAGTGTCGAAGAGCCAGCCCTGGATGAGGACAAACCAATCAGTCAGAAACTGCATCATCGGGCAGGAAGGGGCGCGAAGCAGAAACCCCGGGCTTTGAGGCCGCGGATCAGTGGGTCGAGCATGGGGGCGAAGGGATCTTTGCGGGACCAGATTCCCAGATGGGCCATCAGGATGTCGCCGTCACGAATGTTGGCGAGGGCGCGCTTGAGCAGGACTTCGTTCGGGAATGCGTCGGATGGCAGCTCATCGCCGAGGAATCCGGCGCTTGCCCAGGCCGTGTGCCGGTAGCCGCAGGCTTCGGCAGCCCGGAGTGTGTTGGGCGTGGTGCGACCACCGGGGGCGCGCCACAGGGGGTCGAGCGGGCGGCCAGTGAGTTCGGCGAAGCGGGTGTCGGGCTTTTTCAGTTCGGCGCAGATATCGGCGGCATCGAGCAGCGTCTGGCTGCCGTCCATCAGGCGGTAGACCACTTGGCCTCCGGCCTCGTCCTTGCGGAACGAGCCATGGCGCCAGGTGTGGCTGCCGAAGGTGTGGCCCTCTGCGACGCGGGCCTTCCAGTAGTCGGCCCAGGATGGATCGAGCGACATGTCGCCGCGCAGGGTTTTCTCCTGGGCGACAAAAAAGCTCGCCTTGACCTGATGTTTCGCGAGGATCTCGGCGATCGCTTCGGCATGCCGCATGTTGCCGGTGTCCAGGGTCAGGTAGAGCGTGCCCTTGCAGGCCGTGTCCGCCCCTTGGGCGAAGCCGGCTGCGGTGCCCAGGATGACGGTGAGCGCGGTGCACAATGCGCTGCGGACGGGCGACATGATTACTGCCTCGGGGCGTGGCTGATGAAGGAAACGCCGTGGGGCGAGCGGCCGACCGGGATGGAATGGGAGAGCTTTTTCTGTTCCAGATTGACGACCTGAACCTTGCGGGCGAAACGTGCGGTTGCCCACAGCTCCTTGCCATCGGCGCGGATTTCCATGTCGTCGGGGCCGCCGGGAACGTCGTATTTCTCGACTTCGGTGAGCGTCTGCATGTCCACCAGCGAGATGCTGCCTTTCATGCTGCGGTTCGATACGAAAACGTGACGCCCGTCGCCGCGGGGAAGGAAGTTATGAGCGGCCTTGTCGGTGATGATTTTCCGGATCGTCTTGCGGGCACGCCAGTCGATGACCTCGACGTAATTTGCACCCATGATTCCGACCAGCAGGTATTTGTCGTCGGGTGTCATGTGGATGCCGGCCGGGGTCGGGCCGACGGGGATTTTCCACAGTGGCTGACGGGTCTTGAGGTCGATGGCGAGGACTTCGTTGGAGTCCTGCAGGGTGATGAATACAAACTGGCTGGCCTTGTCGAAAGCCATGTGGGACGGTGTTTTTTCTGCGGAAACGCGGGCGACCAGGGAGAAGTCGGCGGCGTTGTAGAGATCGACCCTGTCGAGGCGCAGTGAGTTGGCCACGAACCATTTATTGTCGGGCGAGAAGCCGAGCTGGTAGGGATCGGAAATATTCTTGATGCGTTTTTGTTCCTTGCCCGTTTTGGGGTCGAAGAACACCAGTTCGTTCGAGATGGCGCACGCGACGATGACCGAGCTGTCGTCCGGGGTGGCCATCAGGTGATGGGGTTCCTTGCAGGCTGGCGCCTTGCCGGTTTCCTTGTAGGTGCGGGTATCGATGAAGCTGACGTTCTCGTCGACTGAATTGAGAACGATGGCCGTTTCGGCATGGACAGCGAGTGACAGGAAAGCTGAAGCGAACAGACCGGACAGGAGCGGAAACTTCATCAAAGTGGGCAGCGTATCGAAGGTGCCCAGATTAACGGCAGTGCCGGCCCGACGTTGACCCCCTCGACTGATCTTTGTCAAAGGTTTGCAATTAAACCAATCAGGCAGGGTTCAGGCTGGGCGGGCGATGATGCGCAGGTCGCGTCCGACCTGGCGGACGTCGTGAAAGTTGAGCTGGCGTTTGTCGTCCAGGCTGCTGAGGGCGGGGAGATTGAAGAGGCCACGGGCTGTGTCGCCGACGAGGGCGGGAGCGAGGTAGAGGATCAATTCATCCACGCAGCCTTCGCGCAGCAGCGAGCCATTGAGCTTGAAGCCACTCTCGGCGAGGACTTCGTTGATGCCACGCCGACCGAGTTCGAGCAGCAGGGCGGACAGATCGACCTTGCCGTTGGTGTTGGGGAGGATCACCACGTCGGCGCCGCGGCGCTGCAGGGCGGCGATGCGTTCAGGGTTGTCGACCGCTGCGGCAATCAGCACCGGCCCGCCATCGAGCAGCCTGGCGTTGAGCGGTGTTTCGAGCCGGGCATCGACGACGATGCGCAGCGGCTGGCGTTCGGTGGGAATGGCGCGGACGTTGAGCTGAGGGTCATCGTCGCGAACGGTGCCGATGCCGGTGAGTACCGCGCAGGAGCGGGCGCGCCAGCGATGGGCGTCGCGGCGGGCGTCGTCGCCGGTGATCCACTGGGACACGCCGTTGTCGAGGGCGGTTTTGCCATCCAGCGTGGCAGCGGCCTTGAGGCGCAGCCACGGGCGGCCGCGGCTCATGCGGGAGATGAAGCCGATATTGAGTTCGCGGGCCTGGGCTTCCTGGACGCCAGCCGTAACCTCGATGCCGGCGGCCCGGAGAATGTCGAGGCCGCGTCCTGCTACCAGCGGGTTGGGGTCTTCCATTGCCGTGACGACGCGAGCGACGCCGGCTTTGACCAGCGCTTTTGCGCAAGGCGGCGTGCGGCCATGGTGGGCGCAGGGCTCGAGCGTGACATAGGCGGTGGCGCCGCGCGCTGCGTCGCCTGCCATGGTCAGCGCATGGACTTCGGCGTGGGGTTCGCCTGCGCGCACATGCCAGCCTTCGCCGACTACGCAGCCATCACGCACGATCACGCAGCCGACGCGGGGATTTGGAGTCGTCGTGAATAGCCCGCGCTCAGCCAGTTCGATGGCGCGGGACATCCACCGGTAGTCGTCTGCACTGGCGCTCATGGGAGAGGAGGCTTCAGGAAACCTTGGGGGGGCGACCGCGGGGCCGGGTGGTGACTTCGCGGATGACTTCGGAGAATTCGTCTACGTCTTCGAAGGCGCGATAGACCGAGGCAAAACGGATGTAGGCAACCTTGTCGAGCTTCTTGAGCTCGCGCATGACGAGTTCGCCGATGCGTTCGGAGGCGATTTCGCGTTCGCCCATGGAGAGGAGCTTGGCTTCGATGCGATCGACGGCTGCTTCGACGCTTTCGGCGGTGACCGGGCGTTTGCGTAGCGCCAGGCTCAGGCTGCCGAGGAGCTTGTCGCGGCTGTAGTCGGCACGACTGCCGTTTTTCTTGACCACCTGGGGCATCTTGAGGTCGATGCGCTCGTAGGTGGTGAAGCGCTTGTCGCAGGACAGGCAGCGACGGCGGCGCCGCACGATGTCACCGTCCTCGTTTTCACGGGTGTCGGTGACCTGCGTGTTGTCGGCGCCGCAGAAGGGGCAATGCATGGGCTAGTGCGCGTGTCTGCCGGTGACGGCTGTTACGCGCCGTACACCGGGAACTTGCGGCACAGCTCTGCAACCTTGGCGCGCACGTTCTCGGTGGTGGCTTCGTCGTTGGGGTTGTCGAGCACGTCGGCGATGAGGTGTGCGATGCGCTCGGCTTCGATCTCGGTGAAACCGCGGGTGGTCATGGCCGGCGAGCCGATGCGGATGCCGGACGTGACGAACGGCTTTTGCGGATCGTTCGGGATCGAGTTTTTGTTGACGGTGATGTGGGCGCGGCCGAGGGCGGCTTCGGCTTCCTTGCCGGTGATGTTCTTGGACTGGAGATCGACCAGGAAAACGTGGCTTTCGGTGCGGCCGGAGACGATTCGCAGGCCACGTTCTTCACCAAGGACACGCGCCATGACGCGGGCGTTGGCGATGACCTGTTCCTGGTAGCGCTTGAATTCGGGCTCGGCGGCTTCCTTGAAGGCGATGGCCTTGGCGGCGATGACGTGCATCAGCGGACCGCCCTGCAGACCCGGGAAGATCGCGGAGTTGAGGGCCTTTTCGTGCTCGGCCTTCATCAGGATCACGCCGCCACGGGGGCCGCGCAGGGTCTTGTGGGTGGTGGAGGTGACCACGTCGGCGTGGGGGACCGGGTTGGGGTAGTAGCCTGCCGCGATAAGGCCGGCGTAGTGGGCCATGTCGACCCAGAAGATCGCTCCGACTTCCTTGGCGATCTTGGCGAAGCGTTCCCAGTCGATGCGCAGGGCGTAGGCGGACGCGCCGGCGACGATGATGCGCGGCTTGTGTTCGCGGGCCAGCGCTTCCATCTTGTCGTAGTCGATTTCTTCCTTTTCGTTCAGACCGTAGGCCACGGCCTTGAACCACTTGCCGGACATGTTCAGGGCCATGCCGTGGGTAAGGTGGCCGCCTTCGGCGAGATTCATGCCAAGGATGGTGTCGCCCGGTTTGGCGAAGGCCATCAGCACGGCCTGGTTGGCCTGCGAGCCAGAGTTGGGCTGGACGTTGGCCGCTTCGGCGCCGAACAGGGTCTTGAGGCGGTCGATCGCGAGTTGCTCGGCGAGGTCGACGAATTCACAGCCGCCGTAATAGCGTTTGCCCGGATAACCTTCCGCGTACTTGTTGGTGAGCTGGGAGCCCTGGGCTTCCATGACAGCTGCACTGACGTAGTTTTCGGAGGCGATCAGTTCGATGTGATCTTCCTGACGGCGGTTTTCGGCCTCAATGGCCTGCCAGAGTTCAGGGTCGACTTTGGCAAGGGTATTTTGCTTGGAAAACATGGCGATCCGGGTGGGCTTGAGTCAAATAAAGAGTTTAACACGGCACTTCGGGCTTACTGAAAGCATGAAGGCCCGCCAGACCGGTAAAAGCCTGCGGACCTTGCGGGAAGGGCGGGTTTCAGATGCGGAAGTGGCTGACCTTGTCCTGCAGGTCGGCGGCGAGCTGTTCGAGGAGGGTGGCTTGGTTGTTGGTTTGCCGGGTGGCCTCGCTGTTTTGCTCGGCCATCTGGGCAATATGTTCGACACCACGGGCAACTTCCTGGCTGGCGGAGCTTTGTTCGCGGGTAGCGTCGGCAATGTCATTTACGGCGCTGGTCGTGCGGCTGCTTTCACTGTGGATTGTTTCAAGGACAGCTCCGGAGTCGGTGGCGAGCGTTACGCCGTCACGCACCTGCCCGGTCACGTCGCGGATCATCGTGACGACCCGTTCGGCTTCGCTTTGCACTTCGCTGACGGTGCTGGTGATTTCCCGCGTGGATGTGGCCGTGCGTTCGGCCAGCTTGCGTACCTCGTCCGCCACGACGGCAAAACCGCGTCCGCTCTCGCCGGCGCGTGCGGCCTCGATGGCTGCGTTGAGGGCCAGCAGGTTGGTCTGGTCGGCGATGTCGTTGATGATCTTGCCGATGTTGGAGATACGTGCCGAGCGTTCGGACAGCAGGTTGACCGCCACGCCGGCGTTGTCGATTTCGGAGGCGATGCGATTCATGCCGCTGATCATCCGGCGAACCGTGGCGCCACCGTTCTCGGCGTGATTCTGGGCCTGCTGGGTGATGTCCCGGGCGGTGGCTGCGCTGTCGGAAACGTGGGTGATGCTCACCGACAGCTCTTCGATTGCCGATGCGAGGCCGGCGGCGGCTGCGTTCTGGGTGGTGCTGCCGCTCACGATCTCGTCCGAGCCCAGGCGCACGGATTGGGCTGCTTCCCGGACAGCGGTGCTGGCTTCCTTCACGCTGCTGATCAGCATGCCGATCTGGCGGGTGGTTTTGTCGAGGGTGCGGTTCATCTGGTCGAGTTCGTTGCGGCTGTTTTCGTCGGACTCGGGGAACTGGACCGTCATGTCGCCGCCGCCGACACGTTGCATGATGTCAAGTTGCGCGCGGATCGGAGAGAGTTGCCGGCGGGTGACGAGGTAGAGAACACCGGTGATCAGGATTGCGCCGCCTATGCACAAGGTGATGAGTGTGTTGCGCAGCTGGCGGGCTTCGGTGGTGAATTCGTCGATGAAACTGCCGGTCGCAACGATCCAGCCCCAGCCCGGAGCTGTCTCGAAAACCATCATGCGTGTGCCGGTTTCAGTGCTGTCCGCACTGCGATTCCATTCGTAGATGGAGGTGCCCTGTTTTTGCCGAACCTGCTCTTCCGAGATGCTTACGATTCGTGGATTGCTGATTTCGCCGAGGGTTTTTCCGGCCATGGTCGGGTGGTAGATGAATTCGGACTTGGTCTGGTCCTTGTTCGGCGCCAGGATGTAGGCGTATCCGGTTTGGCCCGACTTGATATCTGACACGGCGTTGAGCAGGCGTTCCATGTCGGTCTGGATGTCGACCCTGGCGGCCAGCGCGGCAACGACCTTTCCTTTTTCATCCATGATCGGCTCGATGGCCGAGATGTAGTACTTGCCAGACCGCTTGACGACGCCGGTGTAGGGTTTGCCCGCCAGAAGCGCCGTGGTTTCCTTGCTGTCTTTGGGAATGGGCGTGCCTTCCGTGCTCTTGCCGTCCTTGTCTTTAAGAAGGGTGGCGGCACGGACGAATTCGTCACCCGAACGTACCAGCAATGCAGGGTCTGTTCCTGTTTGCTGGCGCAGGCTTTCGAGGAGTGCGATGTTGCCGTTGATGATGCGTTCGCCGCTGCGCACAACTGGAATCTGGTATTTGCCGGAGGCCGCGGTGTCGGGCCCAACATTCAGTTTGCCGAGGCTCTCCTTGACCCGGGCAAGGCTCTTGTCAGCATGGGCTACAGCATTGCCATGGCTTAGTTCGAGCAGGCGGACGATGCCCTTGACCTGGGTGTGGAGTTCATCTTGCGTTTTGGCAAGGGCTGCGGTTTCGCTGAAGTAGGTGGTGAAGCCAATCAGCGCAGCAAAAACGGCGAGCGTGACGACTGCCGCAGAGAGAACGATCTGGTAAGCAAGGGACTGGTGCTTCAGTTTGAACATGACGGAACTCCGACCGGTACCACCTTGGCAGGCGGGATACCGGTTGTTTAAACGGTCGAAGTCCGGATAGCTTTAAGTTTTATTGTTTTGTTGGGTGTGACGTTTTCAGGCGTTTGGCAGTTCGTCCAGGGTTTTGTCGAGATGGCGTTGCTCTGCCCATGCGATAAGCGACCAGGTTTCACCATTCCAGCCAATCCAGTTGAGGGCGGCGTTGGGAATGGTGAAATCGCGAGGGGCCTGGAGATGCTTGCCGGTGGCAAGGCGATGGGCAATGTCGAGCACGCCGCCGTGGGTTACAACCAGCACGCTGCCGCCCTGGTGCCGGCGGGCGATGTCTTCGAGGGTGGCGCGGATGCGGGCGGCGAATTCGCGCAGGTTTTCACCGCCGCCGGGGAAGGTGAATTCTGGGTCACGGTTTTCGAAGCGGTGATAGTCATGGGGAAAGCGCGCCTGCGCTTCAGCGTAGGTCAGGGCCTGGAAGGCACCGAAATTACGCTCGCGCAGGCTGGCGTCGAAGCCAGGGGCGAGGCCGCAGCAGTTTGCGATGGCTTCGGCGGTCTGGCGGGCGCGGGTAAGGTCCGAGCAGTAGGCCGCGTCGAAGCGCTCGGTGGCCAGACTGGCTGCGGTGGCGCGGGCCTGGGCCAGCCCGGTTTCATTGAGCGGGATGTCGGTGTGCCCCTGGAGGCGGCGTTCGGCGTTCCAGGCGGTTTCACCGTGGCGGACGAGGCAGATGCGGGTGGACATTGCTGCTGTGCTGTCTGAATGGAAAGTCGGGAAGTATCTCACGGACCCGCCTTGGTGCCTGTGAGAGCCACTTTGACGGGATAATACGCGGCTAAAGGCCGGTAGGCGTAATCCCTGATTGCCGGACTACCGTTCTCGCAGATAATCCGGAAGGTGGACGCACCGACGTCTTTGCCCAAAAAAAGTTCGTTATTTCATTAAAAGGGAGGTGAGGGACGTGCAAGCCCTGCTCAAGTTATCGCGCGCGATCGATGCGCTTACCGAACGCGTCGGAAAGGCTGCGATCTGGCTGGTCCTGATCGTCACCCTCATCAGTGCGATCAACGCCTTTGTGCGTTATGCCTTCAACTACAGTTCCAACGGACTTCTTGAAATCCAGTGGTACCTGTTCTCGGCAATCTTCCTGTTGTGCGCCGGCTACACGCTGCTGCGCAACGAGCACGTCCGTATCGACGTGGTGTCCTCGCATTTTTCGCCGCGCGTTCTCGCCTGGATCGACATCATCGGGACGATTTTCTTCCTGGCTCCGATGGCGTTTGCCGTGCTGTATCTCTCCTGGCCGATCTTCGTCAATTCCTACCTCAATAACGAATACTCGTCCAACGCCGGCGGCCTCATCGTCTGGCCGGTGCGCGGACTGGTGCCGGTCGGTTTTGCAATGCTGATCCTGCAGGGCCTTTCCGAGCTGATCAAGCGCTTCGCCTTTCTCAAGGGCCTGATCGACGATCCGAACGCCAAGCCACACACACCGTCAGCTGAAGAAGAACTGGCCAAGGCCATCAAGAAACAGCGCGGGGAGGCCGTCTAAAATGGAATTCATTGCTGCCAACATGGCACCCCTGATGTTCGGGTCGCTGGTTGTTTTCATGCTGTTCGGCTACCCGGTGGCGTTTGCCCTGGCGGCCAACGGCGTGGTCTTCGGTCTGATTGGCATCGAGCTTGGCCTTCTTACGCCGGCCCTGTTCCAGGCCCTGCCCGACCGTATTTTCGGTGTCATGTCGAACGACACCCTGCTCGCAATCCCGTTCTTCACCTTCATGGGCCTGATTCTCGAACGATCAGGGATGGCCGAAGATCTGCTCGATACCATCGGCCAGCTCTTTGGCCCGGTGCGCGGCGGCCTGGCGTTTGCGGTGATTTTTGTCGGCGCAATCCTGGCCGCGACCACCGGCGTGGTGGCCGCTTCGGTCATCTCGATGGGCCTTATCTCGCTGCCCATCATGATGCGATATGGCTACGATCAGCGTATCGCCACCGGTGTCATCGCCGCTTCCGGAACCCTGGCGCAGATCATTCCGCCGTCTCTCGTGCTGATCATCATGGCCGACCAGCTGGGGCGGTCGGTGGGGGACATGTATCAGGGCGCGCTGCTCCCGGGTCTCGTGCTGACCTGCCTGTATGTCGGTTACGTGGCGCTGGTTGCTGTGTTCAAGCCCCAGTATGTGCCAGCCCTGCCGCCCGAGGCCCGCACGCTGCGCGGCGCCAAGCTTTTCCTGCGTGTGCTGACGACCCTTTTGCCGCCGTTGTTGTTGATCTTCCTGGTGCTCGGCACGATTTTCCTGGGTATCGCAACACCGACCGAGGGCGGTGCGATGGGGGCTTTCGGCGCATTGGTGCTGGCGGTTGCCCGCAAGCGCCTGAACGTCAAGTTGCTCAAGCAGGCGATGGAAAGCACGGCCAGACTCACCACTTTCGTGGTCTTCATCCTGGTGGGTGCGCGGGTCTTCTCGCTGACCTTCTACGGGGTTGAAGGCCATCTGTGGGTGGAGCACCTGCTCGCAGGCCTTCCCGGTGGCCAGCTCGGCTTCCTGATCGTGGTGAACATCCTGATCTTCCTGCTGGCCTTCTTTCTCGACTTCTTCGAGTTGTCCTTCATCGTGGTGCCGCTGCTTGCACCGGTTGCCGAGAAGCTTGGCATCGACCTGATCTGGTTTGGCGTGCTGCTCGGGGTAAACATGCAGACCTCGTTCATGCACCCGCCCTTTGGTTTTGCGCTGTTCTACCTGCGTTCGGTGGCGCCGCCAACGGTCAAGACGACCCAGATCTACTGGGGCGCGGTGCCCTTCGTGATCATCCAGATCATCATGGTCGCGATCATCATCGTCTTTCCGCAATTGGTGACGATGGGGCTGGACAAGCAGGAAGTGATCGATACCGACAAGGTCGAGATCGTGGTTCCGGATAGCGAAATGCCGGACGATTCCGCTGTGCAGTTTGACAATGAACCGAAAGACGGCACGGCTCCACCTGCCGAGGATGATCCAGCCAAGGCTCTGGAGAAGGCGCTGCAGGACGACAAGAAGTAAGAGCTCGTCAGGTCGTCAAGAATGAAAAAGCCCGAAACATGCGTTTCGGGCTTTTTCATTTTGAGCGGAGGATGCTGACGGCAGTGTGCCCTCAGGCCTGACAAACCTGGTTGCGGCCGTTGTTCTTGGCCTTGTAGAGCGCGGCGTCGGTACGGGCCACCAGGGCTTCCGCCGTCTCCCCGGAATTGCGGCTGGCGATGCCGATGGAGGCGGTGATGTTTGTGAGGCGTTCCCCGTTGCGACTGTCCTTGAGTACCAGCCGTTCGATAGAAATTCGTAGGGCCTCGGCCAGCTTCATGGCCTGCGCGGCTGTTCCGCCGCAGAAAATCAGTGCGAACTCTTCGCCGCCATAGCGATAGACCGAAACGCCGAGCCGGCTTGTCGCGTTGAGTTGCTTTCCGACAAGGCTCAGCACCCGGTCTCCGACCTGGTGGCCGAAGCGATCGTTGAATTGCTTGAAGTGATCGATATCGAGCAGACCGAGGTGGATGGCGGGGCCCCGGTCGCCGTGGCCGATGAACTGGTTTAGTTCGACGTCGAAGGCGCGACGGTTGAATACGCCGGTCAACTCGTCGTTCATTGCATCCTGGCGCAGGGTTTCGAGTTCGCCGCGGAGGCGCCGGATTTCGTCGTTGGCGGACGCCAGGCGCTGCTCGAAGCGCGAGGTGTTCTCCTGCATTGCGGTGGAGCCCTGAAGCAGCTTGTCGAGGGTTCCGAACATGTCGTCAATACTGGCCATGCCGGTGCTCGGCGTGCGCAGGTCGCGGTTGCATTCGTCGAGCAGGGTGGAAAAGGAGCGCGTATCCGCGATGGTCGCGTGCAGATCCTTGTCGATGCTGTGCACCATCTCTTCGAGATTGTTCTTTACGCGGCTCAACGTGGCTTCGTAGTTCCCGGCGGGAGATACATGTTCGCGAAACAGGCCTTCCGCCGACGTCAGCGGGATCGTTCCGTAGGCGGCGACGATTTCGTCGATGCGCAGGTTGAGGCTCGGATCCTCGTTTGAAACGTAGGAGTACCACAGTGCGTAGTTGAGCGGTGTAACCGGAATGCCGTGCTTCACCATGATGGGCACGGCCTTGCGGAGTCGTTCCGCAGCTTGCTCGACTGAACCGCTGATCACTCTGTTCCTCCTGTCGGGGCAGGAGCGGGGCCCCTGCGAAGTATTTCCGGGCTGACGGATCTCTTGCGGCTGCAAAAAAGTCAGTCGATGGCTTATCGGCATCAGCGCACAAAACTTCATGACACATGATAAAAAACGGCGCCTCGAGGGCGCCGTCGGGCGAGGCAGCGGCGGGCTGCCAGCGCGTCAGTGTGCTTCGTACATCAGCGTGCCTTCGACCAGCGTGTAGCGAACCTTGCCCGGCAGTTCGAGGCCCAGGAAGGGCGTGTTCTTGCCCTGGCTCCTGAGCATGCTGCGGTCGATGAGCTGGTGAGTATCCGGGTCGAAGATACAGACG
The DNA here is from genome assembly GCF_030157465.1 of Zoogloea sp. Taxonomy (GTDB): domain Bacteria; phylum Pseudomonadota; class Gammaproteobacteria; order Burkholderiales; family Rhodocyclaceae; genus Zoogloea. Next base: position 77,146 of record NZ_JAOAUU010000147.1, read on the forward strand.
TCGGCACGGGCGCCGACCGACAGGTGACCACCCTTGGCGATGCCGGCGATCTTCGCGGCCTCGGAGGTGATGCGGGAGAGTGCGTCGAGGAGTGGCAGATTGTGTTCGGCAGCCCACTTAAGGGTGAGCGGCAACAGGAGTTCGAGGCCGGTGGTGCCGGGCTCGGATTCGCTGAACGGGGCCTGCTTGGCGTCGTCGTCCACCGGTGTGTGGTCGGAGCAGATGGCGTTGATGCGCCCGTCGGCCAGCCCCTTCGACAGCGCGATGCGGTCGCGCTGGCTGCGCAGCGGCGGCACCACGTGGCAGTGGGGGTTGAAGTAGCCGATGTCCATGTCGCACAGGTGCAGGTGGTGGGCGGCCACGTCACAGGTGACATCGACGCCATCCTGGCGGGCGCGCTCGATGAGATCGAGGCTCTCGCCACACGACACCCGGGTGATGTGCAGGCGCGCGCCAGTCTGTCTGGCCAGGCGCAGGTAGGTGTAGAGGGCGACGATTTCGGCGCTGGCCGGAATGCCGGGCAGGCCGAGGCGGGAGGCGACTTCGCCGTCGTGGGCAACGCCACCGCGGGCGAGGTAGGGGTCGAGGGGCTGCAGCCAGATGCGGAAGCCGAAGGTGGCGGCGTACTGCATGGCGCGGCCGAGGACGCGGGTGTCGAGGATGGGCGTATTGGCCTGGCTGAAGGCCACGCAACCAGCTTCGACGAGCTCGGCCATTTCGGAGAGCTGTTCACCCTTCAGGCCGATGGTGAGGGCGCCGACCGGGTAGATGTGGGCGCGGTTGAGCTTCTTGGCCCGGTAGCAGAGCATTTCGACGAGGCCGGGTTCGTCCAGCACCGGATCGGTGTCCGGCGGAATGGCCAGGCTGGTGACGCCGCCGGCCATGGCTGCATCGAGTTCGGATTCGAGGGTGGCCCGGTATTCGAAGCCGGGTTCGCGCAGGCGGGCGGCCAGGTCGATGAGGCCGGGCGCGACGACGAGCTTGCTGGCATCGATGGTGTGGGCGGCTTTGAAGCCGTCCGGGGCAGTGCCGACGCCGACGATCTTGCCATCGGCGATGAAGATGTCCTGCCTGGCGTCGATGCGATTGGCCGGGTCGATGAGGCGGCCGTTACTGATGTGGATGTTCATTGTGGAAGACCTGTCTTTCAGTGACTGCCCAGCATGCTCATGACAGCCATGCGCACGGCGATGCCGAAGGTGACCTGCGGGAGGATCACGGCCTGGTTGCCGTCGGCCACGGCGGAATCGATTTCGACGCCGCGGTTCATCGGGCCGGGGTGCATCACGATGGCGTCGGGCTTGGCGAGGGCGAGTTTTTCGGCCGTGAGGCCCCAGACCTTGAAGAACTCCTGGGGGCTGGGCAGCAGCGCACCGTTCATGCGCTCGTTTTGCAGACGCAGCATCATCACCACGTCTACATCCTTGAGGCCTTCTTCCATCGTCGCACAGTAGCGCACGCCCATTTTTTCGACCTCGGTGGGCATGAGGGTGCGGGGGCCGATGACGCGTACTTCGGGCACGCCGAGGGTGGTCAGCGCCGCGATCTGCGAGCGGGCCACGCGGGAGTGCAGCACGTCGCCGACGATGGCGACGGTGAGGTTGTGGAACTCTTTTTTGTAGTGCCGGATGGTGTACATGTCCAGCAGCCCCTGGGTGGGGTGGGCATGACGGCCATCGCCGGCATTGACGACGTGGATGTGGTCGCGGCCGGTGTTCTGCAGGTGCTGGGCGATCAGGTGCGGGGCGCCGCTGGATTCGTGGCGCACGACGAACATGTCGGCCTGCATCGCGCAGAGGTTGTCCACCGTGTCGAGCAGGGTTTCGCCCTTTTTGGTGGACGAGGTGGACACGTTGAGGTTGATGACATCGGCCGACAGACGCTTGGCGGCGATCTCGAAGGTGGTGCGGGTGCGGGTGCTGTTCTCGAAGAACAGGTTGAACACGCTCTTGCCACGCAAGAGCGGCAGCTTCTTGACCTCGCGCTCGGCCATCTCGGTGAAGGGCGCGGCGGTGTCGAGGATTTGCGTGATGATGCTGCGCGGAAGGCCGTCGAGGGTGAGCAGGTGTTGCAGCTCGCCGTTCTTGTTGAGTTGGGGATTACGCATGGATCAGCCTCATGGTGAGGGCGCCGGAGTCGTCGCGCTCGAGTTGGAGGTTTTGCCCGGCGGGCATGGGTTCGGGCAGGGTGAGAGCGCAGAAGCGGGCCGAGATGGGCAGCTCGCGCCCGCCGCGGTCGATGAGCACGGCCAGGTCGACCTGTGCCGGGCGGCCGTAGTCGAAGAGCTCGTTGAGGGCTGCACGGGTGGTGCGGCCGGTGTAGAGCACATCGTCAACGATGACAATGTGGGCGCCTTCGACGTCGAAGGGAATCTTCGAGCCCCGGGGCTGCTGGTGCAGGCCCTTGGCGGCGTAGTCGTCCCGGTAGAAGCTGACGTCGATGCTGCCCAGCGGCAGGCTCAGGCCGAGCAGCGCGTGCAGGCGGTCGGCCAGCCACACGCCGCCGGTGTGAATGCCGACCAGTGCGGTGTTGGCGGTGACGTGGGGACGCATTGCGGCGGCCAGGTTGGCAATGAGCTGTTCGGCGTCAGGGAGCTGCATGTCTGGTGCTTTCAAGGTGCTGATTCAGGATGATCTGGGCCGCTGCGGAGTCGAGCCGCGGCTTTTGCTTGCGCCAGCCGTGGTGGCCGGCTTCGCTGAGGCGCTCCTCGGCTTCGGCGGATGAAAGGCGTTCGTCCACCAGGCTGACCGGGAGGCCGTAGCGGCCGTGGAGCTGGTTGGCAAAGCGGCGGCAGCGCACGGTCATGGCGTGCTCGGTGCCGTCCATGTGGGTGGGCAGGCCCACCACCAGCCCGGAGGGCTTCCACTCGGCGAGTAGTTTTTCGATGGCGGCAAAGCGCGCGGCGTTGGCTTCTTCGGCGATCACGGCGAGCGGATGGGCGTGGCCCGTTTCCGTTTCGCCAACCGCCACGCCGATACGGGCGAGGCCGAAGTCGAAGGCGAGCAGGGTGCTCATTGCGGCTTCGCGCGGGAAGCGTCGCCTTTGCGGTTCTGCATGCTCACGCGTGACCGGCGACGTCGGAAAGCTTGGCGAAGTCGATGCCCAGCAATTGCATGGCTGCGGCAAGGCGTTCTTCGGGCGGCAGGTCGAAAACGATGGAAAGATCGGCCGGCACGGTGAGCCAGGCGTTCTGGGCCAGTTCGTGTTCGAGCTGGCCGGCAGACCAGCCGGCATAGCCAAGGGCGACCAGCACTTCGGCAGGCTGGCCGTCGGTGGCCAGGGACTGCAGCACGTCGCGCGAACTGGTGAGGCCTACGGTGTCGCTGACCTTGAGTGTCGAATGCCAGGCGCCGCCCGGACGATGCAGCACGAAACCCCGGTCGGCCTGCACCGGGCCGCCGAAATACACGGGCAGATTGGCAAAATCGGGCTGCTCCAGGGGGATGTCGATGCGCTCGAAAAGGGTGGCGAGGCGCATGTCTGTCGGCCGGTTCACGATGACGCCCATCGCACCGTTTTCGTTGTGCTCGGCGATGTAGGTGAGCGTGCGCGTGAAGTTCGGATCGGCCATGGCGGGCATGGCGATCAGGAAGTGGTCAGTGAGGTTGATCGTTGGTGTAGTCACGGGCGTTATTTTAAGCCGAGGTCCGGGGATTGTAGCGGCAAGTTTTCGGGCATGCTTGCGTCCCTTCATTGAAAACATCCAGCGTCCTTGTTGGCGCCGCGTCAGGGTTCGTCATTCATGTCATCTGCTCTTGTCTGGTTTCGTCGCGACCTGCGTGACTTCGATCATGCGGCGCTTTACCACGCCCTCAAACACCACCGGAAGGTGTTTTGCGCCTTCGTTTTTGACACCGTGATTCTCGACGCGTTGCCGCAACGGGCCGACCGGCGGGTGGAGTTCATCCACGCCAGCGTGGTCGAACTGGACGGCGCGCTGCGGGCACGAGGCGGCGGGTTGATCGTGCGTCACGGCCCGGCTGCAGAAGTGATTCCGGCGCTGGCGGCCGCGCTGGGTGTGACGGCGGTTCTGGCCAACCGGGATTACGAGCCGGCGGCCATCGCCCGCGATGGTGACGTGGCCGAGCGGCTGCGGGTACTTGGAGTCGGCTTTGAGACTTTCAAGGACCAGGTGATCTTTGAAAAGAGCGAGGTGCTGACCCAGGGCAATTCGCCGTTCTCGGTCTTCACGCCCTACAAACGGGCCTGGCTGAAGACGCTGACGGATTTTCACCTCAAGGCCTACCCGGTCGAAAAGTACGCGGCCAGCCTGGCGCCGCTGCCGGACGGCGAGACACTGCCAAGCCTCGCCGATATCGGTTTCGAGCCGACCAATCTCGTCGAGCTGGGCATCCAGCCGGGCATGAGCGGCGGGCGCAAGCTGTTTGACGATTTCCTCAAGCGCATCGGGCGCTACAAGGCGAAGCGGGATTTCCCGGCCGTCAAGGGCGTCTCCTACCTGTCGGTGCATCTGCGCTTCGGCACCGTGTCGATCCGCGAGCTGGCGCGGGCGGCGCACGGAATTGGGGGGGAGGGGGCCGAGACGTGGTTGTCGGAACTGGTGTGGCGGGATTTTTACTTCCAGATCTTGTGGCACCACCCCCGGGTGATCGGCGCCTGCTTCAAGCCGGAATACGACCGGGTGCAGTGGGACGACGCGCCGGCGTTGTTTGCCGCCTGGTGCGAGGCGCGCACTGGCTACCCCATCGTGGATGCGGCGATGCGCCAGATCAACCACAGTGGCTTCATGCACAACCGTCTGCGGATGATCGTTGCGTCTTTTTTGACCAAGGATCTGGGCATTGACTGGCGGCTGGGCGAAAAATATTTCGCCGACCAGCTCAACGATTTTGATCTCTCGGCCAACAACGGTGGCTGGCAGTGGGCGGCGTCCACGGGCTGCGATGCGCAGCCGTATTTCCGGATTTTCAATCCGGTGACCCAGTCGGAAAAGTTCGATCCGGACGGCAGCTTTATCCGCAAATACCTGCCCGAGCTGGCCCAGGTGCCGAACAAGTTCATTCACGCCCCATGGACCCTGCCGCCCATCGACCAGAAGCTGGCCGGCTGCGTGATCGGAACCGATTACCCGGCGCCGGTGGTGGATCACGCCAAGGCCCGGGAGCGCACCCTGGCCCGCTTTGGCGTGGTGAAGGGCGCGGCCGGAAACGAAGACGAAACTTAACGCCGGGCGCTGGCGATGAGCACCGTGCTTTCAACGGTGTAAGCGTCTCCGTCCCGGTGGGCCGCCAGTTCGGTGGCGACTTCAGCACGCAGCCGGGTCTGGATGTTTTCGGGCAGGCGGGCCAGGGATTCGGCGGCACCGCCGGCCAGATCCAGGAAGGCCTGCCAGTAGTCGTCGGCACAGGCGAAGCGGCAGCTGAAGGTGTGCGGTGCAATGCTTATGTCGCAAAAGCCCGCGGCGGCGAGCAACGCAGCCAGCTCATCCGCATCGCCGAGGCGAAAGACTGACGGACGCGGCACCTTCGGCGCCGGCAGCAGGCGCGCAATGCAGTCCTGGGCGCGGGCGATCAGGGGAACGGCTTCCCGTGGGCCCCACACCGACAGGGCGATCCGCCCGTCCGGGCGCAGCACGCGGCGGAGTTCGGCCAGGGCTTTTTCCGGCTGGGGAAAGATGAACAGCCCGAGGCCGATCAGGGCCACATCGAAACAGGCGTCGCGAAATGCCAGGTGTTCCGCATCGCAGGCGGCGGCGAGGAGATCCGGCAGGCCCTCGGCCGCAGCCCGGCGCAGGCCTTCGGTGAGCATGCCTTCGGCGATGTCACTGGCCAGCACCTGTCCGTCGGGCAAAACCCGGCGAGCCGCCTCGCGGGCCAAGAGGCCCGGGCCGGCAGCCAGGTCAAGCACGTGCTGGCCGGGCTTTAGCGCGGCGGCGTCGAGCAGGGCCTGCTGAAGGCCGGCGCGGATTGGCGCGCCGTCGGCATAGCGGGCGGCGATGCGATTGAAGCCGGCACGTTCAAGCGCCTTGAAGCGGCGGGCGTCGAAACCGGGTGAGGTCATAGGGGCACGCCTGGTGCTGCGCGGCTTGCTGCCGGCCGAGTGGCTGTGTGTTTTGGGTGGCTCTGCGGATTCATTCGAGCAGCCCCGCAAAGTGCAGGATCGGATCGAGGTAGTCGTCCCATCGGGTGAAACTGTGGTCGCCGCCTTCGAGCACGGTTTGCCGGGCGCCGGCGTAGCGTTCGACGGCCTGGCGGTAGTCGAGCACTTCATCGCCGGTTTCAACCATCAGCCAGTAGCGCTCGGGCTGGGTGATGGCCGGCGGTTCGATGGCGCGGATTTCGTCGATGTGGGCAGCGGTGAATTCGAAGGGCTCGTCGCTGTACATGTGGGTTTGCGTGCCTATGTAAGACGACAGCGACAGCGGCGCGAGCACTGCCGGGTTGACCAGCACGGCCTTGAGCCCGTGCCTTTCGGCCAGACAGGTTGCGTAGAAGCCGCCCAGCGAGCTGCCGACAAGGGTGGGCGCGGTGCCGCAGCGGGCAATCTGCGCATCGGCCAGCGCGATGGCTTCGAAGGCGGAAACCGGCAGCTGTTCGCACCAGAATTCGTCGCCGAGGCCGAGCGCGTCCATGCGAGCCTTGAGGCTGCGGGATTTCCAGCTTTGCGGGCCGGAGCGGAAGCCGTGAAGGTAGATGATCATTTGTGTTCGAAGCGGTCGTCGGGCCGCAGGCGGGCAGGAAAATCGGTGGTGAGCCAGCGCCGTGCCGTGGCGTCGGAGCCCAGGTGGGCGAGCCAGAAAGCCGTGCTGGCGGCGAGCAGATGCGGGCGAAAGGCGGCCGGTTGACGGCGGGCCTGGAACACGATGCGCTCGGTGTCGCTGGCTTCGCCGGCAAAATCCAGGTGGTTGCCGCCCGCAAAGACGAGGAGGTATTTGCCGTCGTCGGCCGGCATGTGGCGAAAGGGCAGCTCGCGGTTGGTCGCGCTGATGTCGGAGATTCCCATGCCGTCGTCGCGGCTGCCGGTGATGCCGAAAAAGGGCAGGCGGATGTGGCCGAAGCGCTGGTCGAGGCCGGGGGCCGAATCGGCATGGCGGGCCGAGGGGCTGAGGGCGAGCGCGGCACGCAGGCGTGGGTCGGGATCGATGGCGGGCTGGGTCGGACGGCGCTCGCCGGCGATGAGTTGCACGGTAACGGCCCCGAACGAATGCCCGGCAATGCCGATGGCGGTGGCGGCGTTGATGGCGTCCGGCAGCGCCGGATCATGGCCGATGCGGCCGAGGACGAAGCGCAAGTCGTCGGCGCGCCGGGTGAGTTCTTCGGGGATCATTGCGGCCTTGAAGGCGCGACGCAGGGCCAGCGGGGAGTTGTTGCGCAGGATGCTGTCATCCGAGCCCGGGTGCTGCAGCGCCAGCGCCAGGAAGCCGTGGCTGGCCCAGTGCATGAGCCACGCGGTGCCGCTTTCGCAGGAGCCGCCGAGGCCGTGGGAAAACACGATCAGGCCATGGGGCCGGGGCTGCTCGGGCAGGTAGAGCTTGACCGGCAGCGTGCGCGCGCGCCGGGTGTCGTGGAGACGGGTGAGCTGTGTGCTTACCGGCCAGGGGCCAGTGACCCCTGGCTCGGGCTGCGATCCGCCCTGGATTGCCGGGCTTAGTGAACCGCCCATTCCACCAGACCGAAGTGCCAGGTCAGCAGCACCACGATGCCGAAGACGATGCGATACCAGGCGAAGGGCACGAAGTCGTGGCTGGAGATGTAGCGCAGCAGCCAGCGCACGCACAGGAAGGCGGACACGAAGGCCGAGATGAAGCCGACCACCCACATGCCGATGTCGTCGGCGTTGAGGAGGGCGCGCTCCTTGTAGATCTGATAGACCGTGGCTACGCCGAGGGTCGGGATGGCCAGGAAGAAGGAGAACTCGGTCGCCGCCTTGCGTGACAGCCCGAACAGCATGCCGCCGATGATCGTCGAGCCCGAGCGGGAGGTGCCGGGGATCAGCGCGAAAGCCTGGGCAATGCCCATCTTGAGGGCGTCCATCGGACCCATCTCATCGACGGTTTCGATGCGGATGCGGTGGTCCTTGCGTTCGGCCCACAAAATGACGAAGGCACCGATGATGAAGGCGGCAGCCACCGGGACAGGGGCGAACAGGTTGGCCTTGATGGCCTTGCCGAAGGCGAGCCCGAGCACCGCCAGCGGCAGGAAGGCGATGAACAGATTGAGCACCAGCCGGTTGGCTTCTCGCTGGCGACCGAGGCCGGCGAAAGTGCTGCGGATGCGCTCGCGGAACTCCCACACCACGGCGAGGATGGCACCGGACTGGATGACGATTTCGAAGAGCTTGCCCCGGTCGTCGTTGAAGTTCAGCAGGTCGCCGGCAAGGATCAGGTGGCCGGTGCTGGAGATGGGCAGGAATTCGGTCAGGCCTTCGACCACGCCGAGAATCAGCGCCTTGAGGAGCAGGATGATGTCCATGAACGATTAAGTAGTTGACGCAAAAAGAGGCCGCATTATAGCCGTTGTATATTTGCAGGCCGGTTGCAGGGGGCAGGCAATCTGTCACGAACAGATGTTCAAGCGGTGCGGCGAGCTGCCGTTAAAGCCGAAGTACATAAAAATATAATTCGCCCAAGCCCTTACTATGCTCAAGAAAATCCCGGTTTCCCGGCTCAAGCCGGGCATGTTTGTTCATGAACTTTGCGGCGACTGGATGTCGCACCCTTTCTGGCGTGCGAAGTTCAAGCTGACCGGAGGCGACGATCTGCGCCGTATCGTCGAATCCGGCATCCAGCATGTGTATATCGACACCGACCGTGGTCTCGATGACCAGGAGGCAGTGGCTGCCGATGTGGTTCAGGCGGCGGTCGAGCAGGAAATCGTCGCCGCGATGAGCGCGCCGGATGACAAGCTGGTGCGGGTTTCAGTGCGCGAGGAAATGGCCCGCGCCCGCAAGGTGCATGAGCAGGCCCACAAGGTTGTGCGCTCGATGATGGGCGATGTGCGACTCGGCAAGGCGGTGTCGCTGGAGGATGCCGAGCCGGTGGTCGAGGCGATCACTTCGTCGGTACTGCGCAACAGCAACGCGCTGATGGGGCTGATCGGCATCAAGAACAAGGACGACTACACCTTCCTGCACTCGGTCAGCGTATGTACGCTGATGATCGCTTTCGGCCGCTCCCTCGGGCTTGCCGGCGAAGAGTTGCGCCAGGGGGGCATCGGGGGTCTTTTGCACGATATCGGCAAGATGAAGGTGCCGGACGAAGTGCTCAACAAGCCCGGCCGGCTGACCGATGCAGAGTTCGATCTGATCAAGAAGCATCCCGGCGACGGCCACGCCGTGCTGCTCGAAACCGCAGGCATCGGCGCCGTGCCACTGGACATCACCCGCCACCACCACGAACGCCTCGATGGCAGCGGCTACCCCGACCGTCTGGCCGGGGACGCCATTTCAGTGATGGCGCGGATGGCCGCCATCGTCGATGTTTACGACGCGATCACCGCCGACCGCTGCTACCACAAGGGCATGCCGGCGGCCGAGGCGCTGCGCAAGATGTGGGAGTGGAGCAGCGCCCACTTCGACCAGAAACTGCTGCAGGCCTTCATGCGCTGTGTCGGCATTTATCCGGTGGGCAGCCTGGTGCGGCTGGAGTCGGGCCGCCTGGGCGTGGTCACCGAGCAGAACGAAAGCAGCCTTTTGACGCCGCGCGTGCGGACGTTTTTCAGCACCCGATCCAACGGCTACATCAAGCCCGAACTCGTGGATCTTGGCCGCAAGCTTGGCAGTGGCGGTGGCGACCGCATCGTGTCGGCAGAGGCCCCGGACAAGTGGGGCGTTGATCCGGCGCGTTTTCTGATCGCCGAATAGCCGGTTCAGCCTTCGCGGCGCAGCAGCACGTCGAGGCCGTCGACCACCGCGCTCCAGTCGGAGTCTTCGGAAATATCGGCTTTCAGAAAGGCGGCCTGCGATGGCGTCCAGAATGGCGCGTCGGCCAGCTGCAGGTCGTGGGGCAGGGGCGCGTGCCGCTCGATGAAGGCTTCGATGGCGGCCTGCTCGCCCGGCAAGCCGAGCTGGGCGAACAGGTTGGCGAGGGTGTGGGTCTGCGATTCCATGGTGGGGCTCCCTAAGTGTGGCGCTTCGGATTGCGCATGATGTTGGTCCCGTTTTTTGCGGATTGGTTTCGCCTCCCTGTTCTCGCTGGCATGACATCCTGTATATTAGAAAACTCTGATTAAGAAAGGATCGACCATGCTTCGTCTTGCCCTGATTGCCGTTTCTCTTCTCGCCGGAGCCGCCCAGGCCCAGGATCTCGATGCCCTGAAGGTCGATACCCGCAAGAACGCCCTGCCGGTGTTGCCCAAGGTGGTTGGCATGATGCAGGAGACCGTTGCCGCCAAAGGGCCGGTCGAAGCGATTCCGGTGTGCAAGGAAAAAGCGCCCCAGCTGCTCCGGGAGCAGGCCGCCAAGACTGGCTGGGACATGCGCCGCGTCAGCCTCAAGACACGCAACCCCGAGCGTGGCACGCCCGATGTGTGGGAGGCCCGCCAGCTGGCCGACTTCAACATCCGGGCGGCTGCCGGCGAGAAGGTCGAAACCCTTGAAACTGGCGAGCTCGTCACCGAGAACGGCAAGCAGGTCTATCGCTACATCCGCGCCATTCCGGTGGGCGACGTATGCCTGAAGTGCCATGGCCCGGCGGACAAGATCGAGGCCGGCCTCAAGAGCCAGCTCGCCAGGAGCTACCCCCACGACCAGGCCTTCGGCTATGAGAAGGGGATGATCCGCGGCGCGCTGACAGTCAAGCGCCCGCTCTGAGCGCCTTCAGGGCCGGGCTACCCCGCCAGCCCCTCGTGGGGGACACGCAAACCTGGGGCGGCCCTGGCGTTCTCCTGAGCGCGTCACTCCGCGATCAGAAGCTCCACCCGTAGCCTGCATAGGCCAGCGGTTGGATGCGTGTCTCCACGATGGGGCTGTCGGCCTGGGCACCACCCAGCCGCGTGGCCATCAGCCCGAACAGCACTGAGCCGCGTTGCCCAACGGGCCAGGCGCCATTTACTCCGGCCTGCAGTTGGGTGCCCGAGCTTGCGGAATAGGTCGGCCGGTTCGCCGTGGCTTCGGCGGGCGAGACGCCGTAGTAGTAATTGTTGGCCCGCTTGTCGTTCCAGGTAATGCCGACCAGTCCGTTTACACGCAGCCCCGGGCCGCGTACCAGTGCGCGTACAAACTGCAGCTGCACGTTTTGCCCTTTGCTGGCGCCGCCCACGTCAAACCCCCACTGGGCATTGAGCGTGCCGTAATCGGTTTGCCAGCGCAGGGCAGGGCCCAGGTCCACCGAAAAGTCCCGGTCTTCCATGCCTTTGGTGCGCCCGCCGTCTTCTGCTTTCCAGCCGAAGCGGGCGTCGGCTGCCAGCCCGACGCGCAGGCGCCGGTCATCCGAATCGGCCAGCCATACGCCGGCGCGCAGCGCGTTGATGTAGAAGCGATCGGCATAGGTGGCCTGAATGATTGGCAGGACCATCGTGCGGAGATCTTCGGAGCCGGAGGTTTTGGGCATGACGCCGATGCCCAGGCCATAAAGGTTGCCGCTACGGGGAATCGCCGTTTCGGTCTGGCTATCGCTCCGGTCGGCGGCGAGGAGAGGGGGTGCAAGCAGGCTGGCGATGGCGGCCAGGATGACGCGGATGCAGGGGCGGTTCATGAAAACTCCATTGTTGGGCGCCTGATTCGGAGTGTCCCGCCTCGCATATGTTCCGTAACCGTTGCAGAAAAGTTTCGCCGCCCTGCCGGCCCGGACTCCCCGATTGAGCCAGAGGGCCCGATCAAGGCCTTGTCCGGCAAGACTGGCCAATCTCGTACGTTCTGCCATGACGATGCTTTAATGGGTTGGCAGCCTGCTTAAGGCTGCGCTAAGCCTCATCGGCGATAGTAGGTATATACGAACAGCAAGGAACCATCATGGACGCCCGCCAGCCCGAAACCCTCACCCTTGAGCGCATCAAGGTGTATGACCCGTTGCTGCGCCTCCTGCACTGGTGGAATGCGGTGGCCATCGTGATGCTCGCTGCGAGCAGCCAGATCGCCGAGTTCCTCGAGCACGGCCCGTTTGAGGATGGCGCCTGGCAGGTGCATGTGATCACCGGCTACCTGTTGGCCGGCGGCCTGGGCACACGCGTGTTGTGGGGTTTGTTCGGGCCAGCCCGCGCGCGGTGGTCCGATTTCTGGCATCTGCAGGTCTGGCTTCGCGTGCTGCGGGAGCGCCGGCTGCCGGTCGGGCACGGCTTTGGCCACGATCCGCTGGCCAGCCTGGCTTACATTGTGGCCTACGGTGTGATGGTGCTGATGGTGGCAACCGGGCTGGGACTGGCTGCGGCCCAGTTCGGCGTCGGCCCCCTGGCGCCCTGGGAGGGCGCGCTCCATGATTTCCGGCACGCCATCAAGGAACCCCACGAGGTGGGCTTTTTCGTGCTGATCGGTTTTGTCGCCGTGCATGTGGCTGCGCTGGTGTTCCATGAGCGCAGTGGGCAGCCGGTGGCGCAGAGCATGGTCAGTGGCTTCCAGTACCGTCGCCTTGCCAGGCGGGCGGCGGATGAGAATGATCGGCAGCCCTGAATTCAGGGTTCCGGGAACAAGGTAAAAAGATGCGGATTCTGCTGGTCGAGGATGATCGCCTGCTGGGCGACGGGGTGAAGGCCGGGCTGGCCGGTGCCGGTTTCGCGGTGGACTGGGTGCGCGATGGCGAGGCGGCGCTGGCGGCGCTGGCGGCGGAGAGCTTCACCGCCATCGTGCTCGACCTCGGCCTGCCCCGGCGGGATGGGCTGTCGGTGCTCTCGGCCCTGCGCGGGGCCGGCAACCCGGTGCCGGTGTTGGTGCTCACGGCCCGCGACCAGGTGGTCGACAAGGTTCGCTGCCTCGATCTCGGCGCCGACGACTACGTGGTCAAGCCCTTCGATCTCGACGAACTGGCGGCCCGCCTGCGTGCGCTGGTGCGCCGCTCCCAGGGCCGTGCCGATGCCAGTCTGCGACACGGCGATCTTGTGCTCGACCCGGCTGCCCGTAGCGCAAGCTTGAAGGGTGTGCCGGTGGCGCTCACGGGCCGCGAGTTCGACCTTTTGCGCATGCTGCTGGACGCCGCCGGCCGGGTGCTGACCCGCCGGATCCTGGACGAGCAGCTCTACGTCTGGGGCGAAGCCGTTGGCAGCAATGCGCTCGAAGTGCACATTCATCACCTGCGCCGCAAGCTCGGCAGCGAGCTGATCCGTACCGTGCGCGGGGTTGGCTACATGGTGGACGAGGCGCCCAAGTGAGCGTCGTCCGCTCGGTTTATTCCCTGCGCCGCCGGCTGGTGCTGCTGCTCATCGGGGTGGTGGCGCTGTTGTGGAGCGTGTCGGCGCTGGTGGCGTTTCGCACCGCCCATGCCGAGGCCGACGAACTTTTCGATGCGCAGCTGGTGCAGGTTGCCGAAACCCTGCTGGCCATCGTGGCGGCCAGCGAGGACGGCCATGTGGCCGACGAGATGGCCGAGCATCAGCACGCCTACCAGTTGCCGATCGCCTTTCAGGCCTGGCAGCGGGAGAAGGACGGCGGCTGGCGCCTGCTGGTGCGCTCGTCCGAAATGCCGGCGCTGCCGGCCACCGGCGGTCCCGGTTTCGACGAGCACGATCTGCACGGCGAGCTATGGCGATTCTTCACGGTCGACCACGACCACAGCGACTACCGGGTCATCGTCGGACACAACCACGGCGCCCGTTACCGCCTCGCCGGCGAGATCGCCCTGCACCTGCTGCTGCCCATTCTGATTGGCCTGCCGTTGATGGCGCTGGGCATCTGGGCCGTGGTCGGGCGGGCGCTGCGCCCGGTGGATGCAGTGGCGCGGGCTGTTAGTGGCCTCGACGCCCGGCACCTTGCACCGGTGAATGTGCCCGGCTCGCTGCCGGCCGAAATCGCACCGCTGGTGAGTTCGCTGGACGCGCTGGTCGGGCGGGTGACCGAGGTGCTCGACAACGAGCGGCGTTTCACTGCCGACGCGGCCCACGAACTGCGCACGCCGCTGGCTGCGCTCAAGATCCAGGCCCAGGTTGCGCGCCGTACCCTTGATGACAGCGTGCGCGGCCACGCCCTCGACCAGGTCTTGTCGGGCGTCGACCGCATGACGCATCTGGTCGAACAGCTCCTTACGCTGGCCCGGCTCGACCCCGATGCCGGAGCCGCAACGGCGGAAGGCGTTGCGCTGCTCGAACTGGCCGAGCTTGCCGAAGCTGTCTGCTCGGTGCTCACGCCCCAGGCCCTGCGCCGCCAGCAGACGCTGGAACTCGAGGCCGGGGCCGGCTTGCGGCTCTGTGGCAACCGCTGGTGGCTTGAAGTGATGTTGCGCAACCTCGTGGATAACGCGCTGCGCTACACGCCGGCTGGCGGCCACGTGGTCGTCAGCCTCGACGCCGGTGCACGCAGCATGCGGGTCGCCGACGACGGCCCCGGCATTGCCCGGGAGCTGCGCCAGAAAATGCTGACCCGCTTTGCCCGCGGCGCCGACCCCGAGGCCGATGGGTGCGGGCTGGGCCTCTCCATCGTCGCCCGGATCGCCGAGATCAGCGGTGCAAGCCTGAGTTTCGAGGATGGGCTGGCGCGGCCGGACGGCGGGGCAGGGCTGGCCGTCGTGGTGCGCTTTCCTGAAGCGTGAAAATTGTTGTTGGGACTGAAACAATAATTCATTGATTGTTTTGGTTTTGACGCGAATGCCGACGTCGTGGAGGCTGGCGCGCGCGCTGTAGAATGCTGGGCCAATCCCGCATTTTCAGGCTGTCGCCATGAGCGAAACCGATCTCTCGCCACTGCGTATCGACCGTCAGACCCCTCGCTCGCCAAAAAGTCGCCCCCGCAAGGGCTGGCTGATTGGCGGGCTGGCCGTGCTGGTGCTGGGCGGGTCGGCGATTTTTGCCGGGCTGAGGGCACCGGTCGGGGTCGAAACGGTGACGGTCGGCCAGGCCTGGCCCTACCAGGGCCTTACGGTGCTCAACGCTACCGGCTACGTGGTCGCCCAGCGCAAGGCGGCAATCGCCTCCAAGGCGACCGGACGGCTTGAATGGCTGGGTGTGCGCGAGGGCTCGGTCGTGAAGGCCGGCGAGCTCATCGCCCGGCTCGAGCAGCGCGACGTGGCGGCCCAGCTGCAGCAGGCCGCGGCCAATGTCGGCGTGGCGCAGGCCAACGTCGGACAAGTGCAGGCCGAGCTGCGTGACGCCGAACTGGCCTTCGGCCGCGCCCGCGATCTTCGCGCCCGCAATTTCGTGGCCCAGGCCCAGGTGGACCAGGCGGAGGCGCGGATGGTCAAGGCGCGTGCGGCCGTGGTTTCGGCCCGGGCGGCTGAAAGAGCCTCCGAGGCCGCCCGCCAGGCCGCGCAGGTGGCGGTGGCGCAAACCGAAATCCGTGCGCCCTTCGACGGCGTGGTGCTGACCAAGCACGCCAACGTGGGCGATCTGATCACCAACTTTTCGGCGGCCGCCGACAGCAAGGGCGCGGTGGTCAGCATGGCCGACATGAGCACGCTGGAGGTGGAGGCCGACGTGTCGGAATCCAGCCTCTCGAAGATCAAGCCGGGCCAGCCCTGTGAAATCCAGCTCGATGCTTTTCCCGAGTTGCGCTTTCGCGGTGAGGTGTCGCGCCTTGTGCCGACGGTGGATCGGGCCAAGGCCAGTGTGCTGACCAAGATCCGCTTCATTGATCCCGATCCGCGCGTTTTGCCCGAAATGAGCGCCAAGATCGCTTTTTTGTCCGAAGCGCTGGACGCCGCCCGGCGCCAGCCGCGGGTGGCCGTTCATGGCGAGGCGGTCGTCGCCGAGGGCGGCGCGAGTGCGGTGTTCCGGGTAGAGAACGGCGTGGCAAAACGGGTATCGGTCACGCCCGGCCCAAAGATCGGCGATCTTGTCGAGCTGAGCGGTGTGGCGCCTGGCGATACGCTGGTGCTGCGTCCGCCGGCATCGCTGCGCGATGGCGCAGCGGTAAAAACGGGCGGCAAGTGATGGCCGCGACCGAGCCCGTCGTGCGGCTGTGCAATGTGCACAAAACCTACCGGCGCGGTGTACAGGTGGTGCCGGTGCTGGCCGGCATCAGTTTTGACATTGCAGCGGGAGAATTCCTGGCGCTGATGGGGCCGTCGGGTTCGGGCAAGAGCACGCTGCTCAACCTGATTGCCGGCATCGACCGGGCCGACAGTGGCGAACTGGTGGTGGCGGGCGAAAACATCGCAGCCCTCGACGAAGCGGCGCTGGCCGACTGGCGGGCCCGCAACATCGGCTTCATCTTCCAGTTCTACAACCTGATGCCGGTGCTCAACGCGCGCGAGAACGTTGAATTGCCGCTGCTGCTGACCAATCTTTCAGGCCGGGAGCGGCGCCAGCGGGCCGAGTTTGCGCTGGGCATGGTGGGCCTTGCCGACCGCATGGATCACAGGCCGGGCGAACTCTCCGGCGGCCAGCAGCAGCGGGTGGCGATTGCCCGTGCGCTGGTGAGCGATCCGACCCTGATCGTGGCCGACGAGCCCACCGGCGATCTTGACCGGGAGTCGGCCGGCGAGGTGCTGCGGCTGCTCCAGCGCCTCAACCGCGAAGCCGGGAAGACCATCGTGATGGTCACCCACGACCAGCGGGCCGCCGAGGCGGCCCACGCGATCATGCATCTGGAAAAAGGGGAGCTTAAGACGGAGTGGCCGGAAGTGCGGCCAGAAGTGCGTCCGGCGGGCGAGGCGCTGCGCCGGACATGAAACGTTCAGGTTGTCATGCCACCGGCGATGTAGCCGGCAAGCTGGTCGATGGTGGCCTGCTGCTGTTCCATGACCGACTTGACCGCGTCGCCAATACTGATGATGCCCACCACCTTGCCATGATCGACCACCGGCAGGTGGCGCACATGGTTGTTGGTGATGATGCACATACAGTCGTCGATGGTGTGGGTGGGGGAAACAGTGAGCACGTTGGGCGTCATCAGGTCGCCGACCTTGGTGTCCTTAGAGGCGAGGCCCTTCAGCACAACCTTGCGGGCGTAGTCGCGCTCGGTGAAGATGCCCGCCAGCCGCGCGCCTTCCATCACGAGCACGGCACTGACGTTGCGTTCGGCCATGAGAAGGAGGGCCTGGAGCACGGTGGTGTCGGGGGTTACGGAGTAGTTCGCGTTGCCTTTGCTCTGAAGAATCTGTTGAACCGTCGCAGCCATAGTTTTTATCCCTCCTTTTTGTGTGTACCAATGGGCGCGGCGGCGCCGTGCCACCGGCTTTTTGAAGTGTATAGCTTGGCGCCTGTGCGGCAAGAGCGCAAGAGCTTGCGCGGGTTTTCGCACGCCTGGCGAGCGGGCTGACGAGATGACCGCCAGTTTCTTCAAGCTCATTGTGCTCAACGCCGGGCGCCACCGCCTGCGGGCGGGGCTGACGGTGCTCGGCATGGTGGTGGCGATCCTGGCGTTCGGGCTGCTCGGCACGGTGGTGGATGCGTGGTATGCGGGGGCCGAGGGGGCCGCGGCCAATCGTCTGGTGACCCGCAGCTCGATTTCGCTGGCGTTTCCGCTGCCGCTTTCTTACAAGGAGCGCATCCGCGCCGTGGATGGCGTGCGGGATATCAGTTGGGCGAACTGGTTCGGGGGAATCTACAAGGAGCCGAAAAATTTCTTTCCGCAGTTTGCGGTGGATGGCGAGAGCTACTTTCGCCTCTATCCCGAGTTTGTCGTGGGCGAAAACGCGATGCGTGATTTCCTGCGTGATCGCAAAGGCTGCATCGTCGGTCGCAAGCTGGCGGATGTCCATGGCTTCAAGGTCGGCGATACCCTGACGCTGAAGGGAACGGTTTATCCGGGCAACTGGGATTTCGTGATCCGCGGTATCTACGACGGCGCGAAGAAGGGCACCGACCAGTCGCAGATGTTCCTGCACTGGGCCTATCTCAACGAAACCGTGAAGGCGCGCATGCCCGGCCGGGCTGACAACGTGGGCGTGTTCATCGTCGAGGTGGAAGGGGCCGACCGGGTGGCGGCGGTGTCGCGGGCGATCGACCAGGAGTTCGCCAATTCACGGGCCGAAACCCTTACCGAAACCGAAAAGGCTTTTGCGCTCGGCTTTGTGGCAATGACCGAGGCCATCGTGGTGGCGATCCGCATCGTTTCCTACCTGGTGATCTTCATCATCATGGCGGTCATGGCCAACACGATGGCGATGACCGCCCGCGAGCGCACCGCCGAGTACGCCACCCTCAGGGCCCTGGGTTTTTCGCCGGCTTTCGTCGCGGCGATGATTTTTGGCGAGAGCCTGATGCTGGCGCTGGGTGGCGGCTTGATCGGCATCGCGCTGACTTTTCCGGTGGCGGCGGCCTTTGCGGCAAGAATGGGCACGCTGTTTCCGGTGTTCAACGTGTCCGAATCCACCGTGCTGCTGCAGTTCGGCTGTGCGCTGACGGTAGGTGTGGTGGCGGCGATCCTGCCGATGCGGCGGGTGGCGCGGCTGTCCATCGTCGATGGTCTGAGGGCGGTCGGCTGATGAAACCGATTCCGCTTTCCTACAGCCTGCGCAACCTTTGGGCGAGGCGCCTCACCACGGCGCTTACCGCTGGCGGCATGGCGCTGGTGGTGTTCGTGTTTGCCGCCGTGTTGATGCTCGACCAGGGCCTGAAGGAAGCCCTGGTGGATACCGGTCAGCCGGACAACGTGGTGGTGATCCGGAAGGGCTCGGAAACCGAGGTGCAGAGCGTCATCGAGCGCAGCCAGGCGGCGCTGGTCGAAAGCCTGCCGCAGATTGCCCGCGGCGCCGGGGGGCTGCCGCTGGTATCGCGCGAGACCGTGGTGCTCATCACCCTCGCCAAGCGCGACGGCGACAAGCCGGCCAACGTGATCATCCGTGGTGTGGGGCCGGCCGGTGCCGCGCTGCGTCCGCAGCTGCGGGTGGTGGAGGGGCGCATGTTTCGCCCCGGCTCCAGCGAAATCCTTGTCGGCAGCAGCATCGCCCAGCGCTTCCGGGGCATGGGGCTCGGCGATGCGGTGCGTTTCGGCGGGCGGGAGTGGCGGGTGGTGGGCATTTTTGAGGCGGGCCGGAGCGGTTTTGATTCCGAGATCTGGGGTGACGCCGACCCGCTGCTGCAAACCTTCCGGCGCAACGCCTTTTCGTCGCTGGTCTTCCGCTTGTCGGACGCGGCGGATTTTCCGGCGGCGCGCCAGACGCTCGACGCCGACCCGCGCCTTACGCTGGAGGCCAAGCTCGAGCGCACTTTCTACACCGACCAGTCGGCCATGCTGTCCAACTTCATCAACATTCTCGGCTTGACACTGTCGGTGATTTTTTCGGTGGGCGCCGTGATCGGCGGGGCCATCACGATGTACGCCGCGGTGGCCAGCCGCACCGCCGAGATCGGCACGCTGCGGGCGCTGGGGTTTCGCAGATCGAGCGTGATGGTGGCTTTCATGGTGGAAAGCCTGCTGCTGTCGCTGCTGGGCGGCGTGGCCGGGCTGGCGGCGGCGTCGCTGATGCAGGCGTTCACGATTTCCACGATGAACTGGCAGTCGTTTTCCGAGCTGGCTTTCAGCTTCCGGCTGACGCCGGCGATTGCCGTCAAGACGCTGCTCTTCGCGCTCGGCATGGGGTTTGTGGGCGGATTCATGCCGGCGGCGCGGGCGGCGCGGATGAAAATCGTCGATGCGCTCCGGGCGTCCTGAATGATGGCTGGCATCGTGAGGATTGGTAAGCATTCGCTGGCGCCGTGGGCCTGCTTTAGCATCATCGGCCGCTCAAGATTTTCAACCCCGGGATGTGTCGGTGTGCCCGGCACAATGCGCCATGCAAGCTGAATTCACCACCGACTCCCGGATCCGCCGCGTGTCCTCTTCAGGTCTCGATGCCGGAGGGGCGTTGGGTTCGTCGACGGCCAGCTTCATTCGTGTGCTGCTCGGGCTGCTGCTCCTGCTCCATGCGCTGCTCAGCGGCGCCTGCGGCCTCGATTCGGCGCCGCTTTCCGATGCCGAAAGCGAGCGTGTGCTCGATTTCGCAGAGCTGTCGGTGCTTAGGGATCCGGGGCGATCGTTGTCGATCGACGATGTTTCGGCGCCGTCCAGTGCCAGCCAGTTCAAAATCCTCAAAGGCGGTCTCGCGCTGGGCTTCACGACCGACGTGGTGTGGCTGCGGATCTGCATCCGGCGCGCGCTGTCGGCCGGCCCGGAGTGGTGGCTGGATTTCAAGGGCCCTTTCGCGGATGACGTGCGCCTGTATTCGCAGCGCGCCGGCGAGCGTGGCGGCTGGCACGAATCCCGTGCCGGAGATCGCTACCCGATGAGTGCGCGCGAGCTGCCCTATCGCACGATCGTCTTTCCGGTGGAGTTGCCTGCCGAGGCGCCCGGCGTTTTTTACATGCGTATCGAAACCAGTTCGATGATGGCCACCGCAATTACGGCCTGGACGCCTAAGGCTTTTCGCGCCCAGGCCCAGAAGGATCTGCTCATGATC
This sequence comes from Zoogloea sp., assembly GCF_030157465.1. Taxonomy (GTDB): domain Bacteria; phylum Pseudomonadota; class Gammaproteobacteria; order Burkholderiales; family Rhodocyclaceae; genus Zoogloea. The sequence continues at coordinate 97,565 of NZ_JAOAUU010000147.1, forward strand.
GGGGCCATGCTGGGTTTCGTGCTGGCGATGGGGCTGGCCAACCTGGCCAACCTGGCCAACGGGCTGTGGACCGGCCAGCGTCTTTACCTGGGATTCGCGGCCTTCACGGCGGTCATTTTTGTCGTGCTGGTGTCCGGGTATGGTCTTCTTGCCCAGTATTTTTTTCCTGACAGCACGTGGATTCCCAATGCCGCACTGAATATCAGTTTCTGCGTTTTTCTCGGCGGAGCCCTTTTGATGGTTCGCATTCCCTTGAGGCTGGCCGAGTATTTTCCGCGCATCAACCGGGGGCTGCCTTATGTTGCGGCGGTCATTGCACTGGTAAAGCCGCGCGCGATAAACGCTGAGGGTGAGGTGCGATAAATGGGAGGTCCGCG
>NZ_JAOAUU010000148.1 GCF_030157465.1 Zoogloea sp.
CCAAGCACGCCCGCGAGAAGGAAGAAGCCCAACGCCAGATCGAAGAGCTCAAGGCCGAGGACCAGGCCAAGACAGAGCTGCTCGCCGACAAAAACAAGCTGCTCGACGCCGAGCGCGCCAAGGTGAAGCGCATCCAGGCTCTGCCGAAGGACGAAGCCGCTGCGGAGCTGCTGTCCGAGGTTGCCGACTACTTCAATGGCGCACTGGCCAGCGTTGCTGTCCAGCTCCGCGTCGCCTTTATCGCAGTTACCGATCACCACGCCGCGGCCGGTGGCGATAGCACCCAGGTATTGGCCGGCTACGTCGGACGCCTGCAGCAAGAGCTGGTTGCCCTGCGCGAGGAATTCATGCTCCCCGACACCTTCGGTGACGGTACCCCAGAGTGGATGCGCGCGACGGCAGACGACCAGGATCTGGCCGGAGCCTGACGCCATGAACCCGCATCTGCTCGAAACCCTGCTCGACGTAAAGGCCCGCGCTGATCTGGCCGGCCACGGCGGAAAAGGGGCGGTGTACGAAGACGCCTGCAAGCGTCTGGTGTGCTCCAGGGCCACGTTGATGCGCCAACTCAAGGAGATTTGTATGAAGCCCGAACGCAAGCGCCGCTCTGACGCTGGCGTGGTTCTGTTGCCGAAGTGGGAGGCAGAGCAGGTCAGCGTTTACATGATGGAAGGCTACCGCGCCAACGACAAAAAGGTAGTAACCGTCGGCAAGGCCCTGGAGGTGTTACGGGCCAACGGCAAGATCCGGGCCGAGGCGGTGGACACGGATGGCGTTATTCGGCAGCTCTCCATCGGCGCGGTAAGCCGGGCGCTGTACCACTACAAGCTTCACCCCAAACAACTGCGCCGGCCGTCGCCCGCACAGCCGCAGGCCAGCCTGCACCCGAACGACGTATGGATGATCGACGCGTCAATCAGCACCCTGTTCTACGTGCCGGAGGGCGGCCTAGCGGATATGTCACCGGCCGAGTTTTACAAGAACAAGCCCGGCAACTTCGAGAAGATCAAACGCCAGCGCCTTACACGCTACGTGATCACCGACCACTGCTCCGGCGCGATCTTTGCGCACTACGTGGCCGGCGGCGAAAGCATCGTCAACCTGACCGAGAGCATTCTGGCTGCCTTTGCCCAGCGCCCCGGCCAGCAGATGTACGGCGTGCCCTTCCACTTAGTCATGGACCCGGGTTCGGGCGACACCAGCGCCTTCAAAACCTTCCTGCGCCGGCTGCTCATCGAGCCGGTGATCAACGGCGTCGGCAACCCCCGGGCAAAGGGCCAGGTGGAGGGCGCCCACAACATCGTCGAATGCGACTTCGAGAGCGGCTTCAAATTCACCCACGTGCCCGACATCGCCTGGATCAACGCCCAGGTCGGTCGCTGGATGCGTTGGTACAACAGCAACAAGGTACATAGCCGCCACGGCCTGACTCGCTACGCCAAGTGGATGGAGATCACCCAGGAACAGCTCCGCCTGGTGGATGTCGAGCTGGCCCGAAAGCTCATCACCAAGAAGGCAGAAGAGCGGACGGTCGACCAATGGCTTCAGGTCCAGTTCGACGGCCGCAGCTGGTGGGTGAAGAACGTGCCGGGCGTAATGGTCGGCGAGAAGCTGATGGTGACCTTCAACGCCTTCCGCCAGGCCGCCGCCTTTGTGGTGGCCACTGACCACGACGGCGCCGAACTGCTCATCGAGATCGACCAGGTGCGGGAGGGCGAACACAACTTCATTGAGGGCGCCGCGCTCATCGGGCGAGAGTTCAAGTCACTCCCAGACACCGTTGCCGACACCAATCGCAAGCTTGTCGAGCGCATTGCCACCGCAGCATCAACCGACACCGAAGCGGCCCGTGCACGTAAGTCAAAGGCCCTGCCGTTCGGTGGAACGGTCGATCCATACAAGCACCACGACGACGTGCCAGATGTTGTCACCCTGCCGCGCCGGGGCTCGGACCTTGCCGTCACTACTCAAACAACCACGGCGCCGGCCCAGACCCTGACCCACTTCGCCGCTGCCACCGAACTGCGTCGTCGTGGTGTCGAGATGACCCTTGAAAAGAACCGCCAGATCGCCGCCTGGCATCCCGACGGCGTTCCGGAAACAGAGCTCGACAATCTTGCGCAGCGCCTCACCGTGCGTGCTGGCCTGCGCGTTGTAGGAGGCGCTTGACCATGGAATCCAAGTCCACCACTGCACT
>NZ_JAOAUU010000149.1 GCF_030157465.1 Zoogloea sp.
GGCCGGGTGTTGGCCGACACGCTGGAGAACGTCGACCAGATAGTCGTACGGGTCGACGTGGTGCAGCCGACAGGTTGCGATCAGGCTCTGGACGATGCCGACGTGCTGGGCGCCCAGCTCGGTCCAGCTGAACATCCAATTTTTCCGACCCATCGGAATCGGCCGTAGCGCCCGTTCGAGGTGATTGGTGTCGATCGGCACATCCGGGTCGGCCAGAAACACTTCCAGCGCTGCACGTCGCTTGTGGGCGTAGGCGAGCGCCTTGGTCAGCGGGCTGCTGGGCAGGAGCCCCTGGGCCGCCAGACTCTCCTTCACCCAGCCGAAGAACGCCTCGACGATCGGCCGCGCGTGATCGAGCCGGTACTCGCGCCTCGCGTCCCCCTTGAGCTTGGCCTCGCGGAGCTTCGCCTCGACCGCGTAGAGCGCGCCGATATAGTCGAGCGCCTTGGCCGCCAGGTCGGGCTCGGCCGCTTCGGCGTTGATGAACTCGCGTCGGCAGTGCGTCCAGCACTGCGCGTGGGTCAGCCCGGTCTTGCCGGCATAGGCCTCGTAGGCGCCATAGCCATCGGAGAGCAGCACGCCGCCCTCGACCGGGGTGAGCCCGAGTACCTTCTCGACGTTGCTGTGCGCACGGCTCTCGAAGAAGGGGAAGCAGATCTCGTCGAGCTCGCCATAGACCGGCCAGAAGTAGCAGCCCTTCATCTTGCCCGGGCCGGCGCGGCCGGCCTTGATCGGGGTCTCGTCCATGGCCTTGACGCGGCTCGTGCGGATCGAGGCCAGCTGGGCCGCGTAGATCGGCTCGAGCAGCGCGGCGGCCTGCGCGGCCAGTTGGGTGAGCCAGGCGCGGCTGACCGTGATGCCGGCATCGAGCAGGCGCTGGTGCTGGCGGTACAGCGGCAGGTGCCAGGCGAACTTGTCGAGCAGCAGGCCGACGAGGAAGCTCACGTCGGCGCGGCACCCGTCGATCACCCCCGCCGGGGCCGCCGGGCAGTGGAGCGTCTGCGTGTCGCGACGCTTGATCACCGGGCGCACGTATTTGAGGATCACGTAGCTGCCCGGGCGCTGCGCCAGGCGGTGGCTGACCTTCTCGCCGATCACCTCGTACTGGTCAGGCGAGAGCCCTTCGAGCTCCGGGTTGGCCAGGGTGATGGTCTCGACCGGCACGCGGGCTTCGTCGAAGAACAGCGTGGCGTCGTTCTTGTCCTGGGCGAAGTCGGTGCGTGGCGTACGCCGCGTGTGGCCGGCCACCGGCTTGCCGGGGGGCTCGGGCGGCGCATCGGGGATGGGGAGTTCGCCCAGGTGCATCTGCGCCGGGTGCGGGGCCAGCGGGCGCTTCTCGCTCTTCTGGCCGAAGAGCTGGCGCCGGAACCACTCGAGTTGGTGTTGGATGGTCTGCACTTCGCGTTGCAGCGCCGCATGCGCCTGGGCCAGTTCGACGACGCGCTCGGGCGCCCACTGGGCGGCTTCGGCGGGGGTCGGAACGGGGGTGGGATGCGGGCGCGGCATGGCCCGTATTTTACCGTAAGCCCCAGCATTCATGCGGGTTTCAAGGCAGTCTCGGGCCGTTTGTAGCGGCGTTTGTAGCGGGCGGGCTCGATGCCTTCGAGGAGCAGCTTGAGCCCGGTCCAGTCCATCTGGCGCGTGGCGATGTGCGCCCAGTTCGACACGAAGCGCCCCTCTTCGAGGCGCTTGGCCCACACACAGAATCCGGTGCGATCCCAGTACAGCACCTTCATCTGCGTGCCGCGCCGGTTGATGAACACGAACAGCTCGCCCGAGAGCGGATCGCACCCGAGCGCGTGGCGGGTGAGCGCGTAGAGGCCATCGAAGGATTTGCGCATGTCGACCGGCTGGCCATACACATGGACCCGGACGGCGCCTTCGGGGAAGAACATCAGCCGCGCGACAGGTGGAGGATCACCCCTGCGCCCAGATCGAGCCGCAGTTCGAGGCGGCCCCCAGCGCCGAGCAGGCCCGCGTCGACAAAGCCGGTTTGCTGCGCGCCCGGCGCGGGCAGCTCTACGCCGCGGGAGACGTCATCCGCCAGCAGGCTCCGCCACCGCCTGAAGCTCGATACGCTGAGGCCTTCATGGGCGCAAAACGCCTCGATCTCCAGGCCACTGGCGGCGAAGCGCGTCAGCACCTCGCCCCACGCCTCGCGGCTACGCCGCTGCCGCTTGTTGTTGCTTG
>NZ_JAOAUU010000150.1 GCF_030157465.1 Zoogloea sp.
GCCGGGGGTCAAAATGCCTTGCTTGCTCAAGGCACCCGCTCAGGGAGGTGTAGCGGGAGATGGCTCATCACCATCTATTCGTTAGTGCGTGCGCCGGGGGGAAAGTTCCCACTACAATTCGTTTCCGGATGTAAGCACTGTGAGACCCCCATGAAGCAAGTCCAGTCTGCCTTTCCCGCGACCCGCATGCGTCGCATGCGTCGCGATGATTTTTCCCGCCGTTTGATGCGCGAGCATCGCCTGTCGGCGGACGACCTGATCTATCCGGTGTTCGTGCTCGAAGGCGAGCAGATCGTCCAGCCTGTGGCGTCGATGCCCGGCGTCAGTCGCGTCTCCCTCGACAATCTGCTGCGCATCGCCGAGGAGGCGGTGTCGCTTGGCGTGCCGGCGCTGGCGCTCTTCCCGGTGGTCGAGGATGGCAAGAAATCCCTCGATGCCGCCGAGGCCTTCAATCCCGATGGCCTGGTGCCGCGGGTTGTGCAGGCGCTCAAGGCGCGCTTTCCGGATCTCGGCGTGATCACCGATGTGGCGCTCGATCCCTACACCAGTCACGGCCAGGACGGCCTGATCGACGCAACGGGTTACGTTCTCAACGATGAAACCCTCGAAGTGCTGGCCAAACAGGCTTTGTGCCACGCCCGGGCGGGTGCCGACGTGGTGGCACCGTCCGACATGATGGATGGCCGCGTGGCCCGTATCCGTGCCGAGCTGGACGGCGCAGAGCAGATCTACACCCGCATCCTGGCCTATTCGGCCAAGTATGCGTCGAGCTTCTACGGCCCTTTCCGCGATGCGGTGGGCTCGGCCGGCAGCCTGGGCAAGGGCAACAAATACACCTACCAGATGGACCCGGCGAATTCCGACGAGGCGCTGCGTGAAGTGGCGCTGGATATCTCGGAAGGTGCCGACATGTTCATGGTGAAGCCCGGCATGCCTTACCTCGATATCGTTCGCCGCGTAAAAACCGAGCTGCAGGTGCCCACCTACGTCTACCAGGTGAGCGGTGAATACGCGATGCTGAAAGCTGCGTCGGCCAACGGCTGGCTGGACGACAAGGCGTGTGCGATGGAAGCGCTGCTGGCCTTCAAGCGCGCCGGCGCCGATGGCATCCTGACTTACTACGCGCTTGAAGCCGCCCGCTGGCTGAAGGAAGAAGCCTGAAATCGCTGAGGGGAAGAGGGCGTCAGCCCTCTGGCTGAAGGGTGCGTGCGCCCTCGAAGCGCGCGGCAAAATAGCGGTTGTCCATGCGCTCGATCCGCACTTTGCCGCGGCTGTTGGGCGCGTGGATGAACTTGCCGTCGCCCATGTAGATACCCATGTGCGAGTAGCTGCGGCCCAGGGTGTTGAAGAACACCAGGTCGCCCGGGCGGATTGCGCCGGCAGGCACCGGGCGGGTGCGTTCGGCAATGCCGGCTGCGTTGTAGGGCAGTTTCTTGCCGCTTACCTGTTCGACGATGTAGCTGACCATTCCGCTGCAGTCGAGCCCGGCTTCGGGGTTCTTGCCGCCGAAGCGGTAGCCGGTATCGAGCAGGCCCAGTGCGTAGAGCACCAGTTCCTGCGCGTGGTCGTCACGGGGCAGCGCAAACCAGTTGCGCGACGGCGTTGAGGCGCGGTGGGGCGCGGAGGATGTCGCGGGGCGCTCCGGAACCTGGCTGCAGCCGGCAAGAAGCACCAGTGCAAGCAGCAGGCCGAGGCGGCGCTCAAGCCGTGAGACGGAAAGTAACCGGGCCATGATTGATCAGTGAAACAGACATTTCTGCGCCGAATACGCCGGTCGCCACCTTCGGGTGGCAGCGCTTTGCAAGGGCGACGACTTCGTTGAACAAGCGCTCGGCGTCTTCGGGCGTTGCGGCCGGCGTGAAGCTGGGACGCATTCCCTTGGCGGTATCTGCGGCCAGGGTGAACTGCGATACCAGCAGCAGTTCGCCGGCTGTGTCGGCGAGGGAGAGATTCATGCGGCCCTCGGCATCGGAAAAAACCCGGTAGCCCAGCAGGCGTTCCACCATGCGCGCAGCGTTGGCCGGCGCGTCGCCTTTTTCGACGGCAAGCAGTGCGAGCAGCCCCGGGCCGATCTCGCCGACCGTTTGCCCGGCAACCGTGACGCGCGCTTCGAGCACCCGCTGGATCAGGGCGATCATTCCATCAGCTCGATCTGCCCGCTCACCGACACTGACACCGGGCTTTCGCCGGCTTCGATGGGGGCCGGCGCCGCATCGGCGGCCATCATGGCGGCGCGGGCATATGGCATGACAGGCTTGAGCTGGATGCCGGTGGTGTTCACCGACACGTGTTTGATCTTCCACTTTTTATTGAGGCCGGCGGCAACCAGCCGGGCCCGCGCCTGGAATGCGGCGAGGGCGTTGGTGATGGCTTCGTCTTCGGCTTTCTTGACGGTTTCCGGCGAAGGCGCGGCGCTGAGTCCACCGATCACCATGGTCTGCTGCAGCTTGCCGATGAGCTCGGAAAGCGGTGCGGTGTCCTTGCTTTCGAGGGCCAGCGTGGAGCGCATGCGCCAGGATTCGATGTTGCGGCCGGTTTTGCCGTAGATCGGGTAGGTGTTGTTGCCCGAAGTGCGCACCTTGACCGCGGGATAGGCGCGGGAGGTCTGGATGGCCTGGCTGATCGTGCTGTTTACCTTGCGGGCGAGTTCGGCGGGGTTGCTGTCGGTGGCTTCGAAATACACCTGCGCACGAAACTGGTCGTTGGGGGCGCTAAGGCTGCTTTCGACCGAGATGTCGGCGGTGGGGAGCACGGGAGCCGAGGCGTCGGCGCCGTGTGCCCGGGCGGCGGCAAGCGCAAGGACGAGAGCGAGGGAGAGGAGGGTTCGGGTCTGCATGGTGGCCTTTCGGTGAATGCGAAAAAGCATCAATTGGCATTTTCGCCACAGGAGGCGCCGGATTGCAAAGGCTTGTTGCAAGAAATGGCGCCAGGGGGCGGCCAGTGTGGCCCAAATGCCTGCTTTTTCTTGACGCCCTCCGGGGCGGGCCGCAGGATTCGACCCTTTTCGGGAAGGCCGTGCCTTGTTGCGAACGATGAACCCACGCTGGACAGGGGCTGGCCTGATCGCGTTGTCGGCGGTGTCCTTCGGGGCGATGGCGATTTTTGCACGCTTCGCCTTCGCTGGTGGCGTGGAGCTTACGGCAGTGCTGTTCCTGCGCTTTCTGATCGCTGGCGGGGTGATGGCCGCGGTGATGGTTGCGGGGCGCCGGCGCTGGCCGTCGCGCCGCAATATGCGGGTGCTCGCACTGATGGGAGGCGTGGGCTACGTGGGGCAGTCGCTGTGCTTTTTCTCGGCGCTCAAGCATGCATCGGCGGGGCTGGTGTCCCTGCTGCTCTACCTCTATCCCTTCCTGGTCACCGTCCTGGGCGTGGTTTTTCTGGGTGAGCGGCTCACTGTGCTGCGCGTTGCTGCGGTGATTGCCGCCTTGCTGGGCACCGCCCTGACCATTGGCGGCGGGCTTGCCGGAAGCAGCCTCGGGATTGCATTCGGGGCGGCAACGGCGCTGATCTATTCGGTGTACATCCTTGTCGGCAGCCGTGTGCTGAGGGCGGAGGATTCCCTCGCGGCGGCAACGGTGGTGATGCTCTCTGCGGCGGCGGTGTTTGGCGTGATCTGCTGGGTGACGGAGCCGCGCTTTCCCGATTCGCCGACGGCCTGGGTGGCCGTGCTGGCGATCGCGCTGGTGTCGACGGTGGTGGCAATGGTGAGCTTTTTTGCGGGCATCCAGCGTCTTGGTGCCGCGGATGCGGCCACCTTGTCGACGCTGGAGCCGGTGGTGACGTTTGTGCTGGCCGCGGTGTTTCTCGGCGAACCGCTTGCGCTGCCCCAGGCAGCCGGTGGCGTGATCGTGCTGGGGGCGGTGATCGCGCTGGCGCGGGGTGACGCGCGCCGCAATTAACGCGGAAGCGGTGCCACCAGATCCCGGTAGGCGTGCCAGGTTGCGTGGCCGACCACGGGCATCAGTACCACAAGACCGAGGTGAAAGCTGAGAAAGCCGAGGAGGGTCAGCGTGACGATCAGGGCGGCCCAGACGAGCAGCGGCAGCGGATTTTCGGCCAGGGCGCGAATGCTGGCGATCATCGAGGTGACGGCATCCTGGTTGCGGTCGAGCATCAGCGGGATCGACACCACGCTGACGGCAAACACAAGCAGGGCGAACACGAGGCCGACGCCGAAATAGATCATCAGGAATTCAAGGTTGTCGATGGACAGTACCTGGGTCAGGAAGCCGGTGAGATTGGGCATTTCCTGGGTGTAGAACATGGCGAAGATCACCAGCGACGCGCGTGCCCAGATCAGGAAAACCACGGTGAGTACGGCAGCAAACACCGCGATATTGCCGGCGTTGCGCCGCCATACCGTGAGGGTGGGCGCCAGCTCGCAGGGCTGGCCGAGTTGTCGTCGTCGTGAGAGTTCGTAAAGACCCATCGCAAAGAAGGGGGCCAGCAGCAGGAAGCCCGTGGAAACCGCCGAGGTGTACTGATAGGCGTGCTCGAAGACAAAAGTAACCAGCAGGCCCATGGCGGTGAAGCAGAAGCCGTAGAAAAGGCTGGCGACCGGGCAGGCTCTGAGATCGGCGAAGCCCAGGCTTATCCAGCGGAAGGGGGCACCGAGGCCGATGCTGCGGATGGTGGGAAAAGGCAGTGCAGCAGCGGCTGCCTCGTGGTCTGTCGGGGGAGTGTGCTGGGCCATGATTTTTTCCGTTATCGTTTTTTTGAAGTTGATGGCGGCGGGGACGGGGCTTCAGGTCATTGGTGCTTCCTGGTGGGCAACGGGAGTGCTGGCAAAGTTCCACAGGGCGTCCAGAACGGCGCCCGGGGCTTCGGACATCATGGCGTGACCGGCGTCGGGCAGGATGATGCGGGTGAGCGGGGCGCCGCCGGTGAAGGCTTTGGCGAGGGGCTCGATGGCCTTGGGTGGCGTCATGCGATCCTGGGCCGAGCTGAGGAGCAGGGTTGGGCAGCGCACCTGGGCCGCGGCGTCGAAGCCTCCGATGTAGGCATTGCAGGCGGCCATGTCGGTGTGGAGCACGCCGGGGGCCTGGCGCTGCATCAGGCGCTCATTGAGCGCGGTGAGGCAGAGGCCCGGAATGCTGCTGGCGCCCAGTTGCGCGCGCGGGGCGTAGGACCACTGGTTGATCATGGCGTGGGCCTTGTTCCGGTCGGTGAGCGTGGCATCCAGCAACGGCGCAGCGACCGGCATGGGGGCGACGGAGCCGACGAGGGCCAGGCGTTCAATCTGGCCGGGGGCCGTGGCCGCCGCCTGCAGGGCAATCAGCGAGCCCATGCTGTGGCCGGTCAGCATGACGTGCCGGACACCCAGTTCGGTGATTACCGCCAGCACCCATTTCGCCATCTCGTCGATCGACTTGAGGCCTGGCCCGGCAGAGTGGCCGTGGCCGGGCAGATCGGGCGCAATCACGTTCCAGCCGTGGGACACGAAGTAGCGTGTTTGCAGGGTCCAGACGCTGTGGTCGTGGCCGGCACCGTGGATGAACACGGCAGTCGGGCGCCCGGGTTCAAGGGCGCGGCCGCCGGTGTAGAAATAACTGGAGTACCCGGAGATGTGGCCGGAGTGCAGGTCGGAGAGGTTGATTTTCATCGTGATATGGCCTTCTGGACGGCATGGAGGCCGCGGTCCAGGTCTTCGATCAGGTCGGACGGATCTTCGAGCCCTGCCGACAGGCGGATGGTGCCTTCGGTGATGCCGGCTGCAAGCAGTGCTTGCGACGACATGCGGAAGTGGGTGGTGCTGGCCGGGTGGATGGCCAGCGACTTGGCGTCGCCGACGTTGGCCAGGTGCGAAAAGAGACGCAGGGCTTCGATGAAGCTGCTGCCGGCAGGGCGACCGCCCTTGAGGCTGAAGCTGAACACGCCGCCGCAGCCCTTCGGCAACAGCCTGGCGGCGAGGGCTTTGTCCGGGTGACTGTCGAGTTCGGGCCAGGCCACTGATTCGACCAGTGGGTGGGCGGCCAGGTGGGCGACCAGCGCGCGTGCGTTGGAGACGTGGCGTTGCATGCGCAGGCCGAGGGTCTCGATGCCTTGCAGAATCTGGAAGGCGTTCATCGGCGACAGGCAGGCGCCGAAATCGCGCAGGCCTTCGCGGCGGGCGCGCAGCAGGAAGGCCGCAATGGGGGATTCCTCAGCGAAATCCATGTTGTGGAAGCCGTCGTAGGGCTCGGTAAGGGTGGGGAAGTGCGCTGCGGCGCTTTCCCAGTCGAAGCTGCCGCCATCCACAAGCAGGCCGCCGATTGCCACGCCGTGGCCGCCGAGAAACTTGGTCGCCGAGTGCATCACCAGATCGGCGCCGAGGTCGATGGGGCACTGCAGGGCCGGCGTGACCAGGGTGGCGTCGACCATCAGCGGCACGCGGGCGGCGTGGGCGATGTCGGCGACGGCCGGAATGTCGAGCACTTCGAGGCTCGGGTTGCAGATGGCTTCGCCAAACAGCAGCCGGGTTTCGGGGCGGATGGCCGCGTGCCAGGCGTGAAGGTCACCGGGCGCGACGAAGGTCGTTTCGATACCGAAGCGGGGCAGCGTGTAGGCGAGCAGATTATGGGAGCCGCCGTACAGCGAGCGCGAGGCGACGATGTGGCCGCCGCTACCCATCAGCGTGGTGATGGCGAGCATCAGGGCGGCCTGTCCGCTGGCGCAGGCGATGGCGCCGACGCCGCCGTCGAGGGCGGCGATGCGCTCTTCGAGCACCGCGTTGGTCGGGTTGGAAATGCGCGAATAGACGTGGCCGGCGCGCTCCTGATTGAACAGGGCGGCGGCGTGGTCGGAGCTTTCGAAGACGTAGCTGGTGGTGAAGTGGATCGGCGTGGCCCGCGAATGGTGAACAGGGTCGGGCGTCTGGCCGGCGTGCAGGGCGAGCGTGTCGGCCCCGGCGTTACGGTGGATAGGCATGCGGTTTTCGTCGCGGAGGGGCTGGGGTTGTGGCCGCCCTGAAAGTCAGGCCGGCACGTCAGGATCCATCATGTGCTGAATGATGGAGATACGGTCTTTGATCAACAGCTTGCGTTTTTTGAGGCGGCGCAGCAGGAGATCGTCGCCAGGCGGCGGTGCCAGGGCGATCTGGTGAATGATGGCGTCGAGATCCCGGTGCTCGGTGGTGAGAACCTTCAGCCTTGACGAAAGGCTGGTGACATCGGCGGTGGGTTCGTTGCTGTCGTTCATGCCTGGTCGGGATTCGTGATTGCGCGCCTGCAAGCGGGTTTCGCTGAATCTTAGGCCGGGGTCGAAGGAAATACAACGACGTGCGGGAACTTGCAACGGCTGCGGACGTTCCCACCTGTAGCATCACCCGAAGTGGCACCAAAAGTTGCACCAACGCACAGAAGGCCAAACCGCTGTCCAGGAGACCTGTCATGAACGTGGTACTCAACAACCCGGTGCTTTACGTGGTGGATTATCCCAACCTCGATGCCGTGGAGGTGATCGACAAGCGGCGCGGGGTTGGCGCCCTGTTCCGGGACGAAGCCGCCCGGCGTTTTCGCCGCGAACTGCGGGACGTGGCCGAGGCAGCCACCGAAATGCTCGATTTCGAGAACTGGATTGCCGATTACGGCACCCTGATGACCCAGCCTGCCATTTATCACTGAAGGGCAAACCGGAGCGCTCGCCGCTTGCCAGTGCGGCGGGCCGCTCCTACCATTGGCGTCCCGTTTTTGTGTTTCCGGAGTGTTGCAGCGTGAATAAGGCTTTCGTCAGGGAAAACGACGAGGACGATGAGGACTCGGCGCCGGGCGTGCCGAGCTTGCCGCCTGGCACCCACAACTACATGACCCGCCGCGGCTATGAAGTGCTGCGTGCCGAACTCGACCAGCTTGTGCGGGGCGAGCGTCCGGTGCTGGTGGAAACCATCCGCTGGGCCGCGTCCAATGGCGACCGTTCCGAGAACGGCGACTACATCTACGGCAAGAAGCGCCTGCGGGAAATCGACCGGCGCATCCGTTTTCTGCTCAAGCGGCTCGAGAGCGCAACGGTGGTGACGCCCGCCGATCAGGAGAACGTCGAGCAGGTGTACTTTGGCGCGACGGTGACGGTTTGCGACGTCGATGGCGAGAGCGAGTCCACGTACCAGATCGTCGGTGTGGATGAGGCCAATGCCTCGGAGGGCCGTATCAGCTGGATCGCGCCGCTTTCGCGGGCCTTGCTCAAGGCCCGAGAGGGCGATGTGGTGCGTTTTGCGAGCCCGGCCGGGCTGCGCGAGATAGAGGTGCTGGAAATCCGCTACGTGTAGCGGCGGCCCCCGTTATTTTTGCATCCGCTCCCGAGGCCGGCGCACCATCGCCGGGCTGCGCGGCAGCGTGAAGAATACCGTGGTGCCGGTTCCCGGCGCCGATTCCACCCACACCGATCCGCCGTGGCGTTCGATGATGCGGCGCACGCTGGCGAGGCCGATGCCGGCGCCCTCGAAGCCGTCGCGCTTGTGGAGTTGCTGGAAGGGCTGGAACAGCCGGGCGGCGTGCTCCATGTCGAATCCAATGCCGTTGTCGGTGACGTAGAACAGGTTTTCGTCGCCGTGGAGGCGTCCGCCCACCTGGATCAGCGTGGGATGGCTGTCCCGCGAGAACTTCCAGGCGTTTCCGATCAGATTTTCGAGGGCCTTGCGGATCAGCGCCGCGTCGGCGTCGGCGCCGAGGTCGGGATCCACATGGAAAAGCATGACGCGCTCGCGTGAGTGGCTTGCCAGGTCGCCGAGAATTTCCCGGGCGATGGCCGACACGTCGGTGTGCTCGATGTGCAGCGGGCGGTGGGAAACACTGGCCAGTTTGAGTAGTTCGTCGATCAGATCGCCCATTCGCAGGCTGGCCATTTTCAGGCGTGCCAGATAGTTGTGCCCGGTGTCGTCGAGGCGCTCGCCGTAGTCTTCTTCCAGGGCGTGGGCAAAGCCGTTGATGGCGCGCAGCGGTGCCCGCAGGTCGTGGGAGACGGAATAGCTGAAGCTCAGCAGCTCGCGGTTGGTCTGTTCGAGCTCTTCGGTGCGGATGCGGACCCGGTCTTCGAGCGTGGCGTTGAGTTCAGCCAGGGCCTGGCGATCTTCGTCGCGGCGCAGGGTGTCCCGGTGGAGGAGCAGGGCGAGGGCGCCGAGCAGCACCAGCATGAAGGTTGCAGCGGCGGCGATGCGGCTGCGGTGTTCTTCGAAATCTGCCAGGGCGTCGTCGAGCAGCCGGCTGGTGCCCACGACCAGCGGGCGATCGGCGAGGCGCCTGTAGGCCGTGACGCGCTCCGCCGACTCGCCATTCAGCGTGCCGGTAACCACCAGACTGCGGGACTCCTGAGGGCCGATGGCGGGTGAGTCCATCACGCTCACGCCGATCAGGCTGTCGATCGGCGGATGGTGGATCAGGGTGATGGCGCGGGTGGCGTGGAGGATGAGGATCGTGTCGCGGTCGGACAGCTGGAGTTCGCGGTACATGCCGTCGAAGTAGGCATGGCTGATGGCGGCGCCCACCGTGCCCAGGTATTTGCCGGAGGCATCGAAAACCTGCCGGGTGACCGGGGTGACCCATTGCCCGCTGCCGGGGCTGCGTGTCGGGTTGCCGATCTCGAAGCCGTCGGCAAGGCGCTGGGGCAGGGCGGTGCGTGGTGCTGGCGCCACGGCGGCGTTATCCCGGGTTTGTGCATCGCGGGAGTGGGCGGCGAGGCTGCCGTCTTCGCGCTCGACATAAAGGTATTCGACTTCGGGCAGATGACCGGCCCGCTGGCGCAGCGTGGCCTGGAGCTCGCGTTCGCCGAAGGCGTCGGCGCCGTTGCGGGTGGCGAGCAGCCCGGCCAGGTCGGCCAGGGCGCTTTCGGTTTCGCCGAAGCTGCGGGCGACGTGTTCTTCGAGCAGGCGGGTGAGGCTCTGGAGTTCCGATTCGGCGCGTTTGAGCGCTTGCTCCCGGTCGTAGCGAACCAGCGATGCGCCAACACCGATGACCAGCGCGGCCATGAGCGCGAAGGTCACCCACACGGCCAGCCGCAGGCGCCGGAGCGACTTGCCGGCGTTGCGGTCCGGTGCGGGCGCGTCGCCGGTCTGGGGCAGCGCGGGAAGGACGGAGGCGTGGCTTCGGGCTCGTTCCATCGGGACAAAATGACGTGGGGAGCAGGATAGGGGCTTGAAAGTCGGATGACCGCACCCATATGGGGATCGTTAACGGTCCCTATGGAGCAAGCTTTATGACTGTCGAGCAAATGTCCGCGCAAACCTTGAACTTCCAGGCCGAGGTCAAGCAACTGCTGCACCTCATGATTCATTCGCTGTATTCGAACCGGGAAATCTTCCTGCGGGAACTGGTTTCGAATGCCTCTGACGCCTGTGACAAGCTGCGTTTCGAAGCGCTCGAGAACGGCGGGCTGTTCGAGAACGACGCCGAGTTGAAGATCCGCGTGGCTTACGACAAGACCGCCCGGACGCTGACCATTGCCGACAACGGCATCGGCATGAGCCGTGACGAGGTGGTGACCAACCTGGGCACCATCGCCAAGTCCGGCACCAAGGAATTCTTCGGCAAGCTCACCGGCGACCAGAAGAAGGATGCCCACCTGATCGGCCAGTTCGGCGTGGGCTTCTACTCGGCCTTCATCGTGGCCGACAAGGTCACGGTGCGTACCCGGCGTGCCGGCGCAGCCAGCGCCGACGGCGTGAAGTGGGAGTGCTCGATGACCGGCGACAGCGCCGGCGAGTACACCGTCGAGCCGATCGACAAGGCCGACCGTGGCACCGAGATCACGCTGCACCTGCGCGAAGACCAGGACGATTTGCTGTCCAGCCGCAAGCTGCGTTCCATCGTCCAGAAGTACTCCGACCACATCCTTCAGCCCATCGTGATGAAGAAGGAAGAGTGGAACGACGAAAAGAAGGAGCAGGTCGTCACCGACGAGGACGAAACCGTCAACAAGGCCAACGCCCTGTGGGCGCGGAGCAAGTCGGACATCACCGACGAGGAATACACCGAGTTCTATAAGCACGTCGGCCACGATTACGAAGATCCGCTGGCCTGGACGCACTCGAAGGTGGAAGGTCGCCACGAGTACACCCAGCTGCTCTACGTGCCCGGCCACGCGCCCTTTGACATGTGGGATCGCCAGGCCCGCCATGGCGTCAAGCTCTATGTGCGTCGCGTCTTCATCATGGATGACGCCGAGAAACTGATGCCGACCTACCTGCGCTTCGTGCGCGGGGTGGTGGATTCCAACGACCTGCCGCTCAACGTGTCTCGCGAGATTCTCCAGGAATCCAAGGACATCGACACACTGCGCGCCGGCTGCACGAAGAAGGTGCTGGGCCTGCTCGAAGACCTCGCCGAGAACCAGAAAGAGAAGTACGCAAGCTTCTGGAAGGAATTCGGCCAGGTGCTGAAGGAAGGCGTCGGCGAGGATCAGTCCAACAAGGACAAGATCGCCGGCCTGCTGCGCTTTGCCTCCACGGTTGCCGATACCGCCGACGAAACCGTGTCGCTGGCCGACTACATCGGCCGCATGAAGGAAGGCCAGGACAAGATCTACTACGTCACCGCCGACACCTTCAACGCCGCACGGAACAGCCCGCACCTGGAAATCTTCCGCAAGAAGGGCATCGAGGTGCTGCTGCTGTCCAACCGCGTCGACGAGTGGGTGGTGGGCAACCTGACAGAGTTCGACGGCAAGCAACTGGCTTCTGTTGCCCGGGGTGGCCTTGATCTGGGCGCGCTGGAAGACGAGGCCGAAAAGGCTGCCGTCGAGAAGGAAACCGGCGACCTGAAGGATCTGCTCGACAAGATGAAGGCAAGCCTCGAAGGCAAGGTCAAGGAAGTGCGCGTGACCCACCGCCTGACCGACTCGCCCGCCTGCCTGGTGGCCGACGAGCACGACATGGGGATGAACCTGGCCCGCCTGATGAAGGCCGCTGGCCAGAACATGCCGCTGTCGAAGCCGATCCTCGAGATCAACCCGACCCATCCGGTGGTGCTGCGCCTCAAGTACGAGGACAAGCAGTTTGCCGACTGGGCCGCGGTGCTCTTCGATCAGGCCCTGCTGGCCGAAGGCGGCACGCTGGACGATCCGGCAAGCTTCGTGAAGCGCATCAACCAGTTGATGCTGGTCATGAACGCGAACTGATCGCGTCTTGGCGCAGGGGCCGCGCGGCCCTTGCCGCAGCGATGCCAGAAGAAGAAAAGGGGGCGAACTTTCGGGTTCGCCCCCTTTTTATTTACTGCTGGTAGATCTGGTAGACGTTCTGTTTTTTCGACGGCTTGAGCACACCCGTGGCCGGGTCGTACATTGAGGGGGCCTTCCTGGGCATCATGGCGCTGCTTGCCGAGCGGTTCACGTAGCCGTCGCTGGCCGCCTTGAGGGTGTTGGTGCGCGCGTTGTAGGCCGAGGCGGGCTTGTTGCCGCCGCGTGGGCGGATGCTGCCTTTCCTGCTGCCCGAGCAATCGGCGTAGATATCGCCGCTGCGGTTCATGGGCGCGGTGATGCCACGGGTCTGTTCGTGGAGGGCGCAACTCGTTGCGCTGGGGCGCTTAAGATCCTGCGGGCGCTTGCCGTTTTGTGACGCGGAATAGGCGCCGCCATAAGGCACCGCCGTCACCGCCTTGCCCGGCAGCCCGGCTCCGCCCGTGAGGCCGCTGCCGAGGGCGAATGCAGTCGGCGACTGGAGCAGCGCAAAGGCGATCAGTGAAGACAGGAGCAGGGGTACTTTATTCACGGCATAACCTTTTTGGTGCACAGCAAAACGAGGAACATACCTTAAAAGCCTCGCAGCTTACGAGGCATTAATTTGACAATCGTCAATGCCAATAGTTGTTGGGTGTTCGAATTTTGACGATGTCGGCTACAGTTGCGGTCCTTCCGATTCCCGGTATCCGAACACCATGGCCGTCGAACTCTTCAACAATGGAAAGCATGCCTGTCTGGCCTTTTACGACCTTGTAGACGAAGAGGCCGACCACGCTGTCCAGTGCAATCAGTTTCTGATCGTCGACGGCGATCACGGCGCCCTGATCGATCCGGGTGGCAACATGACCTACACCGGCTTGCTGATGGCGATGCAGCGCTTTTTCCCGTCCCGCGGGCTCGATTACATTTTTGCCACCCATGCCGACCCCGACATCATCGCGTCGATGAACAAGTGGATGGTGGCCACCCACTGCAAGGTGATGATTTCAAGGCTGTGGACCCGTTTCATTCCGCACTTCACCACGGGCAAGGACTACACCGCACGGATCATCGGCATCCCCGACGAGGGCATGAACATTCTTCTTGGCGAGAACAAGATCAAGGCCGTGCCGGCCCACTTCATGCATTCGGAAGGCAACTTCCAGTTCTACGACCCGGTTTCAAAAATCCTGTTTTCCGGTGACATGGGCGCCTCGCTGGTCGATCACGTCCAGGCGGCCGAGCCGGTGCGCAACTTCGACGACCACGTGGTGACCATGCTCGGCTTTCATCGTCGCTACATGATCTCCAACAAGATCTGCCGCTTCTGGGTGAACATGGTCCGGCAGATGGACGTGGAGATGATCGTGCCCCAGCACGGCTGCCGCTTCGAGGGCAAGGTGATGGTCAATCGCTTCCTCGACTGGATCGAGCAGCTGCCCTGCGGCGTCGATGTGATGACCCAGGACAGCTACCGGGTTCCGTGATTTTCCGGCGCTAGTTCTTGCGCGACAAATGCGTGATGGCCCTGGTCATGCCGTCCAGGGTGAGCGGAAACATTCTTTCCCCGATCAGCTGGCGGACGATGCCGATGGTCTGGCGGTAGTCCCAGCTGCGCTCCGGCTCCGGGTTGAGCCAGGCCAGCGACGGGTAGGCGTCGGCGAGGCGGCGCAGCCAGGTGGCGCCGGGCTCGGGGTTGCTGTATTCGATGGAGCCACCGGGCTGGAGGATTTCGTAGGGGCTCATGGTCGCGTCGCCGACAAAAATCAGCTTGTAGTCGGGCCCGTATTTGTGGAGCACGTCCAGCGTGGGGGTGCGCTCGGAGTGACGGCGGATGCTGTCGCGCCACACGTGGTCATACACGCAGTTGTGAAAGTAAAAATATTCCAGGTGTTTGAACTCTGCGCGGCAGGCGGAGAACAGCTCCTCGCACACCTTGACGTGCTCGTCCATCGAGCCGCCCACGTCGAAAAAGATCAGTACCTTCACGGCGTTGTGGCGCTCGGGGCGCATCATCAGGTCGAGGTAGCCGGCGTTACGGGCGGTGGCCGCGATGGTGCCGTCCAGGTCGAGTTCGTCCGGTGCGCCGAGGCGGGCAAAGCGGCGCAGGCGGCGCAGCGCCACCTTGATGTTGCGGGTACCGAGCTCGATGGTGTCGTCGAGGTTTCGGTATTCGCGCTGGTCCCACACCTTTACCGCCGTGCGGTTGCCGCCTGATTCTCCGCCTACCCGGATGCCTTCCGGGTTGTAGCCGCTGTTGCCGAAGGGCGAGGTTCCGCCGGTGCCCACCCATTTCGAGCCGCCCTGGTGGCGGCCTTTCTGTTCCTGGAGGCGCTTCTTGAATTCCTCCATGAGCGTCTCCCAGCCCAGTTTTTCGAGTTTGGCCTTTTCTTCGGGGCTGAGGTGCTTGTGCATCATCGCCTTCAGCCATTCTTCGGGCAGATCGACCTCCAGCCCGGGAATCGCCTCGATGCCCTTGAAGTATTCACCGAAGGCCTGATCGAAACGGTCGAAATGGCTTTCGTCCTTGACGAGGCTGGCGCGGGCAAGGAAGTAGAAGTCTTCCATGCTGTGCCCTGCCAGGCCGGCCTGGACGGCTTCGAGCAGGGTCAGGAATTCCTTCGTCGAGACCGGCAGCTTGCGCGCCTTGAGGTGGAGGAAGAAGTCGATGAGCATGGGTTTGCCTGCCTAGCGGTTGCGCTGGGCCATGAAGACAAGCCGCTCGAAGAGGTGCATGTCCTGCTCGTTTTTCAGCAGCGCGCCATGCAGCGGCGGAATGATCGCCTTCTGGTCGGGCGAGCGGAGCGCTTCAACCGGAATCTCTTCGGCCACCAGCAGCTTGAGCCAGTCGATCAGTTCGGATGTGGACGGCTTTTTCTTCAGGCCGGGCACTTCGCGCAGGCCGAAGAAAACTTCCAGTGCTTCCTTCAGCAGCGTCCGCTTGATGTCGGGGAAGTGCACATCGACGATCTTCTGCATCGTGTCCCGGTCGGGAAACTTGATGTAGTGAAAGAAGCAGCGGCGCAGGAAGGCGTCGGGCAGCTCTTTTTCGTTGTTGGAGGTGATGATGACGATGGGGCGCTGGCGGGCTTTAACCAGCTCGCGCGTCTCGTAAACGTAGAACTCCATGCGGTCGAGTTCGCGCAGCAGATCGTTGGGGAACTCGATGTCGGCCTTGTCGATTTCGTCGATCAGCACCACCGTTTGCTCGCCGGCCTCGAAGGCCTGCCACAGGGTGCCCTTGACGATGTAGTTGCCGATGTCCTTCACCTTGTCGTCGCCGAGCTGGGAATCCCGCAGGCGCGATACCGCGTCGTATTCATACAGGCCCTGCTGGGCCTTGGTCGTGGACTTGATGTGCCATTGCATCAGCGGCATGCCGAGCGCCGCGGCGACTTCCTCGGCGAGCATGGTCTTGCCGGTGCCCGGTTCGCCCTTGATCAGCAGCGGGCGTTGCAGGCGGATGGCGGCGTTGACCGCCAGCATCAGGTCGGGGGTGGCAACGTAGTTGTCTGAACCTTCGAAACGCATGGGGGCTGTCCTCTGGCGTGCGATCACGGAAAGAAAAAGATTATAGCCGTCGGCTTAAGGGGCAGCCTTGCGGCCCGCGGCTGCGCGGCGGTCACGTACATGGACGATCTTGCCGCGTTTGTCGAGTTCGAACAGATCGATCGCCTGGAGCAGCTCGCTGAGCTTGGCGTAGCCGTAATTGCGTGAGTCGAAAGAGGCCTGTTTGGAGATGTGCTGACCGACGGATCCCAGATGGGCCCAGCCGTCCTCCTCGGCCGCGGCTGCAACGGCTTTGCGCAGCAAGTTCACGAGGCGTGTGTCCCCTTTCAGTTCTTTTGAGCATTTTCGGGTGGTCTCGGGGAGCCGGGGCGGTATGGCCGGGGGTGAAGAGGCTGCGGCGGGAGGCGTGCTTTCAGGCGGCGGTGTTTCGGCCGGAGCAGCGGCCATCGTGGTTTGCGGGGCTGCCGGTGCATCGGGGGGTGTGCCCAGGGTTTCCAGGTACAGGAACTTCGAGCAGGCGTTGACGAAAGGCAAAGGCGTTTTTTGCTCGCCGAAACCGAAGACTTTCAATCCGTTCGCGCGGATGCGCATGACCAGCGGGGTAAAGTCGGAGTCACTCGATGCGAGGCAAAAGCCGTCGAGCTTTTGCGAGTACAGCAGATCCATCGCATCGATGCTCATGGCCATATCGGTGGCGTTCTTGCCCTTCGTGTAGGCAAATTGCTGGATCGGCTGAATGGCGTACTGGTGCAGGACTGCTTCCCAGCTGCGCAGTCCGGGGCTCTTCCAGTTTCCGTAGGCGCGGCGGATGTTGATCACGCCGTGCTTGGCCAGTTCGTCGAGGATTTCGTCGATTTTGTCCGCCGGGCTGTTGTCGGCGTCGATC
This sequence comes from Zoogloea sp., assembly GCF_030157465.1. GTDB lineage: Bacteria > Pseudomonadota > Gammaproteobacteria > Burkholderiales > Rhodocyclaceae > Zoogloea. The sequence goes on from NZ_JAOAUU010000150.1 coordinate 16,520, forward strand.
AGAAGGGCGATGTGGTTTTCCGTGCTCATGGTGCGCTTTGTTGAGGTGACGTAAAGACTCGGCGGGCGGTTTCGATGGTCGCTGCGTGAATGCTCACCGTGTCGTCGATCTGCCGGGCGTAACCCCCGGCCATGGCGATGGCAACCGGCAGATTGCGGCGGCGGCATTCGGACAGGACGAGTTCGTCCCGCGCGGCGAGGCCGGCCTTGGTGAGCTTGAGGCGTCCGAGGCGGTCGTCCTCGAAGGGGTCGGCGCCGGCCAGGTAGATCACGAGCCGGGGCTGGCTGGCAAACACGGGGATGAGGGCCTCGTCGAGGGCATCGAGATAGCCGACATCCCCGGTGCCGTCGGGCAGTTCCACGTCGAGATCGCTGGTTTCCTTTTCGAAGGGGTAGTTGCGGGCGCCGTGGATGCTGAAGGTGAAACAGTCCGGCCGCTTGGCCAGGATGGCGGCGGTGCCGTTGCCCTGGTGCACGTCACAGTCGATGATCGCGATGCGTTCGACACGGCCTTCGGCGCGCAGGGTCAGCGCGGCGATGGCCGCGTCGTTGAAGACGCAGAAGCCCTCGCCGCGGTCGCGGAAGGCGTGGTGGGTGCCGCCGGCCAGGTTGGCCGCGCAGCCGCTGTCGAGCGCGGCGCGGCAGGCGGCCAGCGTGGCGCCGGCCGAGCGGCGGGAGCGCTCGACCATGGCCTCGGACCACGGAAAACCGATACGCCGCGCCTCGTGCGCGTCGAGCGTGCCGCGCACGATCCGCTGCAGGTAGCCGGCGTCGTGGGCGCGCAGGATTTCCGTATCGCTGGCGGCGGCGGGCACGTGGAAATCGTTGGCGCCGAAGTGCCCGGAGGCGGCAAGACGCTCGCGCAGGCGGGCGTATTTCTCCATCGGAAAACGGTGGCCCGGGGGCAGCGGAAGAACAAAGTGGTCGGCGTAGAAAAGTTTCATGGGTTCAAGTGGTGGGGCGCCGCGGGCGGCGCTGCTATCATTTCCGGGTCAAGGCCAGGGGCCGATCATCGGGACGCATCATGCATCTTCTAGACACGCTGCGCGGTGAGCACGCGGACATTACCGCGATTCGCCGCGACATCCATGCCCATCCTGAACTCGCTTTCGAGGAGCATCGCACCGCCGCGCTGGTGGCCGCGCGGCTCGAAGCGCTGGGCATCGAAACCCACCGCGGCATCGGCCAGACCGGAGTGGTCGGTGTGCTGCGCGCCGGCTCGGGTTCGCGAGCCATCGGCCTGCGTGCCGACATGGACGCGCTGCCGATCCAGGAGAAAAACGATTTTAACCACCACTCGCGCCACGCCGGCCGGATGCACGCCTGTGGCCACGACGGCCACACGGCCATGTTGCTGGGGGCGGCGGCCCACCTGAGCCGCAATCCCGAGTTCGACGGCACCGTTTATTTTTTGTTCCAGCCTGCCGAGGAGGGCGAGGGCGGCGCGCCGGCGATGATCGACGACGGCCTCTTCGAGCGTTTTCCGATGGAGGCGGTGTTTGGCCTCCACAACTGGCCGGGGCTGCCGCTGGGGCAGATCGCCGTGCATCGCGGGCCGGTAATGGCTTGCGCCGACCGTTTCGACATCGAGATCCGGGGCCACGGCGCTCATGCCGCCATGCCGCACCAGGGCATCGACCCGGTGCTGGCCGGGGCGGCGCTGGTGCAGGCGCTGCAATCGGTGGTCGCCCGCAATGTCGACCCGCAGGATGCGGCCGTGCTGTCGCTGACCCAGTTTCATGCCGGTGACGCCTACAACGTGATTCCCGACGTGGCGAAGATTGGCGGAACGGTGCGTGCCTTTCGGCCGGAAATCCGCGCCCAGGTTGAAGACGCGATGCAGCGCATCTGCGCGGGCGTGGGCGCGGCGTTTGGCGCCAACGTGCATTTCGAGTACCGCCGCGGCTACCCTCCGACCATCAACAGCGTTGCCGAGGCCGAGTTCTGCATGAAGGTGGCGGCCGAGGTGTGCGGCGAAACCAAGGTTTCCATCGATCCCAAGCCCAGCATGGGCGCCGAGGATTTCTCGTACTTCCTGCAGGAAAAGCCGGGCTGCTACGTGTGGCTCGGCAACGGGCCGGGCGAGGGCGGCTGCACGCTGCACAATCCCCACTACGATTTCAACGACGAGGCGATTCCGTTTGGCGTTGCCTACTGGGTGAGGCTGGTGCAGCGCTGGCTGGCGGATGCCTGATGCGCCTTTCGCGCCCGGCCGGCGGGCTTGAGGGGAACAATCCGGGGGGCGATCAGTCTTCAGGAAGGGGCCCCGTGATTTCCTGACGCGCCGCTTGCGCTTGAGCAGGAGCCCCCGGAAACCCGCCTGCTTCATGGCGGCCGTTCGAGCCCCGACAACCCGGGTGGGCATCGCGGCAAAAGGGACGCATCCATGACAAAACTCAAGCACCTGCTTGCAGCAACCGATCTTTCCGGTCCGGCCCGCCATGCTGTCGAGCGCGCCGCCCTGGTCAGCAAGGAAACCGGCGCGCCCCTGGATCTGCTGCATGTGGCCAACCTTGCCCCGCTGGAGCGGCTCCGGCTGCTCATGATGGAATCGCCGGACGCCTTGCAGCAGCGGGTGCTTGCCAGCGCGCGGCGCAAACTGCTCGACCTGGGCGCGGCGCTGCTCGAACGCTACGCCGTTTCGCCCGGCATCCGGGTGGTGGAGGGAAGCCTCCTGGACGAGTTGGCCCGGGAGGCCGACGCAATGCTCACCAGCCTGATTGTCTGCGGGGCCCAGGGTGAAAGTTTCGTGCGGCATTTGTTGCTGGGCTCGACCGCCGAACGCATGCTCAGCCTGACGAAGTGCCCCATGCTGGTGGTCAAGCAGATTGCTCACGAGCCTTATCGCACGCTGCTTGTGCCGGTCGATTTTTCGGCATCGTCCCTGCCTGCCATTCGGCATGCCCGGCTGGTTGCGCCGGGGGCCGAGATCGTTCTGCTGCACACCTTCGAAGTGCCTTTCGAGGGCCATCTGCGCTATGCCAGCGTGGATAAGGACACCATCAACCGCTACCGCGTCGTGGCCAGGAACGAGGCACTCCTGCGTGTGCAGGCCTTGAGTTCGGAGGCCGACCTGCCCCCCGGCAAGGTTCGTTACTTGGTTGCGCACGGCAGCCCGGCGGTGCGCATCCTCGAGCAGGAGCAGGAGCAAAACTGCGATCTGATCGTGATGGGCAAGCACGGCGAAAGTGCCCTCGAAGATCTGTTGATCGGCAGTGTGACCAAGCGTGTTCTGGCCGAATCCCAGTGCGATGTGCTGGTGTCGGTGTGATCCTGTTTGTTCGTGAATTCTTCGTTTCACGCCCGGCGCTGCCCAGAGGCCTTTGAGCCGATGTGTTTAGCTGTTCTTCTCGCCGGAGTTCCGGCGCCGCTTCATTACCTTTGATTGCCCGTATCCATGTTTCCCCTTTCCCTTCGCATGCTTCGCCGCGACCTGCGCGCCGGAGAACTGGGCCTGCTGCTGGTGGCACTGGTCATTGCCGTTGCCAGCCTGACCAGTGTCGGATTCTTTACCGACCGGGTGGCTCAGGCGCTCACGCGCGAGGCCAACCAGTTGCTTGGCGGCGACCTGGTGCTGGTTGCGGATCACACCCTCGACCCGGCCTATCGCACCGAGGCAGACCGGCGCGGCCTGCGCTCGGTGGTGTCCGCCACCTTTACCAGCATGGCCAGCCTGGGCGAGGGTGCCCAGCTGGCGGGCGTCAAGGTGGTCGAGGATGGTCACCCGCTGCGTGGCTCGGTGCGCCTTGCGCCGGGGCTCAATCAGCCCGATGCGCCGGCCAAGGGCATTCCGGCTGCGGGCGAGTTGTGGCTTGACGAGCGCCTGGCCAGCGCCCTCGGCGCCAAGCCCGGCGACGTGATCGGGCTTGGCGCTTCGCGTTTCCGGATGGCGGCCGTGCTGTCCTTTGAATCCGACCGTGGCGCGAACTTCTTCAGCCTGCTGCCGCGGCTGGTGATCAATGCGGTCGACCTGCCGGCAACCGGTCTGGTCCAGCCTGGCAGCCGGGTTTTCTATCGTCTGCACGTGGCCGGCGAGCCTGCCGCCGTGGCGGGGTTCGAGCGCTGGGCCAAGGCCCGGCTGGGGCGTGGCGAAAGCCTCGAGAACGTCGACAACGCGCGTCCCGAAGTGCGCAGCACCCTCGACCGCGCCGAGCGCTTCCTGCGCTTTGCGGCCATGCTGGCGGTGGTGCTGGCGGCGGTGGCGGTGGGGCTCGCCACCCGGCGTTTCGTCGAGCGCCACCTGGATGGCTGCGCGGTGATGCGCTGCCTTGGCGCCCGTCAGCCGCAACTGCTGCGGATGTTCATCGGCGAATTTGCGCTGCTGGGCCTGGCTGCCGGTGTGGTGGGCTGCGTGCTGGGTTTTGGCGTGCAGTTCGTGCTCGAGGGCTTGCTTGGCGAGCTGGTCGGCTTTGCGCTGCCGGCGCCGGGCTGGTGGCCGGTGGCCCACGGGCTGGCGGTGTCGCTGCTGCTGTTGCTGGGCTTTGCGCTGCCGCCCCTGATTCGCCTGGGGCGGGTGTCCACCCTGCGCGTGTTGCGTCGGGAATGGAACGGCATGGCCGCGCGCGAAGGCCTGGCCTGGGGCCTCGGCGCGCTGGTGCTCGCCGGGCTTCTGGTCGGCATCGCCCGCGATGTGCTGCTGGGGGCCTGGGTGGTGGGTGGTTTTGCGCTGGCCTTTGCGGTGTATGGCCTGGTGGCCTGGCTGGTGCTGGGGCTGCTCGGGCGGGTGCGGGGAGGGGCTGGCAGCGGCTGGCGCTATGGCCTTGCGGCGCTGCGGCGGCGGCCGATGGCGAGCCTGGTGCAGGTGCTGGCCCTTGGCATGGGCCTCACGGCCCTGCTGCTCCTGACCCTCGTGCGCGGCGACCTGCTGGCCAACTGGAAGCAGGCGACGCCGGCAGATGCGCCCAACCGTTTCGTGATCAACATCCAGCCCGATCAGCTTGATCCGCTGCGTACGTTTTTCAAGGATTCGGCCCGTGGTGAGCCGGCCTTGCAGCCGATGATCCGCGGCCGGCTGGTGGCCGTGAACGGTCGTGCGGTGGGGCCGGACGATTACGCCGAAGACCGCGCCAAGCGCCTCGTGGACCGGGATTTCAACCTGTCTTTCGATGCGCGCATGCCGGATGGCAACAGTGTTGTGGCCGGGCGCTGGCACGGTGCGGGGAAGGTCTCCGAGTTCTCCGTCGAGCAGGGCCTGGCCCAGACGCTGGGCCTTGAGCTGGGTGACGTGCTGAGCTTCGAGATTGCCGGCAAGCGCAGCGAGGCGCGCATCACCAGCCTGCGCAAGCTCGACTGGGATTCGATGAGGGTGAACTTCTTCGTCATTGCCGCGCCCGGCATGCTCGAAAGCTATCCGGCCAGCTACATCACCAGCTTTTACCTGCCGCCGGCACAGATGGACTTTGCCAACCGGCTGGTGGCGGCCTTTCCCAACTTCACGGTGATCGACGTGGCGGCGGTGATCGGGCAGATCCAGGGCATGGTGGACCAGCTCATTTCGGCGGTGCAGTTTGTGTTTGCCTTTGCAGTAGTGGCCGGCGTCGTGGTGTTGTTTGGGGCGCTGCAGGCCACCCACGACGAGCGCGAGAAGGAGCTTTCCATTCTGCGTACCCTTGGCGCCCGCAACGCCCAGTTGCGGTCTGCCCTGCTGGCCGAGTTCGCCGTGCTGGGCGTGGTGTCCGGCGCGCTGGCGGGCGTGGGGGCTACCGGGATCGGCTGGGCCTTGGGGCGCTTCGTATTCAAGCTGCCCTATTTGCCCAGCGGCCTGCCGGTGCTGGTGGGGGCGCTTGCCGGGTGCGCGGTGGTGATGCTGGCTGGCTGGCTGGGGACGCGTCATCTCCTCTCCCGGCCGCCGCTGGCCAGCCTGCGTGCGCTGAGCTGATTCGGTGGCCGGGTATACTTCAGCCGATGAATCCTGATGCCTCTTCTGTTTTTTCTGCGTTTTTGCCGTGGCTTGTGGCCGCCCTCGTGTTTGTTTTTGCCGCGGCTGTATGGCTGGTGCTGCAAATGGGGCGGCTGGGGCAGCGTGTCGATAGCCGCTTTGCCGAGCAGCATCTGCAGTTTGTAAGGGAATTGCAGGCCAGCTCCACGGCCGGCAGCGACCGGGTGATCGACCTCGTGGCCGGCGAGGTGGACAACCTGCGTGATCGCCTCGACGCCGAGCAGGCCGCGTCCCGGCATGCCCTCCAGCAACTGCATCTCGCGCTGCTGGGCCAGCTTGGCAGCCAGAAGGAGGAAATGACACTGCGTCTCGCCGATCTGGCCAACGCCTTTGCCGCCGGCCAGGAAAAACTGCGCACCGAGATGCTGGCCGAAACCCTTAAAACCTTGTCCGAACATGCCCGCGCCGACCGGGAGCTGCTGCAAAGCGGGCTCAAGAACGCCTCCGAGCAGCTCGGCAGCAGCATCGAGGCCATGAACCGCACCGTGGGCGAGCGCCTGGAGGCGATCACCGGCCACGTGAACCTGCGCCTCGACGAGGGCTTTCGCAAGACCAACGAAACCTTCACCAGCGTGATGGCGCGGCTGGCCACCATTGACGAAGCCCAGAAGAAAATCGGCGATCTGACCACCAACGTGGTGAGCCTGCAGGAGCTGCTCGGCGACAAGCGCGCCCGCGGAGCCTTCGGAGAAGTGCAGCTCGAAGCGCTGGTGCGCAACGCCCTGCCGCCCGAAAGCTTCGACTTCCAGTTCACCCTGCCCAACGGCACCCGCGCCGACTGCGTGCTGCGCCTGCCCGAGCCCACCGGCATGGTGGTGGTCGATTCGAAGTTTCCGCTCGAAAACTATCACCGCATGTTTGAAGGCGAAGTGGGTGATCTCGAGCGTCGCGCCGCGCAAACGGCGTTCAGAAACGACGTGAAGCGGCACGTGGATGCCATTGCCGGAAAATATATTCAGCCCGACGTTACCTCGGACGGCGCGGTGATGTTTGTGCCGGCCGAGGCCGTGTTCGCCGAGATTCACGCCTACCACGCCGAAGTGGTGGCCTACGCGATGACGCGCCGGGTGTGGATCGTGTCGCCCACCACGCTGATGGCGGTGCTCAACACCGCCCGTGCCGTGCTCAAGGACGTGGAAACCCGCAAGCAGATTCACGTCATCAAGGATGCCCTCGGCAAGCTCGCCAAGGATTTCAGCCGTTTCGACGAACGCATGCAGAAACTCGCCACCCACATCCGCCAGGCCGGCGAGGATGTGGCCGAGGTTCAGACTTCGTCGCGCAAGATCACGGCCCACTTCCAGCGCATCGAGGCGGCCCAGCTGGATGATTTGCCGGTCGCCCTGCCCGAGGCGCCGGCCGGCTGAGCGGGTCGGCTCTGCCGACCCGTCGCGGGATTGGGAGCCCGTCCGCGAATACAAGGCCGACGCCGGGTTATTTACGGACAAGCTCTACTAAGATGAGTATCAAAGGGCTTGCTCATCCTGGAGGGTCCGATGCATCTTGCCGACGCCGTGCTACCCAGACCGACCAGCCGTCTGCTTGGCCGCGAGAGTGTTGCCTGGTTTGCTCTTGTCGTCTCCTTGCTGCTGACCTTGGGCCTGTGGCGTTACTCCGAGGCCGATTATGCAGCCCAGTCCAGTGATCGTTTCGCATACCGGGTAGAGAAGCAGCGGATGGTTCTTCACAGCCGGATGCTGGATTACGAACAGACCCTGCGTGGTACGACGGCTTTTTTTGCGGCCAGTGGCGCGGTCAGCCGTGAAGAATGGCGCATCTATGTTCAGACGCTGCAGCTCGACAGGTATATGCCCGGCGTCCAGGGCACGGGCTTCGCGCTGTTGCTTACGGGCGAGCAGCGCGAAGCCCATGAGGCCGCGGTGCGGGCCGAGGGTTTTCCCACGTACGCGATTCATCCTGCAGGCGATCGGGCGATTCTAAGCACCATTCTTTACATCGAGCCTTTTGCCGGACGAAACATGCAGGCCTTCGGGTATGACATGTATTCCGAGCCGGTGCGTCGGGAGGCCATGGACCGGGCTCGCGACACCGGCGAGGCGGCACTTTCTGGCAAGGTAGTCCTGCGACAGGAGATCGGTGATGAGGCACGGCAGCCGGGTTTTCTCATCTATTTGCCGATCTACCTCAAGGGTTTGCCACTGAACACTGTCGAGGAGCGTCGGTCGGCGCTGCTGGGTTTTGTGTACAGCCCCTTCCGTGCCGATGATTTGATGAGAGGCATTTTCAAGGACTCGAACGACGATACCGAAGTCGAAGTATTCGATGGCGCCCCGACGCCCGAGAGCCTGCTCTTCGCCTCCGAGCAGACGTCACGCGCGGCCCGCCACCTGAGTGAGCAGCCGGTCCTCATCGCCGGGCACGTCTGGACGGTGCGCTTCCGGAGCAGCCGCGATTTCGAGGCGACCACCCAGAGCGATCATCCAAGGCTGATCCTCGCCGGCGGCGTGATTCTCGACCTGTTGTTCTTCGCCTTGCTTTACATGCATGCGCGCCATCATCGCCGCATGGTGGCCGTTGCCGATGAACTCGAAGAGCGCCGAGAGCGCTTTGAGGCCCTGGTGGAGAATGTGCCGGGGATGGTGTTCCAGGCCGAACCGGTGTTTCCCCGGCGTCTGCTGCATGTCAGTCGCGGTATCGAGGCGCTGACCGGTGAGACGATTTCAGGCTTCATGTCGGGGGAGCGCACGCTGGCACAGCTGGTGCATCCCGATGATTTGCCGCATGTCTCGAGCGCGATTGCAGAAGCCATTGCGCGGCGCGAAACCTACCAGATCGAATACCGCATCAAGGGGGATGGCTTGTGGGTCAGTGAGCGCGGCCGGGCGAGCTTTGACGATGCCGGCCGGCCCGTGTGGATCGACGGCGTGATTGTCGATGTAAGCAAGATCAAGCGTGCCGAGGTGCAACTGCGCGCGGCCTCCAGTTACGCTCGCAGCCTGCTTGAGGCCAGTCTCGATCCGCTGGTGACGATCAGCGCCGACGGCAAGATCATGGATGTGAATACGGCCGCCGAGAGGGTTACCGGCATCGGTCGCGAGAGGCTTGTCGGCAGCGATTTCTCGGATTACTTCACCGAGCCGGAAAAGGCCCGGGCCGGGTATCTGCAGGTGTTCTCGCGTGGTCAGGTCACCGATTATCAGCTGGCGATTCGGCATGCGTCGGGGCGGATTACCGAGGTGCTCTACAACGCCAGCATTTACCGGGACGAGTCGGGAAAGGTGGCAGGCGTTTTTGCCGCGGCCCGGGATGTGACCCGCCTCAACGAGCTGGTTGCCGAACTCGAACGCCATCGCAACAAGCTGGAATACCTGGTTGGTCAGCGTACCGCCGAACTGGTGCGGGCCAAGGAGGCGGCAGAGGTGGCCAACGTGGCCAAGAGCGCATTTCTGGCCAACATGAGCCACGAACTGCGTACGCCGATGAACGCCATCATCGGCCTTGCTCACCTTTTGCAGCGCACCCCGCTGGCTCCGCGCCAGAGCGACTATCTGACGAAACTGCAGGCGGCGAGCCAGCATTTGCTGGGAATTCTCAATGACATCCTGGATTACTCCCGGATCGAAACCCATGCACTCAGCGTTGAGCGGCAGGATTTCCGGCTGGAGGCACTCCTCGGCCCGGTTGTCGACAGCGTTCGTGAGAAGGCTGCCGGAAAGGGGCTTGAGTTGGTGCTGGACGTGGCGGCCGACGTGCCGCGCAGCCTCGTTGGCGACGGTCTGCGCATCGGACAGATCCTGCTCAAGCTGGTGGGTAACGCGGTCAAGTTCACCGATGCCGGCGAGATTGACCTGGCGGTCAGGCTTGTGCAGCAGCAGGGTGACGAAGTGGTGCTGCTTTTTGAAGTGCGCGACACCGGCATCGGGCTGGCTGCCGATACGCTGGAAAGACTCTTCGAGCGTTTTCAGCAGGCCGACAATTCAACAACCCGCAAGTACGGCGGAACCGGCCTGGGGCTGGCGATCGCCCGGAGCCTGGTTGAACTGATGGGCGGCAGGATTGGCGTGGAGAGCGAGGACGGCAAGGGCAGCCGGTTCTGGTTCACCGTTCGGGTCGGCGTTGTCAAGGATGCGGCGGAGCCCGCTCCCGAGGCCAATACCGCCCTGAAGGGGCTTCGGGTGCTGGTGGCGGATGACAACAGCAACGCCCGTGGCGTGCTGTGCCGTTTGCTGGAAGAACTTGGCTGCGAAGTGATCGGGGTTGTGTCCGGCCAGGAGGCGATCGGCGAGGTTGAACGGGCCGAGGCGGCCGGTGTGCCGTTTTCCCTGATTTGCCTGGATTTCGCGATGCCCGGCATGGATGGACTCCAGACTGCCCGGCAACTGCGTGCCCGTGGTCTGGGCGCCTCGGCGGGGCTGGTGCTGGTGTCTCGGGATGCGCTGGACGAGGCGACGGCAAGTCGAAGCAGCGCGAGAATTGACGTTGTTCTGGCCAAGCCCGTCGGTCTTGCGCCGCTTGCCGGCGTGCTGGCAAAAGCACTCCGCAAGCCGGTGGCCGGCACTGGCGATTCCACTGCGTCGGTAATGGGCTCCGAGCGGGGTTTGCCGGCGGGTATGAAAGGCGCCCGGATTCTGCTGGTCGAGGATGACCGCATGAACCAGTTCGTGGCGCTCAGGCTTCTTGGCGGTGCAGGATTCATCGTCGACCTGGCCGAGAATGGCCAGATCGCGGTCGAAAAGGTGCGGGACTCGAGCTACGACCTTGTTTTAATGGACGTGCAGATGCCCGTGATGGATGGCCTCACGGCAACCCGCGAGATTCGCCGGCTGCCCGGGCGCGCCGGGTTGCCCATTGTGGCGATGACGGCCAACGCGATGATTGGTGACCGAGAGCCCTGCCTCGAGGCGGGCATGAACGATTATCTTCCTAAGCCCATCGCGCCCGCAGCCATGTGGGCGGTGATGGCGCGCTGGATCAAACCCCGACTCGTTGGGGTGGTGCCGGAAGGAACCGCTGATTCGACGACGAGTTCGACGCAGCTCTCGGCAGTGTGCCGTGAGCTTCTGCAGCTCATGGCCGAAGACGATATCGCAGCACGGCAGGTGCTGGACGCAAACAATGATGTGTTGCGTTCTTCGCTCAAGGAAGGTCTTGGCCCCGTGCTGGTGGCGCTGGATAACTTCGATTTTCCGGGTGCCGCGGCGGCGCTGGAAAAGGCCATGACAGAGGCCGGCGTGGTATCCCAAGAACGCTGAACCGGCAGCGGTGTTGCCGGTTTTGTCAGGAAAACGCAGGGCCGCCCCGGATCTTCTTGCCCCTCACGGGGAAGGCGCAGCCCGGCCGCGCTCAGTAGCCCTTGAAGTCCTTCAGCAGGAACACATACACCTCCCGCCGGAAATCCTTGTGTATGGGCACGACGACCTTGCCGAGCAGCTCGCTGGAGGAGAAGCGTTCGGCGATGGCCGGGATTGCCGCCTGGCGGCCAACGTAGATCACGTCACGGCCGCGCTTGTCGGCGAGGGTGGTGACGATCTCGTAGTGGTCGCGGGGGGGGCGTCCGGGGTTCCAGGCCGCGTATTCCGCGGGGTGAAGGCGGTAAACGAGGTGGGCGATGATCTCGCGATCTTCGCCGACGAGGATCGTTCCGGGGTGTTCGGCCAGGAGAGGCGCAACGCCGTCGGCGAGGTTGATCCAGCCGCGGGCGCGCTTGTAGGGGTCGTTTTTGGCGGTCAGTTCGATGCCTGCTACGCGGGCGATGTCGGGCCAGTGATAGGCCGCCAGTGACGCGACGAGGTTGACCACCACGCCCGCCACCACCCAGCGCCGCTTGTCGGCGAGGAACACGGCGGGCACCAGCAGGCACGAGGCGACGAAGATCGGCGCTGCCCAGTTACCGTTGGCGCGGCCGGTGAGGGCCTGGGCGCTCACGAGCAGCAGCAGCGGCACGATGAAAATCAGCAGCGTGCGATGGGCGCGCTCGCGCCACAGCTTGCGGGAGCGGAGCAGTGCCCAGCCCAGCAGTACGCCGAGCAGCGGGCCGAAGGACAACCATTGGGCGCCGATGAATTCGCCGAGCTGGGCCGGGTGCCAGCCGCGCTCGCCGTGCCCGACACGGGTGATTTCGGCGGTGTGGCGGAAAGTCGGGAAATCGTGGGTCCAGTTCCAGTACAGGTTGGGGGCCAGGATGGCAAGGGCGAGCAGTACCGCCACCCACGGCTGGGGGCGGGCCAGCCAGCGCCGGTGACGCGGGTCGAGAATGATCAGCAGCAGCGCCGATGGCAGGAAGGCCGCCATCGTGTACTTGGACATCAGGCCGATGCCGATGAGTGCTCCGCAGGCCAGCCAGTTGGCCCAGCCTTCCCGTTCGAGTGCGCGCAGCAAAAACAGCAGTGCCAGCGACCAGCACAGCAGTAGCGGCGCATCGGTGGATACGAACAACCCTAGCGCCGCCACCAGCGGCATCGACATGAAGGCGAGGCCGGCCCAGAAGCCGACCCGCTTCGAGTAGAGGCGCGTGCCGAGGGCGTACAGCGCAAAGGCGGTGGCCGGGTAGATCAGGAGCGAGGGCAGCTTGATGGCGATGATGCCGTTGCCAAGCAGCGCAGTGCTGGCGGCGATGAGCGCGGCAATCACCGGGGGCTTGGAGAAGTAGCCCCAATCCAGCGCCTGCGACCAGCCCCAGTAATAGGCCTCGTCCACGTAGAGGTCGATGCCCAGGTGGCGGATCACCCACAGCCGGTAGGCGGTGAGCAGCGCGGCGATGATGGCAAGAAGCGGGGCGTAGCTGCGTTCGGTCATGGCTTGAGCTTCACAAGGGCCACGCCGCCTTCCCGGAACAGGATTTCGACCGGAGCGTCGGGTGCCAGGCGGTCGATGCGGGTGAGCGCCATCTGCCCGGGTTGCGGGTCGCCCTTGAGCGTGACGGCCTGACGGTAGACGCTGAAGCTGGGTGCCGTTGTGAAGCGCCAGAACACGACGTCACCACCCAGTTCGCGCGCCGCGAGCGCAGCCCGTTTGACGGGGCCCTGGGCCAGTTCGCCCGCATAGGGCACGACGACGCCGGCCAGCAGGCCGACCTGCACGGCGGCGGTGACCACCAGCCGGGCCAGCACGGGCACCCGCGGGAAGAACACGAAGCAGACCCACGCCACGAAAACCCCGATGGTGCTTGCGATGTAGAAGGTATCGGCGGTTTCGAGGGCGCGCCCCAGCTGGGCACGATAGAAGCCGTCGCCCAGCGTGCTTTGAGCCAGCGCGTCGAAGAGCGTGGGCAGAAGCGCGAAGAGCACGAACAGCAGCCCCGGCAGGATCAGGTGCGGCCAGGCACGCCGGGCCGACTGGGCCTGAAGCCCGATCAGGATGAACAGCGGGGTGCAGCCGTACAGCACGTAGTGAGGCAACTTGGTGCCCGAGAGCGAGAAAAAGCCCAGCACGAAGGCGAACCACAGCCACAGGAAGCGTTGCAGCGGATCACCGAAGCCTGTGCGAATCCTGCCGAGGGCCGCGATGAACAGCCCGCTCCAGGGCAGCAGCAGGAGCGGCACGGCGAGCAGGTAGTAGAAGGCACTGCCGCCGTGGCCCTCCAGCGAGCCGGAAAAGCGCTGGACGTTGTGGCGCAGGATGAAGCCATCGATGAAATCCTGTCCGTGGCGCATGTAGGCGTAGGCGTACCAGGGCGCGACGATGGCGATCAGGATGAGGAGGCCGAGGGGGTTGAAGACCATCCGCAGCCAGCGCATCCATTCGCCGCGGCTGGCGCAGTAGAGCAGGCTGACAGCACCGGGCACGACCAGTGCAACCGGGCCTTTGGTCAGGGCGCCCAGGCCGATCCAGACGAAGGCGCGCAGCAGCGGCGCACGCTGCCCGCTTTCAAGGTGGCGCCAGACGTCGAAAAGCGTGAGTGCGAGCAGGCAGTTGAGCAGGCCGTCGGCCGTGGCGGCGCGGCCGATGGCGAAGGGGCCGAGGGCCGTGCTGGCGACGGCCAGGGCGATCAGCGCGCTGTCTTCGCCAAAGCGTTTGCGGGCAAAGAAGTAGGTTGCGTAGCTCCAGGCGATTGCTGCCAGTGCGGATGGCAGGCGAAACGCCCACTCGACCCAGTCGGTGCCGCCGAAAATCAGGTAGCCGATGGACTGCAGCCAGTAGATGAAGATCGGCTTGTCGAAGCGGGGGGCCCCGTTGAGATAGGTGAACAAGAAGTCACCGCGCTCGAACATTTCCCGCGTGGCTTCGGAGAAGGCGCCTTCGTCCACGTCGAACAGCGGCGCGCCGCCGAGCCGGAGCAGGAAGGCGAACAGGGGCAGGGCGAGGATCAGGAGGCGGAGCGGGCTGCCCGCCAGCCGCCCGTTGGTGGATGAATATCCGGTCATGGGCGGCCCGAGGGGTTAGCTGGCGCTTTTGCCGTTGGTGGAATGCCAGCCCTGGCCGTCGGTGAGCGCAGGGGTTTCGCGGGCGACGTAAGCCTGGCTCTGGCCGGATTCAAAGTAAACGCGGGTCAGGAGTTCGGCCAGCACACCGGAGGTGACCATCTGCACGCCGGCGATGACGAAGAAGAAGCCGCCGAAGAACATCGGCCGGGTGCCGATGGAGGCGCCGGTGAACAGCTTGAGGCCGGTGAGATAGGTGAGGATCAGGATGCCCAGTGCGCCCAGGGCCAGGCCGATGCCGCCGAAGAAGTGGCCCGGGCGGGTGCGGAAACGCATGAAGAAGTAGACGAAGATCAGGTCGAGGATGACCCGGAAGGTGCGCGAGATGCCGTACTTGGATTCGCCGAACATGCGGGCGTGGTGGGTGACTTCTTCCTGGGCGATCTTGCGCGGGGTGGTGACCGTGGCCAGCCACGCCGGGATGAAGCGGTGCATTTCGCCGTACAGGCGGACACTCTTGATCGCGGTGGCGCGGAAGGCCTTCAGCGAACAGCCGTAGTCCTGCAGGTGAACGCCGGTGATGCGGGCGATCAGGCGGTTGGCGATCTTGGAGGGAATCTTGCGCAGGATCATCCCGTCCTTGCGGTTCTTGCGCCAGCCGGCAACCAGGTCGAGGTCTTCGCGCAGCAGGCGGCCGACCATGCGCGGAATGTCGATGGGGTCGTTCTGCAGGTCGCCGTCCATGGTCACGATGACGTCGCCACGCGCAGCGTCAAGGCCGGCCTGCATCGCGGCGGTCTGCTTGAAATTGCGCATCAGCGCGACGATGCGCACGTGAGGGCCGTAGCGCAGCGCGGCCTTTTCGAGGTTGGGAACGGTGTTGTCGGAGCTGCCGTCGTCGACGATCACCACTTCCCACGGATAGGGGTAGGGATTGAGGGCCAGGTGGATGCGCTCGAGGAGCGGGTCGACGTTGTCTTCCTCGTTGTAGAGCGGCACCACCACCGACAGGCGATGGGGCAGCAGGTCGGCCGGAATTTGCGGCGTGGCCGGCGGAAGCGGGGAGAGCTGGGTGGCTTGGGTCATGGTGGCTATTCTGCAGAGGATCGGGTGGGCGCCCCGTCAGCGGCGGACAAGGCGGATTGTATGTCGGACGGGGCCGTGCCGGTCGTTTCCCGCGCGGTGGCAGAGGGGAAAAGCCAGGCAATCGCGCCGGAGGTGACCGCGCAGGCGATCACGAAAAGATGAAGGGCCAGGGCCGCCTGGAGGCCGCTTGCCAGGGCGACGCCGCTGGGCAGCATGGCTGCGGCGGCGCCGGCTTCGTAGGTTCCGAAGCCGGCCACGCCCTGAATCGGCAGAATCGCGGCGAGCTCGGCTCCGAGGGCGCCGGCCGCGCCGACGTTGGCAGAGGCGGGAATCAGCGCTGCCAGCAGGCCCGCCTGGGCGGCAAGTTTCACCGTCCAGTTGGCAAGAGTCCAGACCCAGCCGTAGCGGGCGTGGCGGGTGCTTTCGGCAAATGCGTCACGCACCTTGGCGAATTTTGCGGTCAAGCCGCTGCCGTCAGCCCAGGCATGAGGGGCTCGCGCCCAGCGGGGCAGCCACCAGGCGATGGCGACGACGCCGAGCACCGCGGTGGCCTTGAGCGCCGGATGCAGGCCCGGCCAGACGATGGCCGCCAGTGCCATGACGACGAAGGCGTCCTGCAGGCGAAACCAGAACAGCGAGGCGATGGCCCGTGGCAGCGGCACCCCGAAATTCTTGCGCAACAGCAGCGGAAAGGCCGCTTCGCCGCCCCGGAATGGCACGACGTTGATCATCGCGTTGTGGATCAGCGTGATGCGCAGGCAGGTGCCGAAACGTCCGCCGGCCTGGGCACGGAACTCGTCGAAGATGCGTAGCGCGCGCAGCAGGTAGGAGAGCCCGAAACCTGCGGCGGCCAGGCCCAGCGTGAGGCCGTCGAGCCGGGCGAAGACTTCGCCGAGCCCGCGCCAGCGTCCGTCTGCCATCAGCCAGGCGAGAAGACCGGCCGAAACGGCGACGGCAAGGATGCGCTTGATGTTCATCAGCTGCGTTCCGGGTCGTTCATGAGGGCTGCGGCGGCGCCGCCAATGCCCCAGGCGGCCAGACCGATGCGGTAGAGGTGTGCCTCGGGCTGGCCGGTGTCGACGAAAAGCAGGGCCAGGCTGGTTGCGAGCACGATTGTCGCCATTATCCGAATGCTCCGCGCCTCGGAGAACGCGGGCAGGCGAGTCGACAGCCACACGCCAATCGCGCCGGCCGTCCAGCCGCCGGCCGCGCCGGCGAGCACGTCGAGAGGCCAGTGGGCGCCGACGGCAATCCGTGAAAAGGCCACAAGGCCGGCGAGGCCGAGGATGCCCGCCGCCGCCCGCCAGCGTGTGGCTGCCCTGGGCCAGGCGAGGATGAGTGCTGCTGCAACAACGAAGGCGGTGGTTGCATGGCCGGAGGGAAAGGCGTGCACGTAGAGCTTCTGACCGATGAGGTTGAAGCTTTCCGGTTCGAGTACCCCGGCCGGTCGCATGATGTCGAAGTACTGCTTGCCGCCCTGGCTGAACAGCATGGCCAGCGGTGAGGCAAGAAATGCCGAGGCCAGCCAGCGTGGCTGGGTCTTGAGCGTAGGGGCGAGGAGGGCGAGGGCGCCGAGAACCGAGCCGCCCAGCGTGATCGTGGCCCACAAGGCGGATGGAAGGCCGCTGCCCGCGGCGTTGAGCGTGATGAACAACTGCGTGTTGCTGCCGCTCAGTGCCACCAGCAGGGCCAGGCCGGCCAGCAGCAGTGCCGGCACGAGCGCCCACGCGAGCGGAAAGGCTGCAGCTTCGCTGGCGGCCGGAAGGCTGTCGTTCGGATCGGGAATGGAGGACTGACGCAAGGGAAGGGCGGGGCTGCGCGGCAAAACCGTACAGTTTACCCGATTGTCTCCGGTCGTCGAAGCGGCCTTCAGGCGACCCGTCCGGGGTCGGTTACCGCGGCCAGGTAGAGGCGGCGTTTGCCGGTGCGCTTGGCACGGTACATGGCTGCGTCGGCGGAGCGCAGCAGGCTGTCCTGGTCGGCGCCGTCTTCGGGTGCGATGGCGAGGCCGATGCTGCCACCGAGGCTGATGCTGTGCCCATGCACCATGAATGGTTGGTCGAACACCCCGAGCAGGCGCTCGCCGAGGAAGGCCAGGCTGTCGCGGTTGCCCACGTCCGGGAACACGCCGACGAACTCGTCTCCGCCGGTACGGGCAATCAGGTCGCGGATCCGCAGGGCGGCGGTGAAGCGCTGTGCGACCAGGACGAGGAGTTCGTCGCCGACGGCGTGGCCGTATGTGTCATTGACTGGCTTGAAGCCGTCGAGGTCGATGACGGCCACGCCGAGGATCAGGCCTTCCTGGTTGCAGCGGGCCAGCTCACGCTTGAAATGGCCTTCGAGAAAGCCGCGGTTGGGCAGCCCGGTGAGCGAATCATGGTTCGCCAGGTGCTGGAGGCATTCGGCAGTCAGGTGGCGTGCGGTGACATCGAGCAGGGTAACGATGCGCAGCGGGCCATTTTCGCTTTCGATGGTGCCGGGGATGCGCTCGATTGCGAGGGGCATGCCATCGGGGCGTTCGCCGGTCCAGACGCCATCGTTTTCCTTCAGGATGTCGCCAAGGCGCCGCCCGCGCAGATCCCGGCGCGGGCGGCCGAGCATCCGGCAGGCGGCGCGGTTGGCGTCGGCGATCTTGTCGGTGCTGCCCAGGATGCAAACGCCGGCGCCGATCTGGTTCATCATCGAACGCATCAGCCGGCCGGATCGCTCGAAGCGGCGCGTCTGGCGCAGCAGCAGGGTACCGACCGTTAGAAAGGCCGCCACGCAGCTGCCGATGGCGAGCACGACCAGCAACATGGCTTCGCGCCCGGCGATGTCGCGCTTTTCGGCCAGCAGGACGCCCAGTCCGCTCAGGGTCGCGCCGAGTGTCCGGAGTTCGTCGTAGGCCGCATCGGAACCCGGCTCGCGGGCGTTGAGCCGCGAAAAGCTGCTCCAGCGAACGATGGCATCCGTGAGTGCGAGGCGGGCATCGGTCGATTCGACCGGGGGAAGGTGCGCCGCCGTGCTGTCCAGTGCATGGACGGCTCCACCGGTGCGCAAGGCCTGCAGGACGTTGGTGAGCCAGGCGTGCTGCGGGTCGGGGATGGCCGGGGGGGCGGGAAATTCGGTTCCGCTGATGGCGCCCGAGCGGGCACTCAGGTGCCAGACCACCGTAGTGCTTTCGCGTACCAGGGCGACCTGCTCGGCCAGCTGGCGCTGATCGGTGTTCCGTTGGTAGGCGAAGGCCACGACCGCCATCTCGACTGCGCAAAAAGCCAGCGTGATGGCCCAGAAGCCGCGCGACGACAGGAGAAAGGCTCGACCGGACGGCATGGCTCGCGATCCGCAAACAGTAGAATCGTGAATTATGTCATATATGGACGCAGGCTATTCTGGCGTATGCCGCAGATGGCGGTGTTGCCGGGTTTTTGGGGCGAGCTTGCAAGGTGGCGGCGCGGTGGCGTGAAAGGGTGGTCGGAGTGCGGATGGGGCTCGGGTATAATCCCGAATCTTTTTCGTGTCCGGCTTCTCGGATTCAACCCCGTGCCGTGCCGGTTTCAACTTCGCGCCCATCCTTGCCATGTCCGAAATCCTCAAGCTGCGCGGTGCGCCCGCCCTTTCCAGTTCCCGT
>NZ_JAOAUU010000151.1 GCF_030157465.1 Zoogloea sp.
CTTCCAGCCAGGGCTTCACGGAGCTTGACGGGGATAACAGTATCTACCCGTGCTTTGGTCAACGAATGGCGCTTGATTTACGCGCAGGTGGGCGACTGAAGTCGCCCCTACAAGTCGCCCCTTGGCGCCCCGTTATTCAGGCCGGGGTGGCCTCGAAGTCGACCAGCTCGGCGCCGTCGCCCACCTGGTCGCCCACCGCAAAGCGGAAGGCCTTTACCGTGCCGGCGGCCGGGGCGGTGATGGTGTGTTCCATCTTCATGGCTTCGAGGATCAAGAGCGGCGCGCCCTTGTCCACCGTGGCGCCTTCAGCGGCGATCAGCGCGATCACCTTGCCGGGCATGGGCGCCAGCAAGCCGCCTTCGGCACCGCCGCCTTCGCCGCTGTGAAAGAGCGGATCGACCGCGGCAAACTGCCACGCGCGGCCGTTGCCGAACAGGTGGCGGCGCTCGCCGGCAACCACCACCGTGGCCGTGGTGCGCAGGCCGTCGAACTCGGCCCGCAGCAGGCCGCGGGGGTTGAGGCTGCCGCTCACGGTGCTGACAACGCCGTCGAGGGTGATGTCAAAGGCGCTGCCACGGTCAGTGACGGCGAGCATCTTCTCCACGTCGCCAAGGCGAAAGATCAGCGTGCGGCTGGCCGCGCTGTTGATGCGCCAGCCGTCGCGACGATGCCAGGGCGAATCCGGTTCCGGATGCCGGGCCGCCAGCTGACCGGCACGCTCCCGCTCGCGCAGCAGCTCGGCCAGGGCCACGGCCAGCCAGGCTTCGCGGGCGGGCTCGCGTTGCTCGGGAAAGAGGTAATCCTTCTCGCGCTCGATCAGGCCGGTGTCGAGGTCGGCATTGGCAAAGGCCGGGCAGGCGGTGAGCCGCGACAGGAACTCGATGTTGTTGGCCACGCCAACCACCCGATACTCGGCCAGCGCCTGCAGCATGCGGGCCAGCGCCCGGTCGCGGTTGACATCCCACACGATGAGCTTGGCGATCATCGGGTCGTAGAAAGGCGAAATCTCGTCGCCCTCCTCCACGCCGGTATCCACACGCACATGCATGCCTTCTTCGGGCGGCGCCAGGTGCACCAGCCGGCCGGTGGAAGGCAGGAAGCCCTTGGACGGATCTTCGGCATAAATGCGTGCCTCGAGCGCATGGCCATTGATGGCGAGCTGCTCCTGGGCCAGCGGCAGCGGCTGGCCGGCCGCCACGCGGAGTTGCCATTCCACCAGATCGAGGCCGGTGATCATCTCGGTAACGGGGTGCTCCACCTGCAGGCGGGTGTTCATCTCCATGAAGTAGAAGCTGCCGTCCTGGTTGGCGATGAACTCGACGGTGCCGGCGCCCACGTAGCCAACGGCCTTGGCGGCTTCGACGGCCGCCTTGCCCATGGCGGCACGGCGTTCGGGCGTCATGCCGGGGGCCGGGGCTTCTTCGAGCACCTTCTGGTGGCGACGCTGCACCGAGCAATCCCGCTCGAAGAGGTAAACCACGTTGCCCTGGGTGTCGCCGAAAACCTGGATTTCGATGTGGCGCGGGCGGGTGAGGTATTTTTCGACCAGCACGTGGTCGTTGCCAAAGCTCGATGCCGCTTCACGCTTGCACGACGCCAGCGCATCCAGAAAATCGGCGCTCCTTTCAACCAGCCGCATGCCCTTGCCGCCACCGCCCGCCGCCGCCTTGATGAGCACCGGGTAGCCGATGGCGTCGGCCTGCACGTTGAGAAAGCCCGCTTCCTGGTTGTCGCCGTGGTAGCCGGGGGTGAGCGGCACACCCGCTTTTTCCATCAGCTTCTTGGCTTCGGATTTCGAGCCCATCGCGCGGATCGCCGAAACCGGCGGGCCGATGAAGACGATTCCGGCCGCTTCGCAGGCATGGCAAAAATCTTCGTTCTCGGACAAGAAGCCGTAGCCCGGGTGAATTGCCTGCGCGCCGGTTTGCCGGGCCGCGGCGATGATGCGCTCGATGACGAGGTAGCTCTCACGGGCGGGCGCCGGGCCGATCAGCACGGCTTCGTCCGCCAGGCGCACATGGCGCGCGCCGGCGTCGGCCTCGGAATACACGGCAACGGTCTTGATGCCGAGGCGGCGGGCCGTCTTGATGACCCGGCACGCAATTTCGCCGCGGTTGGCGATCAGGATCTTGTTGAACATTTTGTCTCCCGTTTTTCTGTAGGAGCGACTTCAGTCGCCCGCTTATTCGTTGATCGAGCACCGGCTAGGCGACTCTGCAGTCACCCCTGCACCCAGGCTGCCGGGCGCTTGTCGAGAAAGGCGGCGAGGCCTTCCTTCGCTTCCGGCGTGCTGCGCAGGGTGGCAATGCGGCGGGCGGTGTCTTCGACGAGTGCGTCTGTGATCGGCTGATTGGCCACGGCGCGGATCAGATCCTTGGCTGCGGCCTGTGAGCGGGGGCCGCCCTGCAAGAGCGCGGTAACCACTTCCTGCACCGCGGCATCGAGTGCGTCGGGCGCAACGGCCTCGTGAGCCAGCCCGAGCTCCACGGCGCGGGCGGCGGAAATCCGCTCGGCGGTCTGAAAGTAGCGCCCCGCCTGACGGGCGCCGATGGCGCGCAGCACGTAGGGGCTGATGGCCGACGGAATGATTCCGAACTTCACCTCGGAGGTGGCGAACACCGCGCCCGTGCCGGCGATGCAGATGTCGCAGGCCGAAGCCAGCCCCATGCCGCCGCCCAGCGCGGCACCATGAACGCGGGCGATGGTCGGCTTGTTCATTTCGGCCAGCGTGCGCAGCATGCCGGCCAGCTTGCGGGCGTCCTGCAGGTTTTCCTCGACCGAGGCATCGGCGGCGCGGCGCATCCAGTTGAGGTCGGCGCCAGCCGAAAAGCTCTTGCCACGGCCGGCCAGCACCACGACGCGCACCGATTCGTCGGCATCCAGTGCCCCGCAGGCGGCGGTGAGTTCGGCAATCAACAGCTCGTTGAAGGCGTTGTGGACGTCCGGACGGTTCATCCAGATCGTCGCCACACCGCCGTCACGGGCAATTTCCAGGGTTTCAAAGTTCATCGTGCAGTCTCGCTTTCCGTGCGTGCCTGTGGGCCAATCACATGCGGAACAGGCCGAACTTGGTCGGCAGGATCGGCGCGTTGAGGCTGGCCGACAGGGACAAACCCAGGATACGGCGGGTTTGCGCCGGGTCGACCACGCCGTCGTCCCACAGGCGGGCGGTGGCGTAGTACGGGTGGCCCTGGTCCTCGTATTGCTGGCGGATGGGCGACTTGAAGGCTTCCTCGTCGTCCTTGCTCCAGCCGCCGCCCTTGGCCTCGATGCCGTCGCGGCGCACGGTGGCCAGCACGCTGGCGGCCTGCTCGCCGCCCATCACCGAGATGCGGCTGTTGGGCCACATCCACAAGAAGCGCGGGCTGTAGGCGCGGCCGCACATGCCGTAGTTGCCGGCGCCAAAGCTGCCGCCGATCAGCACCGTGAGCTTGGGCACCTGGGCGGTGGACACCGCCATCACCATCTTGGCGCCATCCTTGGCGATGCCCCCGTTTTCGTACTTGCGGCCCACCATGAAGCCGGTGATGTTCTGCAGGAACACCAGCGGCACGCCGCGCTGGGCGCACAGCTCGACGAAGTGGGCGCCCTTCTGGGCCGATTCGCCAAACAGGATGCCGTTGTTCGCAATGATGCCGACGGGCATGCCGTAAAGGTGCGCAAAGCCGG
This sequence comes from Zoogloea sp., assembly GCF_030157465.1. Lineage (GTDB taxonomy): Bacteria > Pseudomonadota > Gammaproteobacteria > Burkholderiales > Rhodocyclaceae > Zoogloea. Next base: position 3,670 of record NZ_JAOAUU010000151.1, read on the forward strand.
TGACCAGCGTGGTGCCGTAGCGCGCCTTGAACTCGTCGAAGCGGGAGCCATCGACGACGCGGGCGATCACTTCGCGCACGTCGTAGGGCTTGCGGGTGTCCGACGGAATCACGCCGTAAAGCTCGGCCGGATCGTAGATCGGCTCTTCGGAATCCAGCAGCTTGAGGCTGACGGGCTTGATGCGGTTGAGCGTGCCGACGATGCGACGGGCGATCGAGAGCGCGTGGGTGTCGTTTTCGGCCAGGTGATCGGCGACGCCGGAAACACGGGTGTGCACGTCGCCGCCGCCGAGGTCTTCGGAGCTGACGACTTCACCGGTGGCGGCCTTCACCAGCGGCGGGCCGCCCAGGAAGATCGTGCCCTGGTTCTTGACGATGATGGTCTCGTCGCTCATGGCCGGCACGTAGGCGCCGCCGGCGGTGCACGAGCCCATCACCACCGCGATCTGCGGAATGCCCTCGGCCGACATGTTGGCCTGGTTGAAAAAGATGCGCCCGAAGTGGTCGCGATCGGGGAAGACTTCATCCTGCCGGGGCAAAAAGGCACCGCCGGAATCCACGAGGTAGATGCACGGCAGCTTGTTTTGCTGGGCGATCTCCTGGGCGCGCAGGTGCTTCTTGACCGTCATCGGGTAATAGGTGCCGCCCTTAACGGTGGCGTCGTTGGCGACGATCATGCATTCGACGCCATTCACCCGCCCGATGCCGGTGATCACGCCGGCGGACGGCGCTTCGTTGTCGTACATGCCCAGGGCGGCCAGCTGGCCGACCTCGAGAAAGCCGGTGCCCGGATCGAGCAGGTGATCGACCCGGTCGCGGGGCAGCAGCTTGCCGCGGGCGCTGTGCTTGGCGCGGGCGGATTCGCCGCCGCCCAGCGAAACCTGGGCCGCTTTGTCGCGCAGGTCGGCAACGGTCTTGCTCATGGCGGCCGCGTTGGCCTGGAATTCGGCCGAGCGCGGGTTGATGGCGGATTTGATGACGGTCATGGATGGAGGCTCCGGCTCAGGCGGTTTCGGAGAACAGCTCGCGGCCGATCAGCATGCGGCGGATTTCGCTGGTGCCGGCGCCAATTTCATACAGCTTGGCATCGCGCCACAGGCGGCCAGCGGCGTATTCGTTGGTGTAGCCCACACCGCCAAGGGTCTGAATGGCCTCGCCGGCCATCCAGGTGGCCTTTTCGGCGGAGTACAGAATGGCGCCGGCCGCATCCTTGCGCAGGGTGCGGGCGTGGTCGGTGCGGTCACAGGCCTGACCGAGGGCATACACGTAGGCGCGGTTGGCCATCCAGGTGGAGTACATGTCGGCCACCTTGCCCTGCATCAGCTGAAACTCGCCGATGCTCTGGCCAAACTGCTTGCGGTCGTGGAGGTAAGGCACCACCACGTCCATGCACGCGGCCATGATGCCCAGCGGCCCGCCGCACAGCACGGCGCGCTCGTAGTCGAGGCCGCTCATCAGCACCCGGGTGCCGTTGCCCACGCCACCAAGCACGTTTTCTTCGGGGATTTCCACGTCGTCGAAGAACAGCGGAAAGGTGTTGGAGCCGCGCATGCCCAGCTTGTCGAGGTGGGTGCCGTGGGTGAAGCCCTTCATGCCCTTTTCGACGATGAAGGCCGTCATGCCCTTGGCGCCGGCTTCGATGTCGGTCTTGGCATACACCACCAGCGTGTCGGCGTCGCCGCCGTTGGTGATCCACATCTTGGCGCCGTTGAGCACGAAGCGGTCGCCCTTCTTGTCGGCACGCAGCTTCATGGAAACCACGTCGGAGCCGGCATTGGGCTCGCTCATGGCCAGCGCCCCCACGTGATCGCCGGAGATCAGCTTGGGCAGGTATTTTTGCTTCTGGGCGTCGCTGCCGTTTCTGCGGATCTGGTTGATGCACAGGTTGGAGTGGGCGCCATACGACAGGCCTACCGACGCGGAGGCGCGGGAGACTTCTTCCAGCGCGATGATGTGGGCGAGGTAACCCATGTTGGTGCCGCCGTACTCCTCGGGCGCGGTCATGCCGTGGAGGCCCAGGTCGCCGAGCTTCTTCCACAGGTCGGCCGGAAACAGGTTGTCCCGGTCGACGGCCGCCGCGCGGGGTGCGATTTCCTTGGCTGCAAAGGCCTGCACGGTGTCGCGCAGCGCTTCGATGGTTTCGCCGAGGTTGAAGTCGAGGCTGGGGATGTTCATGGGTTTGTCTCCTCCGTTTTTGTGGTTTGCCGACGGGCGCTGCGATCTTTTCAAGTGCCCCGGAGCGTAAGCGCTCGCGGGGCCTTGCGGGCGCCATCGTGGTTGCAAATCGTGCCACGAAAGTTATGATTCGTGGGCAATGAATTCACCGCTCAGAACATCATTCACCGGCCGTGCCGTCACGCCTATCGCCTTCATCCGGGCGATCGTGCTGGCCTATCTGCGCTACGGTGCAAACCCGGCCAGCGCGCTCGCCCGTGCCGGCATCGACCCGGGCCTGCTCAAGCAGCCGGAAGCCCGCATCACCGCCGCGCAGATGGAAATCATCTCCGGGCACGCCATGCAGGAACTCGACGACGAGGCGCTGGGCTGGTTTTCGCGGCGGCTGCCGTGGGGCAGCTACGGCATGCTGTGCCGCGCATCGCTGGGTGCCCCTAACCTGGGCGTTGCGCTCAAGCGCTGGTGCCGCCATCACCGCCTGCTCACCGACGACATCACGCTCTCGCTCGATGTCACCAAAACCGCCGCCACACTCACCCTCACCCCCCATCGTCCGCTGGGCGAGATGCGCGAGTTCTGCCTTGTCACGCTGCTGCGCTACGTGCTGGGCTACGCCTGCTGGGCGATTGATTCGCGCATTCCGCTGAACGAAAGCCGCTTCCCCTTCCCCGCGCCCGCCCACGCCGACGCCTACCCGCTGATGTTCCCGGGCCCGGTGCGTTTCGAGGCCGAGCTTGCCGGCTTCAGCTTCGACGCCCGCTACCTGGATTTGCCGCTGCGCCGTGACGAAGCGGCACTCCGCACCATGCTGCAGCGCGCGCTGCCGCTCACGGTGCTGCAATACCGGCGCGACCGCCTGCTGGTCGAGGGCGTGCGCCGTTTTCTGCGCGATCCTGCCAGCGGCGCAGCCACGGCCGAGCGGGTTGCCGAACACCTCCACGTGTCGGTGCGCACGCTGCACCGCCAGCTGCACGAAGAAGGCTCGTCGCTCCAGCAGATCAAGGACGAAGCCCGCCGCGACCGGGCGATAGAACTGCTGAACCGCAGCCAGCGCTCGATCAAGCAGATTTCGGCGCTGGTAGGGTTTGGCAACGAGAAGAGTTTCAGCCGCGCCTTTCGCAGCTGGACCGGCGTGCCACCGCAAACTTTTCGGGCGCGGAAGGTCGACGAAAGCGAGCTGCCGGCCGACGTGCCGGTTTAAATATCCGGCGCCGGAACGATCCGCTCTGGATGGGTGTAGATCGAAAATCCGTCCTTCCGCAGCCAGCCGGCCAGCGTCAGCCCGGCCGCCCCGGCGTTGCGCACGGCCAGCGCAGTGGGCGCCGACACGGCAGCCAGCAGCTCGATGCCGACACAGGCCGCCTTGTGCACCAGTTCGTGGCTGGCGCGGCTGGTGATCACCACAAAGCCGCTCGCCGTGTCGATGCGCCGCTGGGTGATGGCGCCGATCAGCTTGTCGAGGGCGTTGTGGCGGCCCACGTCTTCGCGCAGCAACTGGATGTCTCCGTCCCGCCCGACCCAGGCGGCGGCATGCACGCCGCCGCTTTGCCGGTGCAGCAACTGGGCGTCCGGCAGCCCGGCGATGGCCCGCTCCAGCGCGCCCGGGCTTACACCCAGGCGGCGCGGCACCGGTGCCACATCGAGAATCGCCCGGGCCAGGCTCTCGCGCCCGCACAGGCCGCAACCCGTGCGCCCCGACAGCTGCCGGCGGGTGGCCTTGAAACCCTGGAAGCTGCTGGCGGTGACGCTCAGCTGAAGCTCGATGCCAAGTTCGGTGGGCACGACGTCCACATCCAGCAAATCGGACGGGCCGGCGATAAGGCCTTCGGTGAGGCTGAAACCAAGGGCGAAATCATCGAGATCGGTGGGCGTGGCGAGCATCACCGCGTGGGAGATGCCGTTGTAGACCAGCGCCACGGGCACTTCCTCGACCACCGCATCGGCCTTCGCGCTCACCCGGCCGCCTTCGATGCGCCAGGCGCTCACCGCCATCAGCGCCGGCAGGTCATCGGCGGTGGACACGCCGCTCACTTTGGCAGCCCGGCGGGCAGCAGCGCGTGCTGCTCGGTGTCGGCACGGCTGAACTCGGCCTGCCAGCGGCTCGGCTGCTCGCCCAGTTCAACCTGCACGGCAGTCACCTTGTATTCGGGGCAGTTGGTGGCCCAGTCCGAGTTGTCGGTGGTGATCACATTGGCGCCGGAACCAGGAAAGTGGAAGGTCGTGTAGACGACCCCCGGCTGCATCCGCTCCGACACCCGGGCGCGCAACCGGGTGTCACCGGCGCGGCTGGCAATGAGAACCCAGTCGCCATCGGCAATGCCCCGGTCGGCGGCGTCGAGGGGATGAATCTCGAGGCGGTCCTCGTCGTGCCACACGGTGTTGGCGGTGCGCCGGGTCTGGGCGCCCACGTTGTACTGGCTGAGGATGCGGCCGGTGGTGAGAATCAGCGGATAGCGCCGGGTGACCTTCTCGGTGGTCGGCACGTATTCGGTGACGACAAAACGCCCGAGGCCGCGGGTGAAGGCGTCGGCGTGCATGATCGGCGTTCCGCCGGGCGCGGCGGCGTTGCACGGCCATTGCAGGCTGCCGGCTTCGTCGAGCAAGGCGTAGCTGACGCCGGCAAAGCCGGGCGTGAGCGCGGCGATCTCGTCCATGATTTCAGACGGGTGGCGGTAGTTCATCGGCACGCCAAGGGCGCAGGAAAGCGCCTGGGTGGCTTCCCAGTCGGCCTTGCCGCCCAGCGGTTCCATGACTTTGCGCACCCGCGAGATGCGCCGCTCGGCATTGGTGAAGGTGCCGTCCTTTTCCAGAAAGGACGCACCGGGCAAAAACACATGGGCGAACTTGGCGGTTTCGTTGAAGAAAATATCCTGCACCACCAGGCATTCGAGCTGGCGCAGCGCGGCTTCCACGTGGGAGGTGTTGGGGTCGGACTGGGCAATGTCCTCGCCCTGCACGTACATGCCCTTGTAGCTGCCGGACAGCGCGGCACTGAACATGTTGGGAATGCGGTAGCCGGGCTCGGGATCGAGGGCCACGCCCCAGCGCGCTTCGAACACGGCCCGCGTGGCCGGGTCGGACACCGGGCGGTAGCCCGGCAACTCGTGGGGAAACGAGCCCATGTCGCAGGAGCCCTGCACGTTGTTCTGCCCCCGCAGCGGATTGACGCCCACGCCCGGCCGGCCGATGTTGCCGGTCGCCATCGCGAGGTTGGCGATGCCCATCACCATCGTCGAGCCCTGGCTGTGCTCGG